>CAJTVL010000074.1 GCA_910579425.1 uncultured Lachnospiraceae bacterium | reverse complement strand
TGGTGGGTATTACTGCGGGGGCTTCCACCCCTAACAATATTATTGAGGAGGTTCAAAATTATGTCAGAATTAACTTTTGAACAAATGTTGGAAGAATCATTAAAGACAATACATACAGGAGAGGTGATCGAGGGTACGGTCATTGATGTGAAACCGGAAGAAATCATTCTTAACATTGGCTATAAGTCTGACGGTGTCCTGACCAGAAACGAATATACCAATGAATCCAACGTGGATTTGACCACGGTGGCCAAGCCGGGCGATACCATGGAGGTTAAGGTCCTTAAGGTGAATGACGGCGAGGGACAGGTTACCCTGACCTACAAAAGACTGGCTGCAGACCGCGGCAATAAGAGAATTGAAGAAGCTTTCAATAACAAGGAGGTTCTTACCGCCAAGGTGGCAAGAGTCCTGGAAGGCGGTCTCAGTGTTGTGATAGATGAGATCAGAATCTTTATCCCTGCAAGCCTTGTGTCTGATGTTTATGAAAAGGATCTGACCAAATATGCAGGCCAGGAGATTCAGTTTGTAATCAGCGAGTACAATCCTAAGAGAAGAAGATATATCGGTGATCGTAAGCAGCTTCTCGTGGCCGAGAAGGCGGAGCTGCAGAGAAAGCTTCTTGAGAGCATCCATATTGGCGATGTGGTGGAAGGCGTTGTGAAGAACGTGACGGATTTCGGTGCGTTTATTGATATTGGCGGCGCAGACGGTCTCCTTCATATTTCCGAGATGTCCTGGGGACGTGTAGAAAATCCCAGGAAGGTATTCAAGGTTGGGGATCAGGTCAGAACCTTCATTAAAGATATTTCCGGCACCAAGGTTGCCCTCAGCCTTAAGTTTGAGGAGGACAACCCCTGGACGAACGCGGACGAGAAGTATGCGATCGGGAACGAGGTGACGGGTAAGGTTGCCAGGATGACAGACTTTGGGGCGTTTATTGAGTTAGAGCCGGGAGTGGATGCGCTTCTTCATGTTTCCCAGATTTCCAAGGAGCATATCGAGAAGCCCTCGGATGTCCTCAAGGTAGGCGATGAGGTTACTGCCAAAGTAGTTGACTTTAAGAGCGAGGACAAGAAGATCAGTCTGAGCATTAAGGCACTTTTGAACCAGTCCGCTGAGGAGAAAGAAGAGAAGCCGGCGCAGGAGCCTGAGGCTGTCAGCGTGGATGTGGAAGCAGCAGCGGCTGACATAGAAGAATAAAGCAGGGCAGAATTTTATGGCTTATGGGTATGAACAGTTTAAGAGCGCCGTATTCGGACTGACAAGAATCGATCTGAATGCTTATAAGGAACAGCAGATGAAGCGCAGGATAGACGCGCTCATTGCTAAGCATGGCATTAAGGGTTACGAGAATTATATGCAGGTACTTAAGACGGACAGAACGAAATTTGAGGAGTTCGTGAATTACCTGACGATTAATGTTTCGGAATTTTACAGAGATACAGATCAGTGGCAGATTATGGAGAGAACAGTCATACCTGAGCTGATGGATAAGTTTGGCAAAAGTTTAAGAATCTGGAGTGCGGCCTGTTCTACAGGGGATGAGCCGTACTCCCTTGTGATGGCATTATCCAGATATATTCCGTTATATATGATTCATGTGGTGGCCACGGATTTGGACAAGCAGGTGATTGCCAAAGCCAGAACCGGTCTTTACAGTGAAAAGAGCATTGCGGCGGTTCCGGCGGATTTGAAGAAAAAATATTTTACCAAGGTAGGGCTTTCCTATCAGATTTCCAATGACATTAAGTCAAAGGTAGAATTCAGAGAACACAATCTGCTCTCGAATGATTACCCGAGAGGGTATTATCACATGATTGTCTGCCGTAATGTTTTGATTTATTTTACGGAGGAAGCAAAGGACACGGTATTTAGGAAGTTTTATCAGTCGCTGGTTCCGGGCGGGATGCTTTTCATCGGAAATTCAGAGCAGATTCTGAATTACAGGGAAATCGGTTATACGCGGAAAAATTCCTATTATTATGAACGGCCTATGATTTGAATAAGGTGAGAGAGGACGAAAATGCGCAGGTGTTTTTGTCTTTTTTTTATGCGCAGTCCCGCATAAGGAAATTTCTGCTGACGCAGCATGCGGGCCGCGCAGCGAGTAGGGACACATAAGGAATTATTTCCGGTATTTTCTACTGGAAGTAGACCAAAAGCAAAAAAATACCGTTTATAATAGGTTGAGTAATACCGAGAGTACTATATGAGACGATGAAAGGAGACTTACAGTAATGAGACACAGTGGAAAAAGGCTGGCAGCAATCTTAGGGGCCGTGGCTCTGGTAGTGTGTCAGAACGGAGTTTTGGAGGTGCGGGCAGAGGAACCTCAGACTTCGGAGGAATCCCCGGTTCAGGAGGGGACGGACGAGAACGCGGATCGCATAAAGGAGGAAAAGGATTTAAGTTCCAAAGAAACAGAAGATTTAGAGAATAAAGAAGCAGATGCGGAGCAGGCGGAGAATAAGAAGGAAGTAACAACGGAAAATCCTGACAAGAAAGCGGATGAGACGGAAGAAAAATCTGATGCTGAGGAAGAAAAGCCTGCCGACGGGGAAGCTGTGAAAGAAGAGACAACTTCAAATAATTTAAAAGCGCCGGTAAAAGCAGAAGTAAAGACATCGGAAGCTGTTTCCGCACCTGCCCCTGCGGCTGCTGATGCAGAGCCGGCAGCGTTAGACCAGTCTCCTGATGCGAGAGCGGCCCAGGCCTTGGCGGTAACCGATTTAAAGTGGGATAACGGGACAATTAAGTTTAACAATCCCAATGCTTCTAAGGTTAATTTTGTGATCCACATTTTTAAGGATGGAAAATATGCAAGCCCTGACGGGAAAACTACGACAACGGACGCAAGTGCGGAAACGAGCGGCGTAGTATCTAAAAATTTAAACTGGTGCTTTGAAAGGTATGGGAATGGAACTTATACCTATAAAGTTGTAACATTTGCAGATGGGGTTTCGACAGATTTCAACTTAAACTCGGGAAACGGCGTTGTTTCAGGGGAGAGTGAAGCTTATGTTTACCCTGGTTCCGGAAATGATAATACCAATTCCGAGAAGAAGCTTCAGAAGGTAGAGAATTTAAAATGGACTGAGTTCGGGGAAGGAAAATTTACAAATCCGAATGACCATTCTTTCTTTAAAGTGCAAATTATAAAAGACGGAGATGAGGAGAATCCACAGCTCTGGACGGAATATGGCAGACCTTATGGTAAGCAGGAGATTACGCTTAGCCTGTACCATCTTGTTGCCGAGTGGGGATCAGGTACATACAGGTTCAGAGTTCAATCGGTGGCCGACGGATATACAGGTTCTGAATGGACAGATTACAGTGGGGAGTGGGTTTATACAGAACCGGACGTGCAGCTTCCACAGCCCTCAATCAGTGTATCCGATGGAGTTGTTTCCTGTACTCTGCCGGAGGATGCCGCATCTCAATACAAATTGGAAGAAGACTATGGATTTGATTATGTTGTAGTGGCAAGTGATAATTTGGAGAAAGAAATTGTGCAATGGGGAAATAATTATCCAAGTATTAATGCCGTAAAGACTTTCAGCAGATATTTGACCCCGGGACGCGCTTACTATGTAAAGGTGAAAACACTTTCCAGGAATGTGAATAAGTACAAGGACAGCGCATATACGGCTCTCAGCCTGTTGGTAGATTACACTGACAATTCCTCATCGGATAATTCTGCGGATGATGAAGATGAGCATAAGCCGGAAGTTCAGGAAGTGCAGGAGCCGGCAGTTGAGGTATGGAAGCCTGTAACGCCCGACGAAATCAAGCGTTATGCTGCCTATAGCAGGGAGAAGGTAGAGTATACCGCAGCCAAAGAGAACGCTTACAATCTGATTATCAGCAACGCCATGCAGGGAAAGCAGTGCTTCGATTCTTTCGAGGCAGTATTAGGGGATTGGAACATTGGCAGAACCTACAATATTCTTCCTGGCGGAAAGGTTGCTTACAAGGCGGACAGCAAGGCAAGCATTACTTTAAATATCCCCAGAGCATTTCAGAAAGAGGGCAGAGAGTTTAGGATGATTTGTGTCACGGAGAAGGGACGTCCGATTATATTGAATGATTTGGATACCAATTTGCAGACCATCACCTTTGAAACGGACACCTACTACGCATTTGCATTAATTTATAAGGATGCTGCAAAGTAAGGAATGAAATAAGTTTTCTTTTACTGTATTCAGAAAAATATGCTGGATAAGAGAATGGGCCAAAAGCCTGTCCTCTTATTCAGCTTCTTCAGGGTAAAGGAGTACAAAAGAAATGTCGATTTAAAGATTCCTTGCTTTTCGGGCACAGAACGAATATACTGGTGAAAGAGAGATGAGACCGGTAAGCGTGGTAAGTGACAGGAATGAGGGAAAAGGCGGAACTCCAAATTGCGGACAGGCACGGTATCAGCCGGGAGCTGGCAGAGCAGATCTGCAGGCTTTATCTGACCCATCCGGGAGTGGATGCGGATGGGATCATGCGAAAGATGGGCATATAAGGTTATGGAATACGAAGAGATCAAAGAACTGAATCGAAGTGAAAAAAGCGTGGTACACCTGGTGCGCGATAAAGGCAGGGGGACAATTTTTGTCAGGAAAATTTTGAAAGGCCGGCACGGAGTCTACAAGACGCTGCAGGGCTGTCCCCATCCTTTTTTGCCGAAGCTGTATGAGGTTACAGTGTCGGATGAGAGTACGACGGTGATCGAGGAATACATAGAAGGGGAAATCCCGGATGCCGGGGAAATGTCTGACAGGCAGCTCCGATGTATGGTCAGAGAGTTGTGTACCGTTCTGGAGTTCCTTCACGGAAAGGGGATTATCCACCGGGATATTAAGCCCTCCCACGTGCTGCTTGCCGGGGACGGGCATATCAGGCTGATTGATTTTGACGCGGCGCGGATGCCGAAGGAGGATCTGGAACAGGATACCAGACTGCTTGGAACCAAAGGGTACGCTCCGCCGGAGCAGTATGGCTTTGCTCAGACCGACGAGAGGGCGGACATCTATGCCCTGGGGGTGACGCTTGGGCAGCTGCTGGGGGATAAGGCAAAGAAGCAGATATATAAAAGGATCATCCGCAAATGCACCAGGCTTGACCCTGATAAGAGATACCAGTCTGTCAGGCAGGTGAGACAGGCTCTTTCACAGACACGCGGGGCGGTTTTGTGCGGGGGGGGCTGATTCTTCTTCTGATTGCCTTTTTATGGCAGATGAGCCCGCAGTTTTTGGAGAAGAGAGGGGAACCGACTGAAAGTGCCGGACTGCAGCCTCTTCCGGCGCCGGAAAATCCCAGATGGGATGGGGAGACTGGGATCGGGATCTGGAATATGGCATCGGATTCGGGGTTGACCGAAAGAGAAGTTGTGAAGTATAGATGGAAGCTTTGCAGGAAGGATACGGCGGAGCCGCCGACTCTGGAGGAGGATGTCTGGGTGCGCGAGGATGCTATGAGAGGGAACGCGTGGAAGTATGTAGACGGCGTTCCCACCTTTGCTCATAATTTTTCCATGGAATTTTGGGAAGACGGGTTTTACTATTTTGCGGTGGCGATTGCGGGAGACGGCGTTTCCTGCGCGGACAGTCCCTATGTCATATCGGATGCTTTTGTGTATACCGGAGAGGATGCGCCGCCTTTGCCTGTACCTACGGGCCTTGAATGGAGGATGACGGAGGAATATGGATGGGTGTTTTTTGCAACCTGGGATAATCTGGATGACTATGAAAATAAGGATAGCTTTGATGTGACAGTTTATAACAAAAACGGCGAGTATGTCACGAATAATATCTGGACAAAGGAAGATATAGTGGAAAATGGCCATGGCGGTATCCGTATCCGGTCGGAGTTTTTCGCACCGGAGGGGGAGGCATACCGCTTTACCGTACAGGCGATGACCTCGCGGCCCAATGAATACAAGTCAAGCCCCATGCCCGATCCTGTTCCGGAGGAGTACTTCAGCCCGTGGATGTATTATTAGAAATAGGACAGGGAGAAGGCTATTCCCGGGAGGTGTCCAGAATAGCAAGGCCCTGGTCATCCAACAGCTCGTTGGCCTCTAAAATCGACTGGCTGCGCTGCAAGGCAAAGAGGATGACGGCGTCGCGCTCATCCCGCGGGTACAATTCCCTGTTGCCGGACAATTTCAACATTTCCTGTGTTTCCTGATCGGAAAGACCAAGCCCGAAAGCGATAGCGAGAAGCTTATCTCTTGAGGGCTTTTTTTCACCGCCGAAAATTTTGTACACGTAAGCCCTGCCAAGCAGGGAGCCGCGGATGACGTCGGCTTTTTTGAGCCCCTTTTGGGACAGGAGCCTTTCCAGGTATTCCGGCAGGCCCGTGGTAAGCAGATTTTCTTTATTTTTGGAGAGATAGTCCCTTAAATTGGCTGCGGTTTTCAGTTCGTTTTTTAATTCGTCCGTAGATTTGTGTGTCATAAAAAGCCTCTTTTCCATTTATATACCCGACAGTTCCGTTTTTACAGCCCCGGGTAAAAGGGCAAAACGCCATATTTATTATACAGAATTGATGCGGGGATGGCAAGACCGGAAAGCCATGTCTGCAGGGCGGTAACAGTTGATCCGAAGGCGGATTGTTAACTGAAAATTTAATAAAAAGGATAATGACATTGCATTGTAAGCAATGATTGATATATAATAGATATATTGTGATTAGAACCTATGAGAACCAGACAAGGAGGAGTGTGGGCATGGATACCCGGGTTGAATGGCAAAAAGAATACAATATCGGCGTGGAAAGGATTGACAGGGATCATCAGAAGCTATTTAAAATCATTAATAAGATTTTTTCTTTTAAGGATGATGAGGCAGGTCATCGATGGGTTTGTCAGGAGGGAATCAAGTTTTTCAAAGGACATACGGTGCAGCACTTTGCGGATGAAGAGGCGTATATGATTTCTGTGGGCTATGCAGGATTTGATGAACACAGGAAGGTACATAGAAATTTTCGGGAAAATACGCTTCCGGCCCTGGAGCACGAGCTTGAAAGGACAGATTACTCGAAAGAAGCGATTGATCATTTTCTGGGAGTCTGTGTGGGATGGCTGATTGGGCATACGCTGACAGAGGATATGGAGATTATAGGGCGGCCGGTCAGAAAGTGGGAGAATCTTCTGCCGAGAGAGGAGATTAAGGCCACCGAGGAGGTGATTGATCAGCTTGTCCAAGAATTGTTCCGTTTGGATGCGCGGATGGTCAGCGATGCCTATAACGGGGAAAAATTCGGCGAGGGAGTCTACTACGATCTGATCTACGGGACGGGAGAAGAGAAAAGAAAGCAGGAGATCATTCTGGTCTTTGAGGAAAAGCTGCTGATCAATACCGTGGGAAAGGTCATGGGAATGCAGTCCCAGACGCTTGATACGATGCTGGTTCATGCCGCCAGGTATGTGGCAAGACAGTTTGTGAGAAAAATCATGGAGCATTTCCCGGCTATGAAGGCCTATGAACTGAAAGGGGAGAGATTTTTATCCTATGAACAGTTCCAGAAGGTGCTTGGAAGAGAGAAAATGCAGCTCAGCCTGCTCTTCAGCGTAGAGGATGCAGGTTACTTTGCGTATTGCGTGATTGCTCCCCATTTACTGGAAAAGGGAGTGGGCAGATCTATTGAGGCCGAGAATGCCCTGGATGAGGTAGACCAGTACCTCATGATGAGGAAGGAGCAGGAGGAAAAAGAAAAAAAGAAAAAGATACTTGTGGTGGACGATTCCATGATGATGCGGCAGAGCATGATAGAATTGCTCGGCAAGGATTACGAAGTGTCAGTGGTGGAATCCGGGGTGGCCGCCATCCGCGTCATTACCTTAAACAGGCCGGATCTCATTCTGCTGGACTACGAGATGCCTGTTGTGGATGGAAAGCAAACCCTGGAAATGCTCCGCTCGGAGAAGGATTTTGCCGCTATTCCTGTTATTTTCCTCACCGGAAGAGGGGACGCCCAGAGCGTGAAAAATGTGCTGGATTTAAAACCTGCAGGTTATCTGCTGAAGTATTTAAAGCCGGAGGAGATCAAGAAAAATATTGATGATTTCTTTCAAAATTAAAACCGGATTAAAAGACGGAAGGCAGGGTATGACAAAGAAAATCGGCAGTTTAAAAAAACAGGGTATTGTTTTATTGTGCGCGGCCAGTATACTTTTCGTTGGCTGCGGCGGGAAAGAGACTGGGTCAGAAGAGCTCAATATTGAGTCGATAGAACCGTCTGGTAAAGAGAGCGGGAACGCGTTTGTTGAAGAAACAGAAACTCTCGAATTGGAGGGAACAGGCGTATCTGACAGCGCAGACCAGGGAAATGCTGACGATGCAGACACAGAGAAGGGGCAGGCCCTGTATGCGGCGCAGGTCAGACATTATTACGGCGGCATTCTTTCTCAGATCACGGCGGCATGGCAGGCATGATGGAAATGATCTATGACTACGATCCGGTTCTCGGTGTATTGAAACGTGAGTTTACGGAGTGGCCGATGCTTACCTATTATGACAATGGCATAATTAAAGCGGGGGCCTCTCACAACCATACACATGGAGAGTTCTGGCCCTTTGCGCTTTACCAATATGAAACGGAGAGCGATTCCTATAAGCAGATTGCCTATGTGCATACCTGGGATAAGGAAATTTCCGATGTGTACGAGGGCCGGCCTTTCCCGGAGGAGCTGGATGCGGATGGGGACGGGACTTTGTTTAACATTTCGGAGGGTGCAAAGCCATCCTACGAATATGAAGATTACAAATATAATCAGCCAGATTTTGAAAAATGGTACGATGAAATGATGGACGGAGCACAAGAGATTACGGTTCCTTATCAGCCTTTGGAACATGAATCCTATGCGGATTTTGCGACGGCCTATCTGAAACTGAAAGCGGAAGAAGCGGGCGGGGAACGGACCGATACGGAGGACGATCTGGGATTGTTGATTTTAAGTGAGGATCGTTTTCTCAACGCGGCACAGACCCTTCTTTCGGAAAAATACGGTGTTGAACTGGAACAGCCGGAACCGAATTTTGAGGAGCACACGGTTGGGATGGTCGAGGGAAGAGAGGTCTTTTCTTTCATGGCGCTTGATGCGGGCAGTCTTTCCTATTCCGGCGAGAAAGTGGGTGATGTGACGATTTTCGGCATTTATCCCGGTATCAGCGTAGACGATGCATGGAAAAAGTTAAGCGCCTATGGGTTTTATGCCTCTCCCTATGGGGAAGTGGAGAACTGTCTCATCACGGGGGATGGATTCGACAATATCAGTATCTGGTTTTCGGCAAAGGACAATAAGGTGACGCAAATTACGGTTATGCCTTTCTGTGCTTTTGCAGGGTAGGGCAGGGGCGGTATTTTTGACACCTTGTCTGCTATAAAAGGATTGCCTATACCTGAAACTAAGCGAAAGCATCGGTCAAAAACTGATTGATGCTTTCGCTTATAAAATAGGATTCATTTAGCTTTTACATCTGTCAAACTCCGGATTGAACGCATAGAAGTTCTTGGAATCCAGCTTATCCTGGACGATGCGCAGGGCTTCACCGAAATTAGCAATTTAAGTAAGTGGGCGGAAAGCCAGTGTTTATCAGGGGTAAGGAGAAAAGATATTTAATGCCAATGATTTGTTCCTGCTGATCATATGGAGGACACTGGAGTTGCCGCTATAGATGGCAAGTGGGAGAGAGGTGTACATTTTGTTGTTTGCCAGACTTTATGGTGGGTATCATTTTATGCTATGCGCAATAATGAACAGATTTCCCATACTTTTCGCGTTGGAAAGCTGAAAGCTGATTATTATGGGTATCGAAAAGGAGGTTGTGACGATTAGGAGTTTGTTTGATGAACACCAGATTATAAAGTCGTTCGTAGGCCAGGAATCGAAAAACAGGTTCCTGGCCGTATTTTTTTGCGCAAGCCCGTTAATTTGCTAAACCATGAACCTTACTGTGACATTATACATATCATAGTAACAGACGCAGTGGATTTGGATTCCAACACAACTTCCCTTTGCAGGGCAGTATAGGAGGGCACGTATGGCTGATTTGATAAAGGAATACACAGACATCAGGAACATGAAGCATAAGGTGGAGCACCTGACCGTATTGACTGAGGAAGAGAATGGAAGGGAGAGGGTTCTTGAAGAGTTGTTTTATGCATTGTCGAAAACGGGCAGGCGTAAACCGGCTTAGCAATTATGTACAAAATCAGCCAGGAATTTGTGCTGCCGCACAAAGTTCCCTCTGATTTGAGTGCCGCCTGACGGTGGCAGCATGGAGGTTAAAATGGCGATTGTTCTTTATGCACGAAAATCCATAGAACGTGAAAACAGTATCAGTTGTGAGACACAGATTGAATATTGCAGGTCTGTGATCAGGCTGGATGAACGGGATGAAAAAGTAATAACATTTGTGGATAATGGGTTTTCCGGTGGTAATACTGACCGTGACGGCTTTCAGAAAATGATGAAGCTGGTCAGGCAGGGAAAGGTCAGTAAGGTGATTGTTTACAGGCTGGATCGTATCAGCCGCTCCCTCTCGGATTTTGTTAATATCCTGCAAGAGTTTAAGGCCCATAAAGTCGAATTTGTGTCTTCCCAGGAGGCTTTTGACACATCGTCTCCTTATGGAGAACTGATCGTAAAGATTTTGATGGTGTTCGCAGAGTTTGAGAGGACATCTACGATTAACCGCGTAACACAGGCTTATGCGCACCGGAGTGAGATGGGATTTTATATGGGCGGCAGACAGCCCTATGGATTCGAACTTGTGCCGACTCTTATCCACAATATAAAGACGAAAAAGCTAAGCCAGATACCATCGGAGGCCGAACAGGTGAGGTACATATTTGAGGTATATGCACAGGAAAATGTTTCTCTGCGTAGACTCCTGGATATTCTGGTGGCGGAAAACAAGAAGCCGCTAAATGGAAGCGGCTGGTCAACCGCGAAGCTGTCCACATTGTTAAGGAACCCTATTTATGTCAGGGCTGATGCGGATATTTATGATTATTACGACAGGCATGGCGTTCAGATGATATCCGATGTCTCAATGTTTACAGGGGAGTATGGGGCACAACTGTACGGACATACAAAGCACAGGCCAGAAGATCCCGACTGGTCAGATATGAAGCTGGTGCTTTTAACGCATGATGGCATTGTGGATTCTGACATTTGGCTGAAATGTCAGAAAAAACTGGAGAAGAATAAGCAGATAGGGAACAGTGCCAGTAATCGCACCAGTTGGCTGTCCGGCAAGGTAGTCTGTGAAAAATGTGGGCACACGATGACCACAATTAAAGGAAAGATCAATAAGGAAGGAGAGATACGCAGATATTTTAACTGTACAGGAAAGACCCACAAGAAAATCTGTACAGGAACGAAAGTAAGCGTCTATGCAGAGGATCTGGAAAACATGATTTATGAATGTATTTCCGAAAAACTCCTGGAATTAAAAGAGGCGGAACATAAAGAAAGAAATCATACGGCCAAAACCAATGACCTTAAGCTGAAAATAAAAGCAATTCAGAAGTCAGAAAACCAGCTTCTGGACACAATGTTGGCAGGAGGGTTTAATGATGATCTGCTGGCGCTCGCGAACCAAAAGGCCACACAGCTTAAGAAGGACAGACTTGCATTGGAGAAACGGATCGAGGAACTGAAAGGCCTGAGTGAGGCAACGGACGTTGTGATCAATCTTTCCAAATCATGGGAAAGTGCCGATTATAACTGTAAAAAGGCAGTAGTATCCATTATGATAAGTAAGATTGTGATCAGTGAAAACGGTGATACAAAAATAATATGGAATATCTAATGGATGCCAGGAGGAAGACTTCTGGCATCTTTAGCGCTGGAGATTGCGTATTCTGTGTCAGGTAAGCATTGCTTTTAACGGCGGTAATGGATATACTGTAATTAAAGGTTATGAAAAAATTGAGGTATTCTTTATGGAAAATATGCAAAGTGATCTTGTGAAAATGATCCGGAGTAAGGCTGTATGGATGAAAAGGTCTTTAATATTCTTTGAAAGAAAAATGGCTGTCAGGATGTATTCAGGCGAATTATAAGCTAAGGTGATGGCTGGATAAGTTCTTGGCCTTGTGCTACAATATAAATATTAAGGAAAAGGAATTTAAATTCCGTTGAAAAAAGGAGCGATGTATAAATGAGTACATTGGAATATACAGTATCATTACTGGAAACAATGCCCGAGGAAAAAATCAAAGAGATTCAAAACTATATCCAATATATTATTTTTAGAGATGATGTAACTATGCCATTCAAACCGCTTAGGGAAGAAGAGATTGTTAAGGAACTTACGGAATCTATGAAAAAAAGTGATATGGGTGCAACAACATCGGCTGATGTGGTGTCACAGAAGATGAGGGAAAAATATGCGATATAGTGTGTCTGTATCCGATTTGGCATATGAGCAGTATGACAAGTTTTTAGATTATATTTACCATACATTACTAAATCCACAAGCAGCCGACAGTTTGATGCAGGATTTTGATGCAACAATAGGTATCTTGGGAATGCAAGCGGAGAGTTTTGGATATTGCCAAAGCGAACTTTTAAGAAAGCAGGGATTTCATAAAATTCATTTTAAACGACACAGATATTTATTTGTGTACAGAGTAAAGCAGGATAGTGTAATTGTTGAAGGTATGTATCATGAATTACAGGATTATGAGAATGCGATAGGATAATAGTTATAAACCGGGTAAAAGCAACTGCTGAAAATGGCATCGCTTTCACCTGGTTTTTTACTTAAATCAGTACGGTTCGGTTCTCCAAACCTCTGGAAGTGAACAATCTCCCTTGCCCGCAGGAACTTGATGGGGTCGCACACGTCGCTGTCATGGACAAGGCGCAGGATGTTGTCGTAGGTGGTGCGGGCCTTTTGCTCTGGTGCGATCTTATAAGAACAACTTTTAGTTAAAGCAGACGCCGCCGGAGGCATCCCATTGTGCAATAAGCCTGCAGAATCAGAAATTCCAGTGAATTTCAATCGGAACATCCCTTGTCCCCGGTATGCGTTTCCCGACAGATACATAATCAATCAGAATTTCCACCATTTCACGGGTAAGGTGCTCTGGGTTTATGTATTGCGGAGGGAAGTTGCGGCCATTACCGCTGGCCGTTGCCGTTGTTTTTTCTTCCATTTCAAATAACTGTTTTTTTCTGCCAGTAATCATGCGCTCTAAACGATCGCGTTCTGTGGTAAAGTCCTTTGACATTTCCACATAATCACTTTCGGACAGCAAGCCCTTTACCTTGTCCAGGTATAGCTCCCGAATGCCTTTTGCATATTCCGCAAGCCTTTTTTCATAGACTGTCAGCTCGGACAGCAGGCGGGCTTTTTGTTCGTGTAAGTTATCACAAAATTCTATGTTCCGCTCTAACTCATCCCTGTCAAGATATTCTACGGCTAAACGGTTAAGCTCGTGGGTGACAAGCCGCTCCAATTGTTCAACGGCGATAAAGGAGCCGATACAGGTGTCCTTCGCCACGTGGCGGTTGGGACAGCGCAGATAATGTCTGTCGTGGTTTTTGGAGGAACGCATTGTGTAACCGCAGTGAGTACACCGGGCTTTTCCTGCAAACAGACCTATTGTGCCAGTCGTGAAAGGCTTTGCCTTCTGTGAGATTAGCGACTGTACCCTGTCCCATAGTTCACGGTCAATGATCGGTTCGTGTGTTCCTTCGACGATATACCAGTCGCTTTTAGGGCGGGGCCTGTTTTGCTTTGTCTTATAGGAGACGCTGCCGTATTTGCCCTGTACCATATTTCCGATATACATTTCGTTTGTCAGCATATCGGAGATCGCAAAGTATTTCCAGAGAGTGCTGTTTTTGGTTTTGGGCTGCCGGTAGCGCAGGCCGTGCAGACGTTTGTACTCCGTCGGATTCGGTATGCCCCGGTCATTGAGCATACGGGCGATTGCGGTTTTTCCGTATCCCTGTGAAAACAGGGTAAACACCTCACGGACAACGGCGGCGGCTTCTTCGTCAACGATCAGGTGTCCCTTCTGATTGGGATCTTTTTGGTAGCCGTAAAGGGCAAAGGCGCCGATATGAAAACCGTTTACCCGCCGGCTTGTCAAAACGCTGCGGATGTTATCGGACATATCCTCCAAGTACCATTCATTGACAAGCCCGTTGATCTGGCGGGATTTTTTGTTGCCTTTGTTGGCGGTGTCCGCGTTGTCCACAATGCTGATGAAGCGAATCCCCCAGGCCGGGAAAAGGCCATGTATGTATTTTTCTACCAGTTCAAGTTCGCGGGTAAAACGTGACTGCGTTTTACAGAGGATAATATCAAATTTATGCTGCTCCGCATCGTTTAGCAGACGGTTAAACTCCGGGCGGCGTCTGTCTGCCCCGGTATAATCGTCGTCGCTGTAAATGTTGTAGAGTTCCCACCCCTGCTTTATGGCATATTGCAGCAGCATTGCTTTCTGGTTTTGAATGCTGCCTGAGTCGTCGGCTTCGGACTGCTTGTTTTTGTCCTCCTCGGATAAGCGGCAGTAAATAGCTGCTTTCAGACTCATTTGTTCTATCCCCTCCTGTTTCTGCTTTTTTCAAGCTGGTTGATAAGGTGGATCCACGCTTTGGTGAATTTCTCTTTGGAAGTGGCGCTTTCACCATCTTTGAAAATGCTTCTGCATATGACTTTAGAATCCGTATAGGACATTGCATCACCTTCTTTTGGGTTATATGACAGCGTATGTGGAATTGCCTGTACGTTATGTGGGTAAAAAATCTTTTATTGCTGATTGGCCGGATTGTTGGTATGATAAAAGACAGTGACAGGCGGTATGGCGGGAAAGAGAAGCGTCGCCGCGTTTAGAACGATGAATCATATGATGAGGAGAAAATGAAATGATAAAGCAAGTAGTTCATCCTACGGTATCCGATATTTTTGCGATTAACAACAATGTGGTTTATCGAATACCGAAATATCAAAGAGAATACACCTGGGGGATCAATGAGTGGGACGCATTGTTTAATGACGTAACCGAGAATGACTTTGGGTATTTTCTTGGCTCTTATATCTGTGTCAACAGCGGCTCACTGAGCGGAACAACGCTTGAGGTGATTGACGGTCAGCAGAGATTTACCACGATTATGCTGCTTCTTGCGGCTCTGTATGAAAAGCTGAATGCTTTGAAAGGACAGATGGATGAGGATGAGTGGACTGACCTTGCTAATCTGCGAAGCGAACTGGCCAATAAAAAACAGACATACGCTTCCGATGGCACAAAGAAGACGGAGTATATTCAACGGCTTATCCTTCAAAAGCAAAACATGAATGACGAGGACTTTTCATATGTTCTCGCTGATAAGGGCATTATTACCGGGCAAAAAGCTCATCCGAGAAACTTCGGGAATCGGAGGATTTCAAAGGCATATAAACACTTTGGCAAGCTGATTGACGAAGAAGTCTCTGATGTTAAGAAAGAAAATCCCAACATCAGCGATGTCGGAGCATTGTTTGGAATCGTGCGGAAATTTGAGAATGCCATTATGGTCGGAATCGAAGTTGATACCAACAAAGATGCCTATATGCTTTTTGAATCCCTTAACCACAGAGGCGTTCCTCTCTCTGCACTTGATTTGATAAAGAACACTCTGATTGCAACCGCGGAAAGGAATGCAGATGCGGACAATAGCTATGAAATTTGGAAGCAGATTCTTTCTAATGTAAGTTACGATGATTATTCGGTGCAGGAGCGTTTTTTCCGCCAGTACTATAACTCCTTCAGGGAGGAACTGAATGCGCCGTACAGGAGTTCAGATAAAAAATATTACCTCGGTTACCTGGCCACAAGGACGACTCTGCTTGACATCTATGAGAAGATGATTAAGAGTGATTACAAATCGCTGCTGGATGACCTTTTGCAAAAATCGAAGATTTACGCCCTGATTACGAATAACAGCGAGGAAGAATTGAGCTACAGCCCGGCCCTGGCTGACCTTGAAAGAATAGCCGGCGCGCCGTCATACATTCTGCTGCTGTATGTTATGTCGAAACAGAAAGAATTCGATCTGACCGATGGGAATCTCGATGAAATCATAAAAACGCTCATCACCTTTTTCGTCCGCCGTAATGTTACAGACGTTCCGAACACGCGCAAGCTCACACAGCTCTTTATCGACATCGTCAGCGAGGTCAAGGCGTTGCGTGGCGCGGATGTGGTCAGCGCCATTCGGAAGCGGCTGAAATCTGTTTCCGCACCGGACGATGTGTTTGAAAACAAGCTGCGCGGCCCCCTTTATGACGAGAATCCCGAGGCGACAAGATTTATCCTGTGCAGCATTGAGGCACAACATCAAACCAGAGAAATCTACTCTGACCTCTGGGCCCGCGATCACAGCAATAAGTATGTATGGACGATTGAGCATATCTTTCCCGAAGGAGAAAACATCCCGGATGCCTGGGTGGATATGATTGCCGGCAGCGATAAAGAACTTGCAAAACAGCACCGCTCTGATTATGTGCATACCATTGGAAACCTGACGATCACGGGATATAATCAGAACTTGTCCAATATGTCTTTTGAACAGAAGAAGGACCGTAAGTCGAAGGACAAGACAAAGGATATAGGATACCGAAACGGACTCTACCTGAACCAGACTGTTGTAAACGAGGATTCCTGGACGATAGACAAGATGAAATTCAGGACGGATATGCTCGTGAAAAAACTTAAAGATATGTATGCTTGGTAAGCTTTTCAGAGTTTACATACTTTTGGGTGATATTAAGATGTCGCCAGCTTTTATACTTATAGGGAAAAGAATTGCAAGCAAATAGTTTCTATGGGAGGCAACGAAAATGACAACAGAATTAATGCGTCAATTGCTTTCAAAAGATGAAAAGATAACGATAGAATATAAAGAATGCCAGAATGGAATTTATGATGATGTGTATGAGACAGTGTGCTCCTTTTCCAATCGCTATGGCGGCTATATCATTATGGGGGTAAAAGATAGCGGAATCCCAATAGGTCTTAACCGGAACATGATCAAAGACATGAAGAAAAATTTTGTGAATCAGTTAAACAATCCGGATAAGATGTCGCCTACTTTATACTTGTCGATAGAAGAATTTGAATATGATGGAATGATGTTGCTATGGGTATACGTACCGCCCACATCTACTGTTGAAAAATGTGCTAACAGGATATATGACCGAAATGAAGATGGCGATATGGATATCACAGATTCACCGATTCAGCTTCAAAATATGTACAATAGAAAAAGCAATACTTATGTGGAACATAAAATTTTTCCCTATGTTTCACTGGATGATTTACGTCTGGATTTGATGAATAAGGTACGGAATCTTGTCAAGAGCCGAAAACCGGATCATAACTGGCTGCAAATGTCTGATCAGGATATTTTGAAAAGTGCCGGATTGTGGGAAAAGGATTTTTCTTCGGGAGTGCAGGGATACAATCTGGCAGGAGTGTTGTTGTTTGGCAAAGATGAAGTGATACGTTCCTGCTGTCCGGGATATGTAACAGATGCAATTTATCGGGTTGAAAATTTAGACCGTTATGATGATAGATTGCAGGTGACTACCAATTTAATTGAAGCATATGAACAGCTTATGGAATTTGTTGCTAAGCATACTTCTGATAAATTTTTTCTTGTAGATAATGTAAATACAAGTATAAGAGACCTGATAGCAAGAGAGGTTATTGGTAATATATTAGTCCATAGAGATTTTTCCAGCGCTTATCCGGCAAAGCTGATTATTGAAAAAGACTGGTTAAAAACAGAGAATTGGTGCGTGCCCAGACGGCATGGAAATATCATGAGCGATGAATTTACGCCATATCCTAAAAATCCATTGATACAGCAATTTTTTGCAAATATTGGACGAACTGACACAATTGGCTCCGGTGTCAGAAATCTTTATAAATATACGCCAATCTATTCTGAAGGCGGAAAGCCGGAACTGTTTGAAGATGATATTTTTAAAATTTCTATTCCTCTGAATAAAATAGCGGCAGAGTCAGCAAAGGAAAGTAAGACATTATCTAAAAGAGAACAGAAAATTTATGATATGATTTGTGAAAATATTCATCTGTCAGTGGAACAGGTCATGGCAGAACTGGATATTTCGAGAGCAACCGTATTTAGAGATTACGCAAAAATCAAAAGAATTACAGGTGCATCTTATGATAAAAATACATCAACATGGACTTTATAAAATCTCAGTCTCAAGTAAGTCTCATGTAGTCTCAAACAGTCT
>CAJTVL010000073.1 GCA_910579425.1 uncultured Lachnospiraceae bacterium | reverse complement strand
AGCTCATCCTCTTTTCCACAACCGGTTAACGTGTACGCAAACAAGGTATATAATGAGAAAAGAAAGATTTTGCGTCTTGTCAGGGACACGGCTTTGGATGTCAAAAACGGGTATTTCAAGGGGAATCCTCCTGGTATCTTCTGCGTTTTGCTGTCTTATTTAAGTTATCATAGTTGCCCCTTTAAGTCAATGAGGTTACCGTCTCCTGACGCGCTTAAAAACTTCAATTGTAGTTTTGACGAATTTATGTTACCATTGAAAAAGCAAACTCAGAAAAATGTGTTAAAGCGAGGAAATCTATGACAGCAGAGGAATTTAAACTTTTTTCTCATAATAAACTGATTTATCTGGACGGGGCTACCGGCTCAAATCTGATGAAAAGAGGGATGAGCGCCGGCGTCTGTCCTGAGAAATGGATTTTGGAGCATCCGGATATTCTGAAAGAGCTTCAAAGGGAGTATGTGCTTGCAGGCAGCAATATCCTTTACGCCCCCACCTTTACTGCAAACCGAATCAAATTAAAGGAATACGGGCTGGAAGAGAATATCAGGGAAATAAACCGCGATCTGATCCGGCTCTCCAAAGAGGCTGCAGGAGATAATGCGCTGGTGGCCGGGGACATCACCATGACCGGGCGTCAGCTTTTTCCCATAGGGGATATGGATTTTGAGGATTTAATTTCCGTTTATAAAGAGCAGATTGCGTTGATTGCCGAGGCCGGGGCCGATCTTCTGGTGGTGGAAACCATGATGAGCCTGCAGGAGACCAGAGCGGCTTTGATTGCGGCAAAGGAGGTCTGCGATTTGCCCGTGATGGCAACCCTTACCTTTGAACAGGACGGAAGAACCCTTTACGGCACGGACGCCCTGACGGCTGCCGTGACTTTGGAAAAGCTGGGAGCCTCTGCGGTAGGGGCAAACTGCTCTACCGGCCCGGATCAAATGGGGGAGCTGATACGAACCATTTCCCAGGCGGTATCCGTCCCGGTAATTGCCAAGCCCAACGCCGGAATGCCCGCCTTAGACAGGGAGGGAAACACCGTCTATGATATGACGCCGGATACCTTTGCAGAGGAAATGAAGCATCTGGTGGAGGCCGGAGCAGGCATTCTGGGAGGCTGCTGCGGAACCACCCCCGAATATATAAAGAAACTGACTGCTGCCACAAGAGGGATGCGCATCCCTCCCCAAAAGCTCTGCCCTCTTCGTTATCTGACCAGTGAGCGAAGCACCGTTGTATTCGGGGAGGATTCCCCGTTTATGCTGGTGGGGGAGCGCATTAACCCTACAGGCAAAAAGAAACTTCAGGCGGAATTGAAAGACGGCCGTCTGGATATGGTTCTTTCCTTTGCCCAGGAGCAGGAGCAGTGCGGCGCATCCCTTTTGGACGTCAATGTGGGGATGAGCGGCATTGATGAAAGGGAAATGATGCTCCGGATCCTGGATGAAGTCACCCAGGTTTCCAATCTGCCTCTTTCCATAGATTCCAGCCATGTGGAGGTGATCGAAGCCGCGCTGCGCAGATACCCCGGAAGAGCCTTGATCAATTCCGTCTCGGGGGAGACGCAGAAGCTGGAAAAGCTTCTTCCCATCGCAAAAAAATACGGGGCCATGTTCATCCTTCTGCCCTTATCGGATGAGGGGCTTCCAAAAGATCTTGGGGAAAAAATCGGTATTATTGAAAAAATATCCCGGATGGCTTTCGGGCTTGGCCTGACCAGGGAAGATATTATAGTGGACGGGCTGGCTGCCACGGTAGGGGCCAACAAAAATGCCGCCAGGGAGGTTTTGGAAACCATTCGTTACTGTCGGAAAGAGGGCTTTGCAACCATATGCGGGCTTTCCAATATTTCCTTTGGCCTTCCGGAAAGAAGCTTTGTGAACACAGCCTTTTTAACCATGGCCATCCGGGAAGGGCTTACCATGGCTATCGCCAATCCTTCTTCGGAGCTGCTGGTAAATATAGCCTTTGCCTCCGACCTTTTGATGAATAAGGAGGAAGCCGATGTCCGCTACATAGAGAGGATCGCCGAATACAAACAACGACATCCTTATGCCCAGGAAAAAGCCCCAATCCCGGAGCCGGTGCCTGCCGGGGGGCCAAAGTCAGAATTCCAAACAGCCTCCGGCGCTGCCCCTTTCAAGGACGAGGACTCTCACGGCGGCTGCGATCATCTTCTTTACCAGGATGTATTAAAGGGAAACCGCAGGCAAATTACGGAGCACACCAAAAAGGCAGTGGAGGAGGGCAAGGATCCTTCCCTGATCCTCAATGAAATGCTACTTCCCGCCATCAATCATGTGGGAGAGCTTTTTGACAAAGGGCGCTATTATCTGCCTCAACTGATTGCCAGCGCAGAGGCCATGAAGCTTTCCATTGAATATTTGGAGCCTTTTCTTTCCACCGGAAGGGAAAACGATCAGATGCCTGTGGTGGTGATTGCAACAGTGGCGGGGGATATTCACGATATCGGCAAAAACCTGGTGGCCCTGATGATGAAAAATTATGGATTCCGGGTGATTGATCTGGGCAAGGATGTGCCCAGGGAGAGGATTGTTGATGAGGCGATCAGGCATGATGCAAAGATCATCGCCCTCTCGGCGCTTATGACCACCACCATGCAGGAAATGAAGCGGGTGGTAGACTATGCAAAAGAACAGAAGGTTTCCGCTAAGATTATGATCGGCGGTGCTGTCATCACACCGGACTATGCAAGGGAAATCGGAGCGGACGCCTATTCCAGAGACGCCGCCGATGCCGTGAGAGTGGCCGGAAAGCTTCTGGAAATGGATTAACCGCAGGGGATGGAGGCCAGGTGATATGAATCAGAATGAGCAATTAGCCAAATTACTTGAAAATTCAGAAAAACAATTGTTTTATTCCCGAATCAGGAGCATCGCCGCGGTGGTTACCGCGCTTTGTATTCTTTGTGCGCTGGTCATGGTGGTTCCCGCCCTGCTTCGGACGGCGGCTGGTGCGGATGCAGTGATTGCCCAGGCATCCTCGAGCATCACCCTTGCGGACGAAGCCATCACCGATGTGATAGAAATGAGCGGAGCCATCACCGAAATGGGACTGAGTATGGATGACTTTATTGCAGAAAACGCAGAAGCGGTCTCTTCCCTTATGAAAGAGATAGAAGCAATTGATTTTGAAGGGCTTAATAAGGCAATCAAAGACCTTGGAGACGTAGTGGAGCCCTTTGCCAAATTTTTTAACAGGTTTCAATAAACTTTTGAAAGGAGCTGAGCTAAAATGATAGGAGCAGACGCAATTGTAAGATGTTTGGAAGAAGAAGGAGTGGAATATGTATTTGGCTATCCCGGGGTAGCCATCTGCCCGTTTTATAATAGTATTTTGGAATCTCCCATCCGGACCATTCTGATCCGGACAGAGCAGAATGCAGCCCACGCTGCCAGCGGGCTTTCACGGGTCTCGGGAAAGGTGGGCGTCTGTGCCGTCACCTCCGGCCCGGGAGCTACCAATGTGATCACAGGAATCGCCACGGCTTTTGCTGACAGCATTCCCCTGGTATGTATTACCGGCCAGGTAAACTCCGAACTGATCGGCAGCGACGTGTTCCAGGAGGCGGATATTACCGGCGCGGTGGAATCTTTTGTGAAATACAGCTATCTGGTAAAGGACGCAAACGAAATCCCCCGTATTTTCAAGGAGGCTTTTCATATTGCAAACACGGGCAGAAGAGGGCCGGTGTTAATCGACGTTCCCATTGATATTCAGAACGCGGAGGTTAAGAAATTCGCTTATCCCGAGTCGGTCTCCATGCGCACCTACAAGCCTACCGTAAAAGGCAATATGGTACAGATCAAGAAGGTGGCCGCTGAGCTTGCAAAGGCAAAGCGTCCAATTATCTGCGCCGGAGGAGGGGTCCTTCTCTCCAGCGCGGAAAAGGAGCTGCAGGCATTTTGCGAAAAGCATGAGATTCCCGTGGTTTCCACCATGATGGGAATCGGAGTCATGCCCACCAGACATCCCCTGTATTTCGGAATGGTGGGAAATAACGGAAAGCCCTGTGCCAACCGGGCCATGAACGAATCGGATCTGCTGATCATGGTAGGCGCAAGAGTGGCCGACCGCGCCGTGAATCAGCCCGATCTGATCATCAACAACAAGGTTCTGATTCATATTGATGTGGATCCTGCCGAGATCGGCAAGAATGTAGGGCCTACCGTTCCTCTTGTAGGGGACGCCAAACATATTTTTGAGGATCTGCTCGAGCAGGAGATCACCTGTGAGCACAAAGAATGGGTGAATACTCTGGAGCATTACAGAGAATCCATGGCTCCCAAAAGGAATCCAAATCCCGCTTATGTGGATCCGGCCGGATTTATCACCATGCTTTCCGATAAAATGCAGGAGGACGGCATTTATGTGGCCGATGTAGGCCAAAACCAAATCTGGTCCTGCGGCTATCACATTGTGAGAAAAGGAAGATTTTTAACCTCCGGCGGAATGGGAACCATGGGATATTCCATTCCGGCGGCCATGGGCGCCAAGCTGGCGGATCAAAGCAGGCAGGTGATCGCCGTCTGCGGGGACGGTTCCTTCCAGATGTCCATGATGGAGCTTGCCACCATGCGCCAGCATAATATTCCGGTGAAGATCATCGTGCTTAAAAATAATTATCTCGGGATGGTGCGGGAGTTCCAGCATTACACCTATCAGGATCATTATTCGGTGGTGGACCTTTCCGGAAGTCCTGACCTGGAAAAGCTTTCCGCCGCTTACGATATGAAATTCCTGCGCCTTGCAGACATGGCTCAGGCGGATGAGATAATAGATGCGTTCCTTGAAAAGGACGAATCGGTTCTGTTGGAGTGTATCATTGACCCTATGGATTTGGTCAGATAAGCAGATAGAAGACTTGGAAAGGAGCAGATAAAAGATGAAAAGAATTTATTCCGTATCAGTAGAGAACCGTTCCGGTGTGCTTTGCAAAGTGGCCGGACTGTTTTCAAGACGCTGCTTTAATATCGATTCCCTTGCGGTGGGAGAAACCGACGACAGCGCCGTTTCCTGCATGACCATTGTAAGCAGCGGGGACAAGCGTACCTTAGAGCAGATTGAAAAGCAGCTTAACAAAAAGCTGGACGTAATTAAAGTAAAAACCTTTGACGAATCCAGCAGCATCAGCCGGGAACTGCTTTTAATGAAAATCAAATACAACAGAAGCAACCGGCGGGATATTATGGAAATCTGCGAGATCATGAATGCACAGATTGTGGATATGTCAAAGAGCATGATGCTGATACAGATGTGCGATATACCGGACAGAATACAACTTTTTATAGGCATGTTTAAAACCATCAGTATTGTGGAAGTTGCCCGTACCGGCACATTGGCTCTTCAAAAATGCATGGAGACGGATTAAAGCGTTGACTTTTTAAAAGGATATTGATAAAATAATTTTCATGTTAGGAGGAAAATGAAGTGCGTAAAAAGGTTTTTCAGCTTTTGGTAGATAATACTTCCGGTGTTTTAAGCCGGATTTCGGGCCTTTTCTCCAGAAGAGGCTACAACATAGACAGTATTACCGCAGGTCTGACGGCAGACCCCCGCTTTACAAGAATCACCATTGTAACCTCCGGGGATGACGAGATCCTTGACCAGATTGAAAAGCAGGTGGCCAAGCTGGTGGATGTAAGGGATATTAAGGAACTGAAACCGGAAAACAGCGTTTACCGGGAGCTTGCCATGATCAAGGTGAGAACCGGGAGCGAACAGAGGCAGGGGGTTATCGCTATCGCAGACATTTTCCGCGCCAAGATCGTCGACGTGGCTTCCGACAGCCTGATCATCGAGCTTACCGGCGATCAGAGCAAGATCGATGCATTCATTGATCTTTTGGAGGGCTATGAGATTTTAGAGCTTGCAAGGACCGGTATTGCAGGCCTTGGCCGGGGGACCGAAAATGTTACTTATCTGTAACGTATATCCCTTTAGGGAAAGCCACAGTTGAGTATAGATCATAGTTGCGCAAACCGCGCAGGAGGGAGAAAAAATGGCAAATATTTATTATCAGGAAGACTGTAACCTGTCCTTACTGGAAGGAAAAACAATTGCAGTCATCGGTTACGGCAGCCAGGGACATGCCCACGCATTAAATGCAAAGGAGTCCGGATGCCGCGTTATCATCGGTTTGTATGAAGGCTCCAAATCCTGGGCAAAGGCCGAGGCACAGGGATTTGAGGTATATACCGCTGCCGAGGCAGCCAAAAGGGCGGACATTATCATGATCCTTATCAATGATGAATTGCAGGCCGCCATGTACAAAAAAGATATTGAGCCCAACCTGGAGGAAGGCAATATGCTGATGTTTGCCCATGGCTTTAACATCCATTTCGGTCAGATCGTTCCTCCCAAGAACGTGGACGTTACCATGATCGCACCCAAGGGCCCCGGTCATACGGTCAGAAGCGAATATCAGGCCGGCAAGGGCGTTCCCTGTCTGGTAGCCGTTCATCAGGATGCTACCGGCAAGGCTCTGGAGAAGGCTCTGGCTTATGCGCTTGCCATCGGCGGTGCAAGGGCAGGTGTACTGGAAACTACTTTCAGGACGGAAACAGAGACAGATCTTTTCGGCGAGCAGGCGGTTCTCTGCGGCGGCGTGTGCGCGCTGATGCAGGCCGGCTTCGAGACCTTAACCGAGGCAGGCTACGATCCCAGGAACGCTTATTTTGAGTGTATCCATGAGATGAAGCTGATTGTGGATCTGATCTATCAGTCAGGCTTTGAAGGAATGAGATATTCCATCTCCAACACCGCAGAGTACGGCGACTACATCACGGGTCCCAAGATCATCACCGAAGAGACCAAGAAGACCATGAAAAAGATCTTGAAGGACATTCAGGACGGCAGCTTTGCCAAAGAGTTCCTGCTTGATATGTCCCCTGCAGGCGGACAGGCCCACTTCAAGGCTATGAGAAAGCTTGCCGCTGAGCATTCCTCCGAGCAGGTAGGTAAGGAGATCCGCAAGCTTTACAGCTGGAATAACGAGAGCGATAAGCTGATTAATAATTAGGTTTAAAACCACACATATCTTGAACCTGCTGAAAATGGCTATGCGGAAACGCATAGCCATTGTTGTAGTAATTCCATTCGAGTTGCTGACGCTTTTAGTATTCTATGCTAATTTCTGTAATTTCGCGCTGTGTAGCTCGGCTTGTAATACGGATTTTAATCTCTCAGGGTCTAATTCCCCGCAGCTCTGCTGCGCAACAAACTAGCAGTAAGTATTGGGGAAATGGCAGAAGCAAATAATTATGTGACCGATTTTAGAGATTTCGTTGATATTCCGAATTCCTTAAGCCGTGAAGGGACAAAGCGGCTGCCGGGCCCGGATGATACTGTATCGATCAGATATCATTAATGTTGTCTCCCCCGCAAAGCAGGGGGTTTTTGTTTCACACGACTCCGTTTTTCGGAACACGAAAAACGGAGTCATGTAAAACAGGCTAAAGCCCATATTAAAAAGGGATGATGTCTCCACCATCCCTCTAAGACGTCCATCCGGTTTGGGCATCCTTTGAGAGGCCTGGATGGTTCTGTCAGATACAGCATATGCAGGATGCCTGGATTTATGCATCAATTTTAAGATGTGCGGTCCAGTCAGAAGGGAAATTCATACAGTTGAAGTCAAAAAATCCCTTATACCTGTCGAACAGACTCTGGAGATTCCCATAGAAATCCTGCCAGATCTCATCGGTGGGCCTTAAATATTTCATGGCCAGAAGGATCTGGTACAAGCCGTTATGTAAAGGCTTTGGAGTCAGCTGGTCAACAATGAGCAACTCTGGGAACGTGTTGATCGTCCGGTTATAGATCCGACTGTTATGGGCGCACATGTTCCGGAGTACGGAAACGGACTGGATCCAGGAGGACAGCATCTGGAGGGAAGGTTTTACCAGTTTTCCACGGGGAGAACGGTAGCAATAATGCCTGGCCAGAACAGGATATGCGCTGTCTTTTTCGGTCTTGAGATTTTTAATGGTCTTGGAAAGGGTCCCGAAGGACATGACCTCAACCGCAGCCCATAAAGGGATTTCACCGTCATGGTTCTGGAAGTTATGCCGTATGAACACATCGTTCGACCGTGTGATCTGGAAAGCCAGGGAAGACAGGTTCTGCCAGAACAGCTTTTTGTCAGAAAAGACTGCGGGATCCGTCAGGATGAGAGCATCGTTGTAAGTGAGCAGGGCATCGGAAAGCCGGGCACGTAGAGCGACTTCGATACAGGTCGCCATGCCAAAGATGAGCCTGGACAGTTCCGTATCGAAATGATACAGGTTCAGGATGTCTGAAAAGTCAGTGCCAGGGCGGTATTGCCTGGAAGCGTTGTCATACAGATGGAAGCTGTATCCCCGGAGCCGGTAGTAGCCGATGGTGGTCAGCGCAGCGGTGGCTTCCTCCACGGAGGATATGGTCATGCCGGCATCGGTATAGGACTGGAGCTGCTGGGGGATCGTCAGGATCCGTTTCGGATAAGGGTTCATTGGCAGGCACCTCGCTGAAAAGAAAAGTCCCACCGGGTTGCGCATGGTAAACCAGAGGCGTGGTGGGTTCTGTTAGTATCAGTGTAGGGGAAAAGGCGGATAAAGTCAAGATTTTTTGCAGGCAATTGAACAGTTTTTTTTAACAAATGGAGATACCATGTCCTATGAAATATCTTACAAAAACCTGACACAGACACTTATAAAGATCAAGGCTGGGAAGATGGATGGAAAATGGATAGTGTATACGATAAAGAAAAGCGTTCAACGGTTGTGTGAGAAAATGAAGTTCAATCCAAATGACCTAACGGAGTTGAAGCTATAGGGAGGTCAGATACTGCCGCCCATAGCATACCTAATTTTGAAATCGTTACAGATTAAATGTAGAGAGAGAAACAGAGATGCTTTCATACCCCGCTTTTGGTCTTGCGAAGCAAGGGCAAAAGGCAAGTGCTGTGAGCGTGCGACGCAGGAGCTCGAGCACAGTGCTTGAGTGCTTGCACTGGGGTAGTTGGTAAGGGGAAATTTTCTGTTTGGTTGTATTTAAAAATCCTCAAAATATCCCCTGCAATACTGCATCAGCCCATCCACGGCCTCCAGAACAGCCCCTCTGGAAGGATAAGCGAACCCAATCTGTCTTTTCGGTATTTTATGCCCCAGTTTCAATTCCCGCAAGATCCCGTTTTTTAAATCCTTCTCCACAAAATCCCTGATCACGCAGGCGATTCCAAGGCCGGCTCTGGCAAACTCGATGGCCAGATCCATATTGTTCACTTCAATTACATTCTGAAGGACAATCTGATGCTCCGCAAGGAAAGTATCCACATGCTTTCGGGAAATATTTTCTTTGTCCAGCATGATAAAGGAAGCCTTCTTAAGAGTGTCTTTCAAAAAATCTTCTTTTTCCCGGATTTTTTCCCTGGATTCGTTCTGGAAGGACAATAGGTAAGAATCAGTAGCCACAAAAATATCCTCAATTCTTTTTAAAGGCAAATATGTAATAGGGTGATTTTTTCCTGTCTCTTCCGGAGAAGAAATCCCCACCAGACCGATGTCGATAGAGCCCTCCTGCAGAAGTGCGAGCGTATCATAAGTGGACAGGCAGGAGATCGAAATCTTTATATTCGGATTTTCCTCCATAAAACTTTTGAGGACAGGCAGAAGAATATACTTGCACAGCATGGTACTCACTCCGATGGAGAGGGGACAGACCTTACGGGAAGCCGAGAGGGCGAGCTCATCCTCTCCGGCTTTCAACATGCCAAGAGCCTGCTCCACATAGCGATAGAGAAGTTCCCCTTCCCTGGTCAATATGGCTCCTTTTGAGGAACGGCGGAACAGGACTGTGTTTAAATTCTCTTCCAGCCGGGATATGGCTTTGCTGACGGCAGGCTGGCTGATATACATTTTTTTCGCGGCAACAGAAAAATTGCGGCAATTTGCCACCTCGTAAAATACCTGATACAGGTTCAGATTCTGCTCCATAGATAGTTCCCTTTCCTGTAATAGTTTCCTATAATAACTTTTTGTAATTTTATCATAGATATATCATAACTACAAGTTATGAACAATATGAAAAGATACCATTTTTCATTTTAGCGGATCTGTGTTACACTTTCCTATATCAAAACAGGAAGCGACTAAGAAGCTTTTCGATGTCGAAAACATGTCAAAGAAAACATGGTTTGAGAAAACATGAAGGAGGTAAGAATCATGGGAATGACAATGACCCAGAAAATACTGGCAAAGCATGCCGGACTTGCGCAGGTGGAAGCCGGGCAGTTGATCGAGGCGGATTTGGATCTGGTACTTGGCAATGACATCACCAGCCCGGTTGCCATCAAGGAAATGGAGAAAATGAAGGTGGAGGGGGTTTTTGACAAAGACAAAATCGCCCTTGTCCCCGACCACTTTGTGCCCAACAAGGATATTAAATCTGCGGAGCACTGCAAGTGTGTGCGTGAATTTGCATACCGCAATCAGATCACCAATTATTTTGAGGTGGGAGAGATGGGGATCGAGCACGCCCTTCTTCCCGAAAAAGGCTTGACCGTGGCGGGAGACGTGATCATCGGAGCCGATTCCCACACCTGCACCTACGGGGCTCTGGGGGCTTTTTCTACCGGGGTGGGCAGCACGGATATGGCCGCCGGCATGGCCACCGGAAAGGCATGGTTCAAGGTGCCTTCCGCAATCAAATTTAATCTCACCGGCAAGCCCTCCAAGTGGGTCAGCGGCAAGGATGTTATTCTGCATATTATCGGAATGATCGGCGTGGACGGCGCCCTGTACAAATCCATGGAATTCGTGGGAGACGGGGTTGCAAACCTGACCATGGACGACCGCTTCACCATCGCCAATATGGCCATTGAGGCCGGCGGAAAGAACGGCATTTTCCCGGTGGACGATCTGGCGATCGCCTATATGAAGGAGCATTCTCAAAAAGAATATACGGTCTATGAGGCGGATGAAGACGCAGTCTATGACGAAGAATACACCATCGATTTAAGCGCCCTTCGTCCCACCATTGCATTTCCTCATCTTCCCGAAAACACCAAAACCATTGATGAGATTCAGGAGGAAATCAGGATTGACCAGGTGGTTATCGGTTCCTGCACCAACGGGCGCATGGACGACATGCGCATTGCCGCAGAAGTGTTAAAGGGACGTCATGTTGCGCCCGGTATGCGCTGTATCATTATTCCGGCAACCCAGGCCATTTATCTTAAGGCCATGGAGGAAGGGCTTTTGAAAATCTTCATTGAAGCCGGCGCAGTGGTGAGTACTCCCACCTGCGGTCCCTGTCTGGGCGGTTATATGGGAATCCTGGCAGAGGGAGAGCGCTGTGTCTCCACTACCAACCGGAACTTTGTAGGCCGTATGGGGCACGTCAAATCCGAAATCTATCTGGCCAGCCCGGCGGTAGCTGCGGCAAGCGCCGTGACAGGAAAAATTTCCTGCCCCTGCCAATTATGAGAAGAAAAATGAAAGGAGTATCACAAATATGAAAGCGGCAAAAGGAATTGTTTTTAAATATGGCGACAATGTGGACACGGATGTGATTATCCCTGCCAGATACTTAAATTCCTCCGATCCGGCAGAGCTTGCCACCCACTGTATGGAGGATATTGACAAGGATTTTATTCACAAGGTAAAAAAAGGCGATATTATCGTGGCAGACAAAAATTTCGGTTGCGGTTCCTCCAGAGAACACGCCCCCATCGCCATCAAGGCGGCCGGGGTAAGCTGTGTCATCGCACAGACCTTTGCCAGGATCTTTTACCGGAATGCCATCAATATCGGACTTCCCATCATTGAATGCTCGGAGGCCTCAAAGGGAATCGAGGCGGGAGATGAGGTGGAGGTGGATTTTGACTCGGGCATCATCAGGAACCTCACCAAAGGAACTCAGTTTAAGGGGCAGGCCTTCCCGGAGTTCATGCAGAAGATTATTGCGGCGGAAGGGTTGGTAAATTATATCAATCAAAAATAAGGAAGTTCTTTCTTTTCGCTGAAAAATGTAGTAGAATAACAAAGGTATTCACAGGAAAGACACAAATTCCTGATAAGATAAGCTTTGTGCCACAGCGCCTTTTTGGAGTTGTGGTTTGATACCGCAGATTAAGAGGGCGGTACATTGCTGCGATTTAACGTGAGGAGGAATTTTTTCAATGGCTAAAAAAACTACGCCTGAAGTAACCACAGAACCGAAGGAACAGCAGAAGGTTCAGACCAGATATGACCGGAAGATGGAGGCCAGGAAACAACAAAAAATAAAGGAGGCCAAACAGGAGAAGCTGACCAGGCTGATCGGCGGCATAATCGGTATTCTCGTTGTGGCCGCCTTGGTAATTTCCGTAGGAGTTTCCATTGTCAGCAAGCGGAACATAACCCATGGCACTTATATCAAGGTCGGAGAACATGAGATTTCACAGCTTGAATATAATTATTTCTTCAACTCAGCGGTGAATACCTACGGAGCCTATATGGGGATCGATTCTTCCATGGATTTGGAAGCCCAGCCCTATGCGGACGGCCTTACCCTGAAGGATATGTTCGATGAAATGGCTGTTGAGCAGATCCGGCAGATCAAAGCCACCCTTGATGTGGCGGATGAAACTGATTTTCATTATGATACTGATGAAGAGTACGAGGCCTTTCAGGAAAACTTCAAGGAATCCGCTTCCTCCGCAGGGGTAACGGTGAAGGAGTATTATAAGCAGAACTTCGGCAACTATGCCACCGAAAAAAATATGGAGCCTATCATCAGGGAAAATCTCCTGGCAGGTGCTTATTATAACAAATTACTGGAGGATCATGCTCCTTCCGAGGATGAGGTTACCGCTTACTATGAAGAAAATCAGCAGAGCTATGACAGGGTAGATTACAGAAGCTTTGTATTTAACGCCGATTTGGCTGAGGATGCGGATGAAGCGGCCATCGAAGCTGCCATGAAGGAGCTTAAGGCCAAAGCGGAAGCTATGGTGGATGAGCGCAAAAAGGGAACTGATTTTGAAGCGCTTTGCATTCAGAACGCTTCCGAGGAAGATAAAGCCAATTACGAGGATGAAGAGACAGAGTACAGCTTAAGCGAGGGCCGCAGATACGCCGGAGTGGCGTCTGCAATTTCCGACTGGCTCTTTGAGGAAGGCCGGAAGGAAGGGGACATCACCGCTTTGGAGGACGAAAACAGCCACCGGTATTATGTTGCCGAATTTGTTGACCGATACTTTGACGAAGCGGATAACGAATCCATTTCCAATACCATTGCAAGTCAGAGAACCTCGGAGTATATGACCGGACTTATGGAGAATTACAAGGTAGAGGATATAAAGGGCGATCTGAAATATCTGACTGTATCCGAAAATACGGATGGGGATACAAATACCGATACTGACACCGAAACCGATACCAACGCAACGGACGAAACGGATACCGGCAGCACAGACGATAGCGATACGGATACCGATACGGAAGAAGAGTAATTCCATAGTGAAGAGGCGTCATGATAATCTGTATCATGACGCCTCTTCACATTTGACATTATCCCTGAAAGGCCGTTGTGAAGGAGCCGGCAGAGGAAACCGGCTCATGATTTGCCAGTAAATGCTGTACATCTCCGATGGTCTGTACCCGGAAGTAAGCCTCGTTGCTCCAGCGCTCCTCGCTGGAGAGCACCGTAATGGAGGAAGTGGGGAGAAAAAATCCATGAACCAGCGCCGGAAACGCAATATTGAGCAAATAGGAGAGCACCAGACAGGTGATTCCCAGATGGCAAAAAATCACGATCACCGGCTCTTTGGAGGAATCCGGAATGGAGTCTAAGGCATTTGGATTCGCCGGGGAGTAGGTTCTCGGAATAAAACGCTCTTTTGCCTGGGGCATACGATAAAAATGGCCGTCCCTTACATATCCGTAGGAGGAGAGCAGCCGGTCAAAGCTTTCGCATACCTCCTGATAGGCGGCAGCAATCTGAGGATTGGTTCTCATAATCTCCCCCTTGGTCCATGCCTCTGTGTCCAGCATCAACGGATCCGAGGTCCAGCAGGAAGGTACAAAATCCCAGGGGATCCCGCGCTTCCCATTGACAGGATCCTCAATATCATAAGCAAATTCCTTCATCCAGTCCAGGGTAACCGCCTTTCGGTTCAGCTTTTCCAGGGTACAGGATGCGGTGTCCCTTGCTCTTCCAAGAGGAGAGCAGTAAAAGTCTGTTACACGCCACTTGCTAATACGCTCTGCCAGAAAACGTGCCTCCCGCCATCCCTTTTCGGTAAGAGAGTCTTTGGTATAGTCGGGTTCACCATGACGGACAAATATAATTCTCATATAAAACTCCTTTTCTTTTGGCTGATTTTATCCTCTTTGTGAGAGATTTCCTGATCAGTCCTATTTTATAATGAAACGCAGTGTAATTCAACGGTATTTTGCTTGATACATATGTTCGGTTATGATAGAATAAGAGCATGAAAAATTTGAAAAATGACCTGATCCTTTTAGGGGGATTTCTTCTGGCCGCCTTTTTATTTTGGTTAATCCCCTTCCTGCTGAATAAATTAAATAACAATCTGCCTGCAGCCGTAGCCGTTTATCAGGACGGTCAACGAATCGCGGATTATTCTCTTCGGGAAGATCAAACCCTGGCCATCCCCTGGGAGGAGGAATACTATAATCTGCTTCTGATCGAGAACGGAGAGGCTTCGATTACGGATGCCGACTGTCCCGACCAGCTCTGCGTCAGGCAAAGAAGCATTTCCCGAAAGGGAGAGAGCATCATCTGTCTTCCCCACAGGCTGGTAATACAGATTGAATCAAATGAGGAGAGTGAGCTGGATGCAGTTACTTACTAATGAGAAAAATCAACCCTTTGCAAGCCGCATCTCCTGCATGGGACTTTTGCTGGCTTTTGCCCTGATCTTATCTTATGTGGAACTTTTGATTCCCTTTCAGAGCGGGATTCCCGGCATAAAGCTGGGACTGGCCAACCTTGCGGTGGTTTTGTGCCTCTACCTGTTTGGCTGGAGAGAAGCCCTTCTTTTGACGGTTTTAAAAGCGCTTCTCGGGGGATTCCTTTTCGGAAGCCTTTTTATGATTCTCTATTCCCTGGCAGGCGCCCTGACCAGCGCCTTTGTCATGATACTGCTCAAAAAAGCCCACGGCTTCCACCTTTCCGCGGTCAGCGCCGCAGGAGGGGTATTCCATAATCTGGGCCAGCTTCTGGTCGCCCTGTTCGCGGTAGAAGCCTACGGCCTGCTTTACTATATTCCCGTCCTTCTGATTGCCGGGATGACCACCGGGCTGCTGATCGGTTTTACGGCGTCGCTGGTCTTGCCATATATTCAAAATATTTTGAAAGGAAACGTGAAATGATCGCATTCGTAAAAGGACAGCTTGAGGACATTTCAGAAGAAAATGCAGTGATTGACGTGGGAAATATGGGGGTCAATGTCAAAATATCCGCCAGGACAGCCTCCCTGCTTCCCGGTATGGGAAAGACGGTTAAGCTCTTTACCTATACGCTGGTCAGGGAGGATACCTTTAACCTCTACGGATTTTTGACCCGGGATGATCTGGACATCTTCAAAAAGCTCATCACGGTAAACGGAATCGGTCCCAAAGGGGGGCTGGCAATTCTCTCCGTGCTCAGTGCCGACGAGTTGAGATTCGCCGTTCTTTCCGGAGATTCTGCAGCCATTGCCCGGGCGCCCGGCGTAGGCAAAAAAACTGCCGAGAGGGTAATTCTTGACTTAAAGGATAAGATTTCCCTTGAAGATACCCTGGTCCACAAAGAAATGCAGACTTCAAAGGACGAAGCAGCTTCGGTGGACGGCAGGGCGAGAACCGAGGCGGTGGAAGCGCTGACCGCCCTTGGCTATTCTTCCTCAGAAGCCCTGCGGGCGGTAAAAAGTGTTCCGGAGGGAGAATCCATGGATGTGGAAACCCTCTTAAAGCAGGCGCTTAAGAATTTATTTTAAGGTATGGAGCAAAGTCAATGGCAAAGAGAACAATTGAAACCAATCTACAGGAAGAGGATGTGCGGATTGAGGGAAGCCTTCGTCCTCAAAAGCTGGGTGACTATATTGGTCAATCCAAAATAAAGGAAAGTCTCAAAATTTATATCGAAGCAGCCAGGCAGCGGGAAGACTGTCTGGATCACGTGCTTTTTTACGGGCCTCCCGGCCTGGGGAAAACCACCCTGGCAGGAATCATTGCCAATGAAATGGGCGTAAATATGAAGGTAACCAGCGGGCCGGCCATTGAAAAGCCGGGAGAAATGGCGGCAATCCTAAACAATCTTCAGGAGGGGGATCTTCTGTTTGTGGACGAAATTCACAGGCTGAACCGTCAGGTGGAAGAGGTTCTTTATCCCGCTATGGAGGACTTTGCCATTGATATTATGATTGGAAAAGGGCCTACCGCCAGGTCGATCAGGCTTGATCTGCCTCATTTTACCCTGGTGGGGGCTACCACCAGGGCGGGACTTCTGACCGCACCCCTGCGGGATCGTTTTGGGATCATTCACCGGCTTGAGTTTTATTCTGTGGAGGAGCTGCAGATGATTATCATGCATTCGGCCCGTATCCTGGACGCCCCGGTGGAGCTTTCGGGAGCCATGGAAATGGCCAGAAGAAGCAGAGGAACGCCCAGGCTTGCCAACAGAATCCTCAAACGGGTCAGGGACTACGCCCAGGTAAAGCATGACGGCATCATCACCGAGGAAGTCGCCATGACGGCTCTGGATCTGATGGATGTGGACAGAATGGGATTGGATCATATCGACCGGAATATCCTCCTTACCATGATACAGAAATTTTCAGGCGGCCCTGTGGGGCTTGACACCTTAGCGGCGGCCATCGGTGAGGATTCAGGAACGATAGAAGACGTATATGAACCCTATCTGCTCAAAAACGGATTTATCAACCGAACCCCTCGGGGGCGGACGGTAACAGATTTGGCTTATCATCATTTGGGGCTTGAAATTCCGGGGTGATCTGATTATAATATATTTTGTATAGGCAGTTTTGGACAAGCTGTATATTTTGTAGATGGAGGACCGGCCGGATGTCAGTTAAAACAGATACGGAAGTAATTATTGGCGGCAAAGTATTTACACTGAGCGGTTATGAAAGTGAAGAATATCTGCAGAAGGTTGCATCCTACATCAACAACAAGACGGCAGAGTATGCAAAAGTGGAATCCTTTAAGCGCCAGCCTTTGGATACCCAGAGCGTACTCCTGCAGCTCAATATTGCAGACGACTACTTTAAGGCCAAAAGGCAGATTAATCTTTTGGAAGAAGAGATTCAGAATAAAGAGAAAGAGCTTTATAATTTAAAGCATGAGCTGATCGCCTCTCAGATCAAGCTGGAAAATACCGAGAAGAGCGTAAAGGCTCTCCAGAAGGAAGCAGGCGAGAACGCCAAAAAGATTGTCAGGCTGGAAACCGAACTGAAAAACAACGGATAAGATATGGATACTGCACTTCTATGGAACTAAAAAGCTGTCTTGATAAGACAGCTTTTTGTGCGCAGGCCCGCATAAGGAAATTTACTGCTGACGCAGCATGCGGGCCGCGCGGCGGGCAGGGAGATCCCCGCCCGATCGAATACTGACCAAAGGAGCGGGCATGGAAAAGGTGGAATTGTTATCGCCGGCAGGGAATTTTGACGCCCTAAAAGGAGCCGTAAGCGCCGGGGCGGATGCGGTTTATTTAGGCGGGGAGCGCTACGGCGCCCGGGCCTATGCGGATAATTTTACAACAGAGGAAATTTGTGAAGGGATTCATTTTGCCCATTTTTTCGGCAGAAAAATTTATTTGACGGTCAATACTCTTGTCAAGGAAAGAGAACTGGACGAGTTGTATTCCTACATGCTTCCCTTTTATGAGAAAGGGCTGGACGGTGTGATTGTGCAGGATTTGGGGGTTCTGCGTTTCCTGCGGACTTATTTCCCCGGCCTTGCCCTTCACGCAAGCACACAGATGGCGTTGACCGGCCCGAAAGGGGTTAGGCTGGTCAGGGAGGAGAAGGTCTCCAGAGTCGTCCCGGCAAGGGAGCTCTCTCTGGGGGAGCTGATCTCGCTGAAAGAGGAGACCGGCGTAGAAATCGAAGCTTTTGTCCATGGCGCTATGTGTTACAGCTACTCGGGCCAATGCCTGCTCAGCAGTATTTTGGGCGGCCGCAGCGGCAACCGGGGACGCTGTGCCCAGCCCTGCAGGCTTCCCTATCAGGCGGCCGGTATATCCCCAAAGGCTGCCGCGGCCCAAAAGGACTGCTATCCTCTGAGCATGAAGGATCTATGTACGATTTCTCTTCTCCCTGCATTGATCGAGGCGGGAATTGATTCCT
>CAJTVL010000072.1 GCA_910579425.1 uncultured Lachnospiraceae bacterium | reverse complement strand
ACAGCCTTTGCCTTGCCGGGAACGGTCCGACCAAGATAGCCCGTATGCTTACGGAGCAGAAAATCCCCACGCCGGGAAAGGGCAGACTGCCATACCGTTACGGTTTATCCTTATCCCGCAATGCTCCGCCGCCTGCCTAGCGGTTATCCCATTCTCCCTCACTGCTTCAAATACATTCATAACCCCTCCATGCACGCAAAAGGGGCAGCTACAAACCCTTTACAGGTTCATAACTGCCCTTGCACTGTTTCAATATAAAATTTTTACTCTTGACCAAACTGCCGTATGCCTTTAAAATATAGCGTATAAAGAGGAATGAGTTTTTCGACCGTACAGCTATTGCTCAAGCGGCCTGCTCGTTTCTTTTTTTGTCCTTAAAATATCATACAGATACAGTTTTCCGTCTTTTGCATGGCGCACCAGTATCCTTGACTTAAAGACATTCTACCTGGCCAGTTCGCCCGCATCATCATAAACAGGGATTGCAAAACGTGTGTCATATCTGTACCATCCGAATTTTGCATCTGTGTTATGCTTCTGTGCATAATTCTCTGCAAATGTCTTATTTGTGGCAATTTTTTACTCATTTGATAAATACGTAATAATTAATAATACCTGTGAATCTATAGTTATCTCTTTCCTGTGCCGCACTAAGAACTTCCCCATACTTAATTGAGCATTTTGCCGTGGTCATTAATCTTGGTGTTAGTCAACATATGTGTTTGTGCAGCCTGGAAGTGCCATAAACACTGTATCCTAATGTAGCCAAAACACAGCGACCAACACAGTTATTGACTAACACCGTAATCTTTTACCTCATAATATTGTGCTTGGGCACTCCACAAATTGTAATACATTCCAGATTTGTCACTCACCAACACATCATGACTGCCTTGCTGAACCAGCCTGCCCTCGTGAAATACTGCAATATCCTGACAAAATCGGCAAGAAGATAATCGATGAGAAATGAATACAGCCGACTTCTCCCCTATCATTTGGTTCATCCCATTATATACTTCAAACTCCGCAATCGGATCAAGCGCCGCCGTAGGCTCATCAAGTATAATGAATGACGCATTTTTATATAAAGCTCTTCCCAACGCAATCTTCTGAGCCTCTCCTCCAGAAAGATCAATCCCATTTTCATCAAAATTCTTATATAAAGTCGTTGAAAGTCCCTGTGGAAGTTTGTCCAAACGTATTCCAAAGCCCGCATCACGAAGACACCGCTCTGCTTTACTTAAGTCTACATCCATATTGCTGGCAACATTTTGCCCCAACTCAAAAGAAAGCAGTTTAAAATCTTGGAACACAACAGAAAACAATTTCATATATTCGTGATAATTGTATCGTCGTATATCAATTCCATTAAATAGTATCTCACCTTCGGTTGGATCATACAGCCGGCACAGCAACTTGATAAAAGTGGTCTTTCCACTCCCGTTCATACCCACTACAGCCATTCTTTGTCCTGCATGGAACGTAAGAGACACATTACGCAACGCATAATCTTTCTGACCGGGATATTTAAAAGAAACATTTCGAAATTCAATTTCATCTTTATTTTTGCTGTTATGATTGATATCCATATCTCCTTGATCCATTTTGTTTGGCATATCTAAAAATTCAAATACTGTACACAAAAAAGGAGTATTATTCTTTAAATTACCTAATGCTTCAATCAACACGGACAATCCACTGGATAATGCGGTAATGGCACTCACATATTGCACAATTGCTCCCACACCAAATGCGCCTCCCAGTGCTTTCAAGCATACAAAGACATATGCAACTCCTACAAATATCTGTGACACAGCTCCAGACAGGGCTTGGTATCCTCCCATAGCCCCTCTTGATGCTTTAGCCAGCTTTGAGGTGGGAATAAATGGATTATATTTTTTTAAATTAGTTCTGCTGAGAATATCCTGTCGATAGATACGTACATCCAATGCCTTTGAACGATCATTTCCAAGTTCTCCAAGCCAAAACCCAAAAAGCCGATTTCCTAATTGGTTTTCGTCTGCATACTTCACCCAGTACGAACCCGCCTTGACGGATAACATGGGCGCAGCAAACGTAACACAAAACATGATTGCAATAATAATCAAAATGAAAATAGGGTGATTAAGTATTGTTAACACTCTGTTACCCGATGTAACTGGCAATATGAACAGTGACGCAGTTAACAGGATTGCACTGATAATGGACATAACAGACCTGATAATCGCATCAAAACTGTCTATAAGCTTATATAAGCCCCACCCTCCAGAGTCTGTATTCTGCCATATCCGGGAACGAAGTTCCTGTACATAACTGTCATCCATATCTGCAAAATCCATAGATAGTAGTTTCTCAATAAAAACTTTATTCTGAATATGCCAAAGACAGGTTAGCTGAACATTCTTCCACCTTGTCAATCCTGTACAAAGCAATGAAAATATCGCAGATGTCCCCATCAATGCCATTACATATATTATGAGTGCCTGCGGATCATGTCCTCTGGCAATCTCATCAATAAGACGTGCCAATAACCAAATGTCTACATATGGTATCAGAGCAGAAACCACTCCGCATACCATTACAGATATCAGTATCTTGGGATTCTCTCTCCACCAGACTCTAAATCCACGCAAAGAAAGCTGCACTGTTTTCATAAAAGAAACATGGGATTTACTTTGAATGCCTTTCTTCGATTTTTTCATCATCATGCGAAGCTTCATTGCTTACTCCTCCTTCTCGATAATATCTGCTTTGAATCTCAAAGAGATCCGCATAATGTCCATTCTGCATAATTAATTCATCGTGTGTCCCCTCTTCATCAATGCGCCCCTCTGCGATTAATATAATACGGTCACAAAATCTAGTAGAAGCAAGACGGTGAGAAATATAGACAGCCAGCCGACCATCTGTAAGTTCATTGTACTTGTTATATATTTCGCTTTCAGCAATTGGATCAAGTGCAGAAGTTGGTTCATCTAAAACGATAATCGGCGCACTTTTATATAGAGCTCGAGCCAGCATCAACCGTTGCAATTCCCCTCCCGATAGATGAATACCATCTTCAAATACCTTTCCTATATGCGTTTCTACACCGTTTGGCAATTCTTTGATTTTCTCTGCGAGCCCTGCCTGATTAATACATTGCTCCATCAACGACCTATTTATATTTTCATTCGTCTGCGCAATGTTTTCAGCAATCGTCACATCAAGAACCGAAAAGTCTTGAAATACAGCAGAAAAAAGCCGATAGTAATCACGCCGATTATACATTCTAATATCTATATCATTTAACAATACTTTTCCTTCTGTGGGATCTATGAAACCACACATGAGTTTAATAAGCGTTGTTTTTCCTGCACCGTTCAGCCCAACAATTGCTAACTTTTCCCCCGGTCTTATTGTCAAGTTGATATGGGAGAGTGTGTTCTTCTCAGCCTCCGGATAACGGAAGGAAACATCCCGCAGTTCAATCTGATAAGGAATATTCAAGTTAGGAGTTATGGGGATACCTTGATCCATCTTAAATGTTTCAGGATAATCAAGAAATTCCCGAACTGCACAGATATCAAGGCTTTGTTTCCGAAGGGTTGCAAGGTCAGTCATAATCTTTCCTATGCCACTGGTAAATGCATTCACTGTATTAAAGTACAACACAAACTGTGCAGCAGACATATCCCCCTTAAGCACACTCCCGATTAAAAAAAGATAGACAATGCCATTTCTCATAAATGTAAGTATTACATCTATAATGTTTCCCCAAATATAGACACATTCCCCATGAGCTACAAAGTTCCGATATAAACGCAATATGCTGCTATACACATCTTCTATCCAATTTTGCATTCCAAAAATACGAACATCCTTTGCCAATGTATAATCTCTGGACTTTTCGCTAAGATAATTCATACGACGGGAATATTCCGCTTCTTCATCCCTGTGCCGATATCCCCAGCCATTAAAATAATTGCTCACTAAAAAACTGGCAATGGTAGTCGCCAAAACCGCAATAATCATGAGTGGATTAAGTGCTGAAAGCAAAGAAAGAAATACAACAAATTCAACTGCATTTTTCAACAGATTTACCAGTGTTGTCCAAATTGCCTCCGTAGCAGCTGAGTTGCTAGTAACAAGCATTGAAGCCTTGTCCATTTTCTTTCGGACTCTCTGATTCTCAATATCAGGATATGACATGGTTAGTGCCTTATTTTGAATCATAGAGCCGATGATAAGGCGAACTTCAATGCGTCCAAATTGTGAGCATGAAGAAAAGTACGACTGGGCTGCACTGAGCAATATTAATGCTCCTGTAAATAAAAGAATGATTGTAGTAAGTTCTGCAACAGAAACATTAGCTTCAACAAATCCGAGTATATATGGTACAATAAAGAGCTGCGTAAGACTAAGCAGAATTGCAACAACACTCATTGTCAGAGCCAAAAAAATAACACTACAGCGCTGTTTCCATGCAAGCGATATCATATATGCAATATTTTGTCCTAAACTGTAAGCAGGCTTTTGTCTTATATGTTTAGCAGTCCCAAATATCTTTGACGAAGCAGACATCATGATTCCTCCTTTTCATTTTTATGTTATGGCAATCATAGTTAATTATTATATCTCCCCCACTTTCTTCCACACTATGTTTCCCCTGTTTTAAATCAAAAAGCCAAGGAAATACCAGTTAATCAACATACTTTAAAGTAAAGGTGCATATTGCTTGTACCCATTTTATAAAGTATTGCCCGTAGGCTCAATATACCAAACACTTCTGTAAAGCTCTGTATAAAATAAAGAGACTGCATTTCTGCAGCCTCCCATTGTCAATTCTGATAAATTATTTTTCGAATAGCATGAATAGAAAGATAATATCTGTCAGCAAGTTCCTCTATGGAAATACCATTTTTGTATTCCTCAACGATTCTGCTATTTCTCTGAATCAGTTCCTTTCGATAACCAGATAACTCCCCCCAACATTTGCGTTGCTCATGAATTGCAGGAACATATATATAACCGCCTTGTATATATTCTTGTAATTCCTTAACCAATTCGTCGGGAAGAAGTATCGCAGCATTTATATATTTCATTTGAGCCTCCTCCTTGATTATAATGATCAAGTCGCAAAGCCAATGAAATAATTAAGATGACTATAATTACTCCATGCAAGCGTCACCTATCACTGGCTTTGCATGGAGCCAAGCTTGACTTCCCATTTCTGCACAAATATACATAAAATCCCTCCAATTAATAAATTAACCCAACACATAATGAAAGTCGATACAACAGATTTTTCAAAAATCAATATGAAAGAATTATTTTCACAGATTGAGGAATGGATGGAAAAGTTTTAGACTAACCCGCTCCGCCTCCCCTGCCATTTCCCCCTGGAGAATTTGCATGGCATAGGCAACCGAATTAACGTTACGGCCAGTACCAGCCTACAGTCTGAAATCCTCCGACTTAAGATCACAGTAACGTCTCCCGCGAGCCGCCGTGAATTTCAACACGCAGTAATCAGGATCCGTGACTCCTTCTTTATAGTATATCGTATCTCCCGGCTGCCAGATTTCCTTCTTGATCTCCGCATCCTGTAAAACCTCCATGGTTCCGATCAGCATGATCCCTTCATACCGAAAACGCCCTCTGTGATAAAGGTACAGACACGCTCTGGGATTTTCCAGGTATTGCCCGGAACGCATAGACGAAGTATTACTGGAAAAATAGAAACAGTTTCCCTCTATCTTGCGGGGCACAAACACCGCCTTTATATTGGGAAACCCTTCCCCGTCCACAGACCCGATAAACGCGGTTTTCTGTTTCATTGCAAATTCCCGGATGTATTCCTGTGTAATCATTCCAAAACCTCCTATTCCTCTCCGTCTTCCACTTGTGTCAGCGTGTCCAGCACACGGGCCAGATACCGCTCGAATTCCACCCTTTCCTCCTCCGAAAATCCCTGGTAAAATAGATGATTCATCTGCTGAGATACCTTCTCATATTTCTCCCGCAGGTTCCTTGCATAGTCTGTGAGAGATATGATGGTCTGACGGCGGTTATCCGGATTGATGTTCCGCTCCAGAATCCCTTTGCGCACCATGCCGTCCACCACGATGGAGACTGTATTTTTTGCAAGGGAAGTCTTTTGGCTGATCTCACTGACAGTCAGATTGTCATTTTTCCACAAAACAAAAAGAATCCGCCCCTGTCCTCCGCTGATCTCGATCTCATTTTCCCTCAGCAGTTTTTCAAAGATTCTCTCCTGCCTCTGCTTAATCTGCGTGATATAAAACCCACCCCTTGTCTCCAAATCAATCCCTGCTTTCTTGACCCTCGTAAATAGACTGCATACTCCTGCCGGAATGTTTCCCTTTGATAATATAATAATTCTTTTGCATACACTGTCAAGATCCTTCATATCGTGAGACGTCAGTATGGCGGTAAAAAATTTTTTCTACTGAAACTTTTAATATTGTGCTATACTATTATCAAAATTGGAAGGAAGTGATACCATGGCATCCGCATTAGCCCAGGAAAGAATTTATACCATTGATGACATCTATTCCCTGCCAGATGGAGAACGCGCCGAACTGATCGACGGCCGGATTTACTATATGGCACCCCCAAACCGAAAACACCAGACAATCGCGCGAGAACTTTTTTCGACCGTAAGCTCCTACATTCGGTCAAAGGGTGGGGTCTGCGAGCCCTTTTTTGCTCCCTTTGCAGTATTTCTAAATGAGGATGATACAAACTATGTCGAACCGGACATCTCTGTTATATGCGACCCTGACAAGCTCAACGATAAAGGATGTTTCGGTGCTCCGGACTGGATAATCGAAATCGTATCTCCCAGCAGCAGGCGTATGGACTATTTTACAAAGCTCTTTAAATACCGTACCGCAGGCGTTCGTGAATATTGGATCGTGGATCCTGACCGGAAACGTATCGTTGTATATGATTTCGAATCCGAGGACACGAAGGACTATAGTTTTTCTGATACTGTAAAAGTGAATATCTATGATGATTTATATATTAACTTTTCTGCTATCGCCCAACTGCTGAAAATCTGACTAAAAAGAAAAGGGACTTTCTCTGCTCCATTCTTCCTTCTTAAATTATTCTTTTTAGAATTATTCTATTTAGAATAATAATATATTATTATATAAACCCGCAAAAGTCAATAATTAACCGCCCCTTTTATTCCAAAAGCAACTGCCTCCCCACTCTCCTAAGTACGCCTACAGTCCCGTATTTCCCTGCACTCATTAAATTTTGCAAACCGCCTAACGCACTTTCCAATCTCCGCCGACAGCTTTTTCGTCTGCCTTACCCCATCCTCATACCAGAAGTTTTTCACCGTAAACACGCCGGACTTCTTATCGGCAACCGCCTCGATGCGGCCCACAAACCGATCCCCGTACAAAACAGGCAGCACATAAAAGCCATATTTGCGCTTGGCGGCAGGGGTATAGATCTCCCACCGGTAGTCAAAGCCAAACAGTTCGTTGATCAGCTTCCTGTCCCACAAAAAGCAATCCAGAGGTGCCAGAAATTCACAGCGGGCCTTATAGGCCTCCTCGCCCAGAACCCTCTCGACAAGGGGCAGATCCTCTGCGTTACAATAAAGGCGGTTTTTTATCCCCTCTACCTGGATCTCCAGAATTTTTCCTTCCTCCAGCAGTTCCTCAAAAGCCCTGTTCCGCTCCGGGCTTTTCAGCCCCCAGATATTCAGCCATGCATCCGACGGACGGTTCCACAAAAGCCCTACCGCGGAAATCCGGCGCAGCAGGCGCCACTTTAAATGCGCAAAATCATCCGGCAGCGGATCCGGCGCATCCAGCAGCTCTGCCGGAATATGGTTCCGGGCAAGATCGTAAAATTTCCGGGCCCCCTGTTTATGATGAATCACCAGCTCCCCATCGGAATACAATTGCTCCAATACCGATCTTGCCGCATTGGCTTTTTCTCCCCACATTCCGCTCCAATGGATGGCTGAATGCCAATAAATATCCCCTTCTATGGGCAGCTCGTCAGAGCTCACCGCTCCATTCTGGGCGATATATTCTCTGGCCTGCTCCCGGAGCCTTGCAATCTCCGGAAACTTTTTACCACTTTCCCGTGCCGCCCTCCGGCAGCGCTCAAAATAGGGCCAGTCCTCCACCGAAAAGATGGAAAGATTTTTATCCGGGAAATCCACCAGCACGCGCTCCTCATAGAGCAGCTCATACAATGTCCTCTTGGTAAACCCTTTCACCCTGGACTGCAGGGTGAGCTCCGCATTTTTCCCGCATACGTCCACCGGGTCAAACTGAATGCAGCCTGCCTGACGCACAAACTCTGCCGCCCCCTGCTTCCCTGTAAATTTGTGTCCCCCCAGCAATCCCTGCTTTAAAAGCATAAACTGGCGTGCCTGTCGATTGGTCAAACAAATCATACTCCGCCTCATTTCTCATATAAAGAACACCACAAACCACTTTCTCATCCTCTGCCGCTTTGCTGCACCTCTAAAACAGCGTAAGCTGCTCATACCCCTTATTTTCCGGAAACTGGCTCAGATATGCAAACACCTGTCCTATATCGCTGACAATCCCATACTCCCTGCACTGTTCGTAAAATAGTTTCATCAGCTCCCTGTTATGATCGCTGGGAATCTCATAGGCATAACCATACTTTTGATGATACCGCTCCCGCATTCCGGGAAAATGCCGATCCAGCTCCTGATAAAAATACTCCCGGCTTCCCTCCCGCAGAGTCATTCCAATGCCAAAACAAATGATCCCGTAAACCTCTGCACGTGCGCAGTAATCCAAAATCCCCCGCAAGTTTTCCTCCGTGTCATTGATAAAAGGAAGCAGGGGAGAGAGCCACACCACCGTGGGAATCCCGTTGTCCCTGAAAACCTTAAGGGCCTCAAAGCGCTCCTTTGTCGTGCTGACTTTGGGCTCCAATACCCTGCACAATTCCTCGTCATAAGTCGTCAGCGTCATCTGCACCACGCACTTTGCCTTTTGATGAATCCTTTTAAACAGCTCCAAATCCCGCAAAATCCTGCAGGATTTCGTCTGTATTGCAAGGCCGAAGCCATACCTGTCAATGATTTCCAGACACTGCCTGGTAAGCCCCAGCTCCTCCTCGCAGTGCATATAAGGATCGCACATGGCCCCGGTTCCGATCATGCATTTTTTTCTCTTGGCGCGCAAAGCCCTCTCCAAAAGCTCCGGGGCATTTTTCTTCACCTCAATATCCTCAAAGGCGTGATTCATCTGATAGCATTTGCTGCGGCTGTCGCAGTAGATGCAGCCATGAGTACAGCCCCGATACAGATTCATCCCGTTTTTTGCCGATAAAATCCCCTTTGCATCCACAAAATGCATGGTTATCCTCCTACATTCCTTTGGCGCATTTCAACCTTATTCCGGATTTTTCAGTTTTTGCGGAATCATTTCCGCCAGACAAATACTGAAATCCTCATAAATGCATCCGGATATAATATCCTCAAAAGAATACTGCCAGGTTTTCTTTTCATGCTCAAAATCATAAACCATGACGGTTCTCTTCACAGGATTGACAATCCAGTATTCACGCACCCCGGCCGTGCGGTACTTAAACAGTTTAATGCCATAGTCCATCTGCTGGGTTGACTGAGAGACAATCTCTATGATCCAGTCCGGCGCTCCGTTACATCCCTTTTCATCCAGCTTCCCCTGATCACATATAACGGAAATATCGGGTTCCACGTAATTCCGATCATCCTCATTCAAAAATACTGCAAAGGGAGCCGGATAAACCAGACAGTCTCCCCCTTTGGCCTTAATATATGCGTGGATTGCCGCCGAAAGGTTCATGACCAGATGCTGGTGTACCCGTACAGGCGGCGCCATATTATAAATCCGTCCGTCAATCAGTTCCGCCCTCTGTCCTTCCGGAAGAGCGTAAATATCTTCAACAGTATAAGTTTCACTCTGCGGTAATTCCATGATAGCAACTCCTGTTCTCCCAATTTGATAGGCTACTATTTCAAAAAATTTCAAAAAACTTCCCTTTTAACTATAAAATCCTTTCCCGTAAAAAGCAATACAAGAATTCTTTCCATTGACACCCCAGGAAATTTGTAGTAGACTCATTAAAAATTAAATAAGGTAATGAAAGGCTATGAAGAGGTGGGAGTACATGCTGATCCGATGCGCAGAGAGAAGACGGCTGGTGGAAGTCTTCGTGAAGAAAGTATGGAAGTGTCCTCTGAGCCGTGAACCCAACGGAACCGACTGCCTGTCTGAATCCCCCGCGATTTCCGGATTCCGGACCGGACGTTCCCAGTAGGCTTCACCGGGATTCTCCCGTCACAGGGAAAGCGGTATCGGATTGATCTTCTTATGGCAGACCCATTGTCGCTCTTTATCTATCCCGTACCGATTGAGGGCAGAAGAATATTCTTCTGAATTTGGGTGGTACCACGGACTTTTGTTCGCCCCAGAGTAACTTACGTTACCCTGGGGCTTTTTTTGCGTCGGGGCAACAGCATTTTCCTTAACAAACCAACATATGGAGGACATCAGCTATGGAAAAACGCTACCATTTTGAAACCATTGAAAAGCAAATGCAGGAGTTTTGGGAAAAGGAACAAATCTACCGTTTTGACCCGGACAAAAAAGGGCCGCTCTACTCCATCGACACGCCGCCTCCCACAGTCAGCGGACAGCTGCATATCGGCCATGTTTTTTCTTACACCCAGGCGGAAATGATCGCCCGCTACCGCCGTATGCAGGGCTGCAACGTGTTTTACCCCTTTGGCTTTGACGACAACGGCCTTCCCACAGAGCGTCTGGTGGAGCGGGATGAAGGGGTTTTGGCCAAAGATATGCCCCGCAGCGCCTTTGTTCAAAAATGTATCGGCATCACGGAAAAATACGAAAATGACTTCCGGGAAATGTGGAAATCACTGGGCTTCTCCGTTGACTGGTCATTGCAGTATACCACCGTCAGCCCCCAGATCCAAAAAATTTCCCAGGAGCTGTTCCTTGAGCTGGTAAAACAGGGCAGGGCCTATACAAAAGAGTCTCCTGTCTTGTGGTGTACCCAGTGCCGGACTTCCATTGCACAGGCGGAATTAGATACCCGGGATGTGGAATCTACCTTCAATTACCTCCCCTTTCAGGTGGGGGATGACACCATTCCTGTTGCCACCACCCGCCCGGAGCTGCTCTACGGCTGCGTCTGCCTCTTTGTCCATCCCGCAGACTCCCGCTATTCCCGGTATATCGGGCTGAGCGCAAGGGTTCCTCTCTATGATTACCAGATCCCTGTTATGGCCGATGAAAAAGTTAGTATGGAAAAGGGAACCGGAGCCGTTATGTGCGCCACCTTCGGCGACAGCACCGATGCGGAGTGGGCCGATACCTATCGGCTCCCTTACCGCAAAATTATTCTCCCGGACGGAACCATCGAAAAGGAGGTTCCTTTTATTGGCGGGATGGATACCCTCTCCGCACGGAAGGAAATCCTCCGGCTGCTCTCAGAGAAAGGGCTTCTTTTAAAAACGGAAAACATCACCCACACGGTGGCTGTCCATGAACGGTGCGGCAGGGAAATCGAAATCATCCCCTCCCGGCAGTGGTATATCGACGTTTTATCCGAAAAGGAACGGTTCCTGCAGGCTGCGGATGAGATCAACTGGTATCCTGCCCATATGAAGAGCCGCTATCTTTCCTGGGTATCCAACCTGAAATGGGACTGGTGCATCTCCCGCCAGCGTTACTTCGGCATCCCTTTTCCCGTCTGGTACTGCAAAAACTGCGGCAAGCCGGTCTTTGCGAAGCCGGAGCAGCTTCCCGTGAACCCCTTAGAGACGCCTTATCACGGCGGCGGTCAGGGCAATTCCGGTGGAGACGGGACAGGTCAATGTACCTGCGGCTGCGACGAATTTATTCCCGAAAGCGCGGTTCTCGACACCTGGGCTACCTCCTCCGTATCGCCCCAGATCAATGAAAGCCGCGGCATCCCTCTCGTTCCCATGAGCATGCGCTGTCAGGCTCACGAGATTATCCGCACCTGGACTTTTTACACCATTGTCAGGAGCCTTTACCACACCGGAAAGCTTCCCTGGAAGGATGTTATGATCAGCGGCTTTGTCCTTGCCAAAAAAGGAGAAAAGATCAGCAAATCCAAAAGCAACAGCGCCCTTTCTCCCACTGAGCTGATCGCCACCCACTCCGCCGATGCTATAAGGTATTGGGCGGCAAACGCAAAGCTGGGTACCGATACCTTTTTTGCGCCGGAAGACCTTGCATTGTCCAAACGCTTCCTCACCAAGCTGTGGAACGCGTCCAGGTTCGCGATCTCCCATCTTCAGGACATAGATTTTTCATCTGTGCCTGACCTGCTGCCGGTTGACCGCTGGATCCTGGCACGCAGCGACGATGCCATCCGCAAAGCCTCCGCCCTGCTTGCCGAATATGAGACCGGCTCCGCAAGGCATGAGATCGATGATCTGTTCTGGCGGGATTTTTGCGACAACTATATCGAGATCGTGAAAGAACGGCTCTACCGCCCGGATCTTCACGGACAAGAGGCCCGAAAAAGCGGGCAGTACGCCCTGTATCACACGCTGCTGAATATTTTAAAGCTTTACGCCGTTTATGTGCCCCATATCACGGAATCTATTTATCAGGAGTTTTTCCGGGCCTTTGAAAAAGAGATTTCCCTCCATCTGATCCTCTGGAAACAGCCGAAAGAGAGGGATGACCTGCTCCTGGAATTCGGAGAAACGCTGGAAACAGCAGTAGGGGAAATGCGCAGATATAAATCCGAAAATAATCTCTCCATGAGGGCGGAAATAGACGCCATGACCATCACTCTTCCCAAACGCCTGCTCCCCTTTTTCCGGCAGAGCGAAAAAGATCTGCTGGCCTGCTCCGGGGCAAAAGAAATTTGCTACTGCTTTTTGGAGTAATTCCTGTTATTATAATAAGTAATAACAAAAAAGGAGGCCATGGAATATGAAAATTTACGTTGCCATGGGTGAAACTGCGATCCGGGACAGCTTTTTTACGCCAAAAGCTCTGGAAAAGGTTCGTAGGTTGGGAGAAGTCAAATTATATAACCGGCCGCAGCTTAGCTGCAGTAAAGAAGAACTGATCGAAGAGATTGGGGAAGCCGATATTCTTTTTACCGGATGGGGCGCTCCCAGAATCGACCAGGAGGTATTGGAGCATGCCGGCTCCCTGAAAATCCATGCCCACACAGGGGGATCGGTCGCCCCTTTTATAAGCAAAGAGGAATATGACAGAGGCATCCATGTACTCTCCGGAAACGACGTATACGCCAAGAGCGTGGCGGAGGGCTGCCTTGCGTACACCCTCACTGCCCTGCGCCGGCTCCCGGAAGTACTCTCCGAGATGCGGGAGGGAGGCTGGAAGCCGGAAGTGCTAAAGGACAGCGGACTGTTCGGAAAGAAAGTGGGCCTGGTGGGATACGGGGCAATTGCAAGATATTATGCGGAGCTGCTTCAATGGTTCCAGCCGGAGCTCTATGTATATTCCAGCCATATCTCCGACCAGGAGCTGAACCGGATTCACGCAAAAAGAGCTTCAAAAGAGGAAATTTTTGCCTCCTGCGATGTGATCTCCCTCCATTCGGCCTTAAACGACGCCAACCATGATATGATCACAGGCAGTCTGCTTAAACGAATCAAAAAGGACGCCTTGTTTGTCAATACCGCCCGCGCAGGGCTGGTCGACACCCCGGCCCTTTTGGAGGAACTGAAAACCGGACGCTTCCGGGCCGTGCTGGATGTGTACGACCAGGAACCCCTGCCCATGGACAGCCCCTACCGCAGCCTGTCCAATGTGATGCTGCTCCCCCACGTGGCCGGCCCTACTTTTGATATGCGACAAACGGTGGTTTTGTCACTGGCCCAGGACATCCAGACTATCTTAGAGGGCGGGCAGAGCCGCCATGGCATAGCATACGAGCATGCAGTGCGAATGACAAAATAATGGATGCCGGGCTTGAATTTATCCCCTTTTCCAAATACAATAAAAACAAATTACAAGCAAAGGAGCCAAAACTATGGACATTTATGTGAACGAAAAAGCTGCAAGAAACGGAAACGGCACAAAAGAAAGTCCTTTCCAGACCATCACTCAGGCCGCCCAGATTGCCAGGCCGGGCGACACTGTACTGGTAGCCCCAGGCGTTTACAGGGAGTATGTAGATCCCCAGAGAGGCGGTATCTCCGACGACTTACGCATCCGCTACATTTCTCTGGAAAAGGGCGGAGCCGTCATCACCGGAGCCGAGCCCGTGAAAGGCTGGGAGCCCTATGAAAAAGATGTGTGGACAGTGAGAATTCCCAACGGATTGTTTGGGGATTACAATCCCTATACCACTTTGGTGGAGGGGGACTGGTTTATTCCCTTCACCCCCACCCACACCGGGGAGGTATACCTAAACGGCAAGGCAATGTATGAAGCCTGCTCTCTGGAGGACGTGCTTGCGCCGCAGGTGTTCCTGCCCTCCTGGGATCCGGATTTTACCCTTTACAAATGGTACACCAGGCAGGAGGATGACTGTACCGTACTCTATGCCAATTTCCAGGGAGCCGACCCTAACAGGGAAAACGTAGAAATCAACGTGCGCCGGAACTGCTTTTATCCTTCCCAGACAGGCAGGGGCTTTATCACCCTCTCCGGCTTCGTAATCAAACAGGCCGCTACCCAGTGGGCTCCCCCCACGGCCTATCAGGAAGGGATGGTAGGCCCTCACTGGTCAAAGGGATGGATTATTGAGGACTGTGAGATCTCCGATTCCAAGTGCTCCGGTATTTCCCTTGGCAAATACCGCCAGGAAGGCAACGACAACAAGTGGCTGCACAAGAAATATAAAGACGGCACCCAGACCGAACGGGAGTGTATCTGTCAGGCCCAGGCAGAAGGGTGGTCCAAAGAAACCATCGGTTCCCACATTGTACGCCGGTGCAATATCCATGACTGCGGGCAGACCGGTATTGTGGGACACCTGGGCGGCGTGTTTTCCCTGATTGAGGACAATCATATCCACCATATTAATAACCGGCAGAATCTGGCAGGGGCCGAGATCGGCGGCATCAAAATGCACGCCGCAATCGACGTAATTTTCCGCCGCAATCACATTCACCACTGCACACGGGGAATCTGGCTGGACTGGCAGGCCCAGGGGACAAGAGTGACCCAGAACCTGTTCCACCACAATACCCTGCCTAACTTAAAGCCACAGGAGGAGAACCCTGACCCTCAGGTTCTGCAGGGAATCGGCGAGGATCTGTTTGTGGAGGTTTCCCACGGCCCTACTCTCATCGACAACAATATCATGCTTTCCCAGAGGGCCTTAAAGCTGGCCTGTCAGGGTGTTGCCCTGGTTCATAATCTGATTGCAGGAAGCTTTACCACGGTGGGCCGGGGTACAGATAACGGTTCCAAAACCCTGATCTCCCCAAGATATACGCCTTACCACATGCCTCACCGGACAGAGGTGGCAGGCTTTATGACCTTCCTTCACGGCGATGCGCGTTTTTACAACAACATTTTTATCCAGCAGCCTGTCCATCCCATTCTGAAAACCATGGAAGAGCAGTTCAACGAAAGCGAGTGGGATGACAACAACATTACCGTGGGGACGTTCCCCTACAACGGATATCCCACCTTTGAAGAATGGGATAAAGAATTCGAGGGCTTTTGCGGTATGGGTTCGGAGCCCAGCGACCGCTATTACATGCACCTGCCCGTATGGTCAGCAGGAAACCTTTACTGCAACGGGGCAAAGCCCTGGGAAAAGGAAAAAGACCCTCTTCAGATAGCAGGCCAGATTTCCTTAGAGCTGGAGGAGTCAGAAGGAAAATACCGGCTAAAAACCAACCTTTTTGAAAAGCTGCCTCAAATGAAGCTGCCTACTGTTTCCACGCAGCTGCTGGGCATGGCTTTTGAGCCGGAGCAAAAATTTGAATCGCCGGACGGCTCTCCGATCCTCTTTGACAGAGATTATTTCGGCAATCGCCGTGGCTTATTCCCCATGGCCGGGCCTTTTGTCTCTGAGCAGGACGCCCAAAAGCCTGTCTGGGAAATATAAGAAAGAAAATATAACGCCTTTGTAATCACAAAAAACTAAAAGGAGGGATTTTTCTTGTACGAATGTCCCAACTGCGGCGGAAATCTGAAATTCGATATTCCGTCGCAGCTATTAAAATGCGCTTACTGCGAAACTACCAGGGATCCCTATACCGTGTCCAAAGACCAGGATGCGGAAGAAAACAGTGTTTTTGACGTTACCGTTTTTACCTGCCCTCAATGCGGCGGCGAAATCATGAGTACGGACACCTCCGCCGCAGAGTTCTGCAGCTTTTGCGGCGCGTCCGCCATCCTTCAGAGCCGTGTCAGCATGGAAAACCGGCCGGCACACATCATTCCCTTTAAGCAGACCAAGGACGCCTGCAAAAAGGCTTATATGGCACGGATGAAGCGCGCTCCCTTTGCTCCGGATGAATTAAAGGATGAAAAGCATATTGACGGCTTCCGGGGGATTTATATGCCCTACTGGAGCTATGACATTTCCCAGGAGGGGCCTGTCCTTCTTAAAGGAGAAAAATCCTACATCAGGGGGGACTACAGCTACACTGACTACTATGATTTAAGCGGTCAGATCGACGCCAGCTACAACCATCTCTCCTTTGACGCTTCGTCTTCCTTTGCCGACAATATCAGCGAGCAGATCGCACCCTTTGACGTCCGGGACAAGAAGGACTTTACGCCCTCCTTTTTAAGCGGCTTCTACGCCGATACCTCGGATGTAGACAGTGATCTGTACAAAAACGACGCCATCGACATCGCCAACAGCACCAGCTATGACAACCTCCGAAAGGTACGTGCCTTTGCAGACTTAAAACTCTCCATGGATAAAAATAATTTTTCCATGACCAATACCTTTCACACCTATTGCAATCCTCCTTACCGGGTTATGTACCCTGTTTGGTTTATGTCCTACCGCAAAAACGACCGTGTCGCCTATGCCACCGTGAACGGCCAGACCGGCAAGGTTGCCGCTGATCTTCCTGTGGATCTGAAGAAATACATGATGGGCTCTGTGCTTCTGGCGCTTCCCATTTTCCTGCTGCTGAACCTGTTTTTTACTATCAGGCCCAAAACGGTTCTCATGTTTGCCGCTTTTCTGTCCATATACACCTTAGTCATTTATATGGCGGAAATCATCAGAATTTATCATCGGGACAAACGGCTGGACGACCGGGGTTATCTCTACCGCCAGCCGCTGTCAGGGGAAGGCCAAAAGGCCGAGAAAAAAAGGGATACTTCTATCCCTCTGAAAGATCTGCTCTCCTTCAGCGCCTCCGACAAAAATTACCGCATCAGCGGCGCTCTCACCGCCCTTATTGCGGTGGCAGCGGCGCTCCTGATCTGCCTCTTAAATCCCATATCGGATCTGTGGTATTACACCGGAACCATCCTTTCCTTCGGAGGAATTTTATTTACGGTGATGGAAATCATCAAAAAATACAATGTGCTGGCTACCAGGCGGCTTCCACAGTTTGACAGGAGCGGAGGTGATGACCGTGCGTAAGCAGCAGCCTTTATCCTTTTTGCGTGTTATGGTTTCTCTCCTTGTCTGCTTCTTTTTAGGGCAGACCCTGAGTGTAAATGCCCAGACCAGCAGCCCTGCTTCCGGTACCGATATTGATACTGAGGTTTGGAGCAATCCCGAGACCGGGTATTGTGTGGTTCTTGAGGATGATGCGGATTTGCTGAGCCAGGAGGAAGAGGCGCAACTGGCCTCTCAGATGCAGGAAATCACCGATTATGGAAATGCCCTCTTCAAGACCATCTCCTACAACAATTTTTCGGCTTCGTATTTCGCAGAGGATTATTATCACGGGCAGTTCGGGGCTGAGAGCGGTACTTTGTTCCTGATCGATATGAGCAATCGGGAATTGTATATTTTCAGTGACGGCGCTGTATACAAAACGATCACCAAGGCCTATGCAACCACCATTACCGACAATATTTACCGCTATGCCTCCGACCAGGACTACTACCTCTGTGCATCCACAGCCTTTGACCAGATTCACACTCTTTTATCCGGACACCGGATCGCTCAGCCTATGAAATACTTAAGCAACGCCCTGCTGGCACTGATCCTGGCAGCGCTGATCAACTACTTTATCGTGAGGCTCATGTCAACCTCCTCAAAACCTGACAAAAGGGAGATCCTTAACTCCGTTTATGCGAAATTTGCTTTCTCTGATGTACAAAAGAAATTGACGAAACAAAGGGCTCTTCAAGGGTGATGGTGGGTAAAAAATACCCACAACCCCAGTGTTTATGCT
>CAJTVL010000071.1 GCA_910579425.1 uncultured Lachnospiraceae bacterium | reverse complement strand
ATTGTCAATGATACCAATCATCTCACCAGAAGCTGTAATAATTTCAGTAAATTGTCTTTTTTCTTCAACGTTACTGAAATACTCTTTTTGACTACAACCATATATTCCTATGGCATGAAACGCAAACAATAAAATAAGTAATATTTTTTTCATGGCTAGTCTCCTTAAACATTTTAATATTGCTGCCCGCCTCATTTCCTTATTTTTCTATTTCAAAAAAATTTAAAATACTATTCAACCCTGAAAGTACGATCTTATCATCAATTGCCGGTCTTTCATTCGTGTTATGGCTATATACAGCATCATAAATATTGAAACATTTCATATGATGCAAAAGCGTACATGCTGTATGATATGCTTTATCTATATGGCCATCGCCTCCTCCGACTAATATGACTGCGCCTTTCTTAGATTTCATAATAGGTTCTTCCTTTCTGAAAAATCTGGCGCAAAAATATGTTTGGAGTCTGCTCCCGACATCTAACAATTTTCCCGTTAACTCTGAGAAGTAAAGTGGTGAAGCGATCAAAATATTGTCACAGTCTTGTATGTATTTATAAACATCCTGCATTTCATCATCTATTACGCATCCGCTATTTTCCCAACAATATCGACAATCAATACAAGGTGATATATTGCATCTGTAGGCATCTACAATTTTGTACTCACTTCCAATTTTTTCGGTAAATATATCTATAAGGCTGCTGGTATCGCCATTCGTTCTCGGCGATCCATTTAAAATTAAAGTTTTCATACTAACTTATCCCATTAAAATTTTTACAGCTTCTTTTACATTCTCAAGAGTCAGACCGACTGTCTGGTCGGGTTTTACTTGATGCTGCTTAATTTGAGCATTGTGTAAATCAAGATCATCGAGAACCACCCATTCGGTAACATTCTTATGCAAATTGATCCATAAAAGGATTTCATCCGCTTTTACCAAACTGAATTTCTTTGTTTTTTTGATTTCCTCTGTGGTCAAATCCGGTGTTACTCCTTTTATGTGCAAGTTCTCTTTTTCTAATAATTCAACCAATTTATTTGCTTCTTTACAAAGTGGCTTCAATCCGGAATCAAACCAGAAACGCCATCCCGAGTGAAGAATTATTTCCGAATTTGTCTCTCTTACTAAATATGCCAACAGTTTAATTTTTTCTTCGTCAATTAATGTGCCGTCACTAATTTCTACCTGGTGCCTATTATTCCAAAAGTTAGAATTGAGTACACCGTCTATATCCAAAAATAAAATCCTTGACATTATGGCATCTTCCATCTTGACTTATAATCAAAATATTTTCCCTTGATATCATCTATTTGTAAAGTGATATTATTCTTAACAGCAATAATTTGACCTGTTTCTGGGCTTGCGGTGGTTCCATCTGCAAATGTTTCGAGGTTTTCTGGATGTTGTCCGGTAAGGTGATTACACTGTATATTAGTTTATGGAAAAATAATATTATGAAATCACGCTTACTTTCAAAATTGGCGTAACTCATTTTTTAAATCCAGGCTGGCGATCACATAATATGCAACGGAGGTATCTAAATGGATAATCAGAGTCTATCACATAGTCGTTATAATTGCACGTATCATATAGTATTTATTCCAAATGAACTTGTTCAATTTAGTGTCGGCGGAAAATAATTCAGGTTTATTTCGCCTAAAAACGTTTGTAATAGAAATAAAAATTGACACTCCTGCGCAAAATAGGGGTGTTTCCGTTTCTGCGTTCTGGCATTTTGTTGAAAACATGTGCAGAATTTTGCCCGAATGTGTAAATAATTGCAAAAATATTGACAACAAAAAATCATAGCTCTAAACTCATCAATACAAGCAGCGTTGCGATAATGAATATCACGATTAGGAGGATTAACACATGAAAAAAAGAGTTATTTCCGCAATCCTTGTTTCTGCGATCTTAGCAGGTTCGCTCATGGGTTGCGGCCAAAACAAGGCGGCACCTGATGCTTCGAATAGTTCTTCTTCTTCTGCCACCATAGAAAAAGAAGCCGACCCCGCAGCCTCCGCATCTACTGATAATGTTGATACTGCATCAGCCGAAGCTGCCGGAGAATTCGATCCCCATACCATTTGTGATGGCGTTACCATTACCATCGCTGTTCCCGAGAACACCAGAATTTCCGATTGGAAGAACAACGACAGCTGCAGATATATTGAAGAGAAGCTGGGCGTAAACCTTGAGTTCGAAGTTTACCCTTCCGCTGACTTTACTACTAAGATCAACACCATGGTTACCGCAGGCGATAAGCTGCCTGACTTGATTTTCAGCCCCGGCAGCAACTACGTTAACTGGATTAGTGAAGGCGCGATCCGTGAACTTTCCGATCTGTACGCGGATGAGAACCTTTCTGCAAACATCCGTATCGCTTCTGAAGGCGCAGGCTACGACATCATCGAGTACATGAGAAATGGTGACGGTGAGATCTATGGCTTTCCCGGGCTGGAGCAGTCCTATGGTTTTGACAGCAAGATTCGTTTCTGGGTATACAAGCCTTGGTGCGATCAGTTGGGCGTAGATGTTCCTACTTCCATTGATGAATATCTTGAGATTTGCAGACAGGTTATCAATACCGATATGAACGGCAATGGCAGCACTTCTGACGAGAAGGCTCTCGTTGGCTACGGCTTCAACGATAATTCCGGTCAGGGCTACGAGTGGTTTCCCGGACTGATGAGCGCATTCGTTTATTCCTGGGATGTGAATTTTTTCACGGTTGATGAGAACGACGTTGTCGGTCTTGCATACACCACCGATGCATGGAAGGAAGGTCTTAAATACATTAAGCAGTTCTTCGATGAGGGTATCATCGATTCCAGTATATTCACCGGCACTGAGGACGATGCCAAAGCTCAGATCCTTACGGATGGTCCTACCGTCTTCTCCTGGTCCGGTTATGATTACTTCGGCAGTGATCTGGAAGTTGGTAACCAGTATGTATGGACGCACCTTACGAATCCGGATGGTGAGAACGGCTATTCCTATTACAAGCCCGTCCTTCCTTCGGTAGCAGCAGTTATGTCTGCAGATTGTGAGAATCCGGAGGCAGCATTCCTTGTATGCGACATCATGTGCGACGAGTACTACGGCCTCTTCACCAGATATGGTAAGGAGGGCGAGGACTGGGCATATTGGGATCAGGTCATAGCAGAAGATGTCCTTAACCCTGATGACTACGCAGCACAGGGCGGTGAAGAGTACGCTGTTGAGTGGATCTCCACTTATAAGAATGATGATTTCTGGTCTTCTACTCAGACTACGGATGCGAGCTGGCTCCAGTGCGGTCCCTTCATTCGCAACAAAGCAATTCAGTACGTGAGAGCAAGACAGATCAGTGCTGACACACCTGAAGGACAGTTGAACATTGACAAGACGACCATCTCTCTTACCAGTAAGGATGCCGGTATCGCAAACAAGCCTCCCAAGGTTCTTGACTTTGCTCCTCTTACTGCAGATGAGACGGTCGAGACCGCTGAGATTCTTGTAAATGCAAACGCCTATGTTTCTGAAATGACTGCAGCATTTCTTACCGGCAAGGCAGATATTGATGCAGAGTGGGACAGCTACCTTGCCCAGCTTGAGACCATCGGCATTGACACTTTGATCGCTGATTATCAGGCAGGTTACGACAGAGCGCACAAGTAATTCATCTATAGAGACTTGTTGAAATTAACTTAAGGAGAGGACGGTTCCATTTATCAACTAAAAAAGAGCCGTCCCCCTCCGTTCAAGAGGAAAATGATATGCGTAAGTTTAAGGGAAATACAGCCGTAAAAAAGAGAAGATTTGTCGTCGAGCTAAAGCGTCACTGGCAGATGTATCTGTTTCTTTTGTTACCGGTGATTTATGTCTTTATTTTCAAATATCTTCCTATGGCAGGCCTTGCCATTGCTTTTGAAGACTATAAGGCAAGGACGGGGATCTTTGGAAGTCCCTGGGTCGGTTTTAAATGGTTCATTAAGTTCTTCGAATCCTATCAGTTCCGCCGTGTACTGGTGAATACACTGCTGATTTCCTTTTATGGAATTCTGGCAGGTTTCCCTTTTCCAATCATCTTTGCCCTTCTGGCAAACTGTATGCCGGACGGAAAGGTAAAGAAGACCATCCAGGGAATCGTCACACTGCCCCACTTCATTTCCACGACGGTCATGGTGGGTATTATCCTGCAGATCTTCAATATCAATACCGGTCTCTACGGCATTATTGCTCAGGCGATTACTGGTCACACTCCGAACAACATCTTAGGTGACCCTTCTGCCTTCCGCTCTCTCTATGTCTGGAGTGGCATCTGGCAGAATTTCGGCTGGGACAGCATTATCTACACTGCTGCCCTGGCAGGTGTGGATCCCACCTATCACGAAGCTGCGCAGCTGGACGGTGCCAATCGTTTCCAGAGGGTGATCCACGTGGACTTTCCTACCATCCTGCCCACAGTGGTCATCATGCTCATTCTGCGCGTAGGCCAGGTCATGAGCATCGGCTTCGAAAAAATCTATCTGATGCAGAATCCACTGAATTTGGAAGCAAGCCAGATTATTTCCACCTACGTTTATGAAGTCGGCCTTTCCGGCAATGGCGTCTCCAACTTCTCTCTAGCCACCGCCATCGGAATGTTCAACTCCATTATCAATCTGATCCTCATTGTCACTGTAAACAAAATTGCCAACAAAGTCGGCGAGACCAGCCTGTGGTAGAGGAAATCACTATGAAATCAGGAAATGTTACTACTCGAGTGAAATATAAAATGACAGGATGCGATCTTGTATTCTATGGAGTCAGCGCCCTGGTCATCGGAATTCTGACACTGACGGTTCTTTACATCATCGTCTACATCCTTTCGGCTTCCTTCAGCTCCCCTGCCGCCCTGGCAGCCGGCAAGGTCGTCCTCTGGCCCGTAGATTTCAGTGTGGATGGTTATAAAGCGGTCTTTAACTACTCGAAGGTCTGGATCGGCTATCGGAACACCATCTTCTATGTTATCGTGGGTACCGCCATCAATGTGTCCATGACCTTACTCTGTGCTTATCCTATGGCACAAAAGGATCTTTACGGTGGAAAAGCCATTATGGCTTACTTCACATTTACCATGATTTTCAACGGAGGTATGATTCCGACTTATATCCTTGTTAAGAACCTGGGAATTATGAATACAGTCTGGTCCCTTCTCATCCCCGGTGCTATGACTGTTTACAACATGATTATCGCGAGAACTTTCATCCGGACGAATATTCCCGGCGAATTGAGAGATGCAGCCAGGATTGACGGCTGTGACGACTTCCATTTCTTCTTCGAGGTGGTCCTGCCTCTTTCCAAGGCAATCATTGCGGTTCTGACTCTCTGGTATGCAGTAGGCCACTGGAACTCCTATATGGATGCGTTCCTGTACCTGCGCGACAACAAACTGTATCCTCTGCAGATTTTCCTGAAGGATGTGCTGGTATCCGGCGAGTTCTCTGCAGAAGACATGATGGACCCTGAGACCGCCATTGCACTTCAGAATATGAAGCTGCTCCTTAAGTACTCCCTCATCGTGGTTTCTGTTGTTCCTCTGTTCTTCTTTTATCCGTTTGTTCAGAAATATTTCGTGAAGGGTGTGACTATTGGCTCCGTGAAAGGATAAATACACAGGTGTTTAGATGCTGAAAATCAAAAGATTCCTCAACCGTTCATATTTGTTCCTTCTGGTGGCAGTGATTTCGTGCGTTGTCATACCGGTTCTGATTGGTATATTCGTTTTTCACAATCAGTCTTTCAACCGGCTCCTGCAAAGCAACAATGCTTACTATAGCAATGTCATTGAGGACTTCAGCACATACTTTTCCGAACAGATCAATTGCATAAAATCGACTTCTTACAAGTTGTATCTGAATAGTGGTGGCCCTTCCAATTCCCTGTATGATAGTGTCAGGGAACTGGAAGAGAGCACACTGGTTTACCCTGGCGTCATGCAGGTGGTCCAACGGGACTACAATCTCCCGGTCTCTGATTTTTGCCTGTACTATCCGGAACTGGATATTGTCATCACCAAACAGGGACAGTTCACTTTTGACAAGTACTCCAGAGAAAACCTGAATTATACCGATGAGGAAAACGAGTCAAAGATCACTTCGGCTCTTCATTCCGTAAACTTCAGGATTCCAAACCTTACCTATGTTCCGGTGCAGGAAGCAGACGGCAGCACCAGTATACTAATTATCTACAGTGCCCGCTTCGGGAAGAATGACGACGAGATCAATCTCCTGTACCTCATCAGGAAGGACACTTATTTGCAGAAAGCTGGCAAAGAGGCCTCTGAGCGCGGTACAGACTACTATGTTTTTGACAAGGATGGCGAGATTCTGTTCACCACGGCTCTTGCAAGTGACAACTTTGATTCCGATGCCTTCTATTATGCTTCGGAATCGGAGCCTAATTGGCAGGATATCCGCAATATCTACACAAAGACTGACGAGAAGTGGGAGATTACCTATATGATCTTTGTAGGTAAAGGTTCCCTGCAGGACGATATTGCTTCCTATTACCGCAAAGTGGTCATTTTCCTGTATCTGTTCTCCATACTGCTGCTCTTGTTGGTAGGCCTTGCCTTATTCTTGGCCTATCGTCCTGTCCACCGGATTACTTCCAAACTTGGAATCGAGAGTGGCAATGAGTTCCTTCTTATACAGAATGAGCTGGATATCCGCAGTCAGCAGATCCTCAAGCAGGAAAATATCATCATGGACGCTATCTTGAACAACCTAGTCTATGATGTTCCCTTCCCCACAGAGGGACTCGGCACTCCCAGTGGTTCGAACCACGTTTATCAGACATACATCCTGAAGTCTTCCGCCTTTCGCGTACAGGAACAGGAAGAACTTCGCTCCGCTGTGAACACAAACTTCAGTGGGAGACTGTACGTCAACGATCTTCTGGGAGAGGATCGTTATCTGCTGGTTGTATTCATCAAAGAAGAAAAACTGCAGGAATTTATAGAGTGGCTCTTTAAAACGACCGCAGACCTCTGCGAGGAGACCAGAGTACTGCACCAGGGCGAGCCGGTCCATGACCTGAACTGCCTTAAGGACAGTTATCTCTCCTGCTACGATGCCGCAAAGGATAAGGAGCAGATCCGGCACGATCTGGAAGCCATGAACCTGGATAAACGCCGCGTACAGACCACCGAGTGTATTCGGACATACATCGATCAGAACTTCCGGGATTCCAATCTCAGTCAGAGTATGGTCGCCGATGCTCTCCACGTTTCCAACTACACCATAAGCCGGCTCTTTAAGAGTCAGATTGGTATCGGTTTTTCCGAGTATGTCAATGTAAAGCGGCTGGAATATGCAAAGAGTCAGCTCGAGAATACGAATCTTTCTGTAGGCGAGATTGCCGAGAACAGCGGATTCTCCAACTTCCGTTACTTCTCAAGGTTATTCCGGACCCATTACGGAATTACTCCTACAGAATATAGAAATGGGAAGCCCATTATTTTAAATTAGGAGGAAGAACTATCATGAAAGAAATAAATAAGGCCATCGTTGCCATTGATTTCCCGGAAACAGAAGTTGACGAAATGGTTCGTCTCATTAACGCTGCGACCGTCATCCGCTGCTCTGCTTCGGATTCGGATACCATCCGTGCAAATCTGAAGGATGCTGAAATTGCGATTTTGGGCAAAGGCCTGTCGGGTCTTGTGGAGAACCTTGGCCCTGACATGCGTTGGATTCACTGCGATGCTGCAGGTCTTGATTTCCTCTTCCGTCCCGCTCTCGCAGACAGAGAAGAGATCTGCGTTACCTGCTCCTCTGGCAGATCTTCCAAGGCTCTTTCCGAGCATGTCATCATGTTCATGCTTGCCCTGAATTATCAAGTAAATAATATCTGGGAGAGCAGAAAGAGGCGCGAATACAGCATGCCTTTCCTCTCTACTGCCAAGGCACTCTTCGGCCAGAGTGCTGGCATCCTTGGATGCGGCAGCATTGCAAGAGAACTTGCTCCGAGGCTTAAGGCACTGGGCATGAACACCATCGGCTTTGCAAAGAGCACCACCGAACTTAATGGCATGGACAAGATCTATCATGAAGAAGAAGGCTTAAGAGAACTCCTTACTGCCAGCGATTTCATCATCTCCACCGTGGCACTCACCGACGAGACTTACCATCTTCTCAATGAAGAGAGACTTTCTCTCCTTAAGCCCACCTCTTACGTGGTCAATATCTCCAGAGGTTCCATCATCGATGAACCGGCGCTGATCAAGTGCCTTCGGGAGGGGAAAATTGCCGGCGCAGGTCTTGATACCTTCGAACAGGAACCTCTTGGAAAAGAGTCTCCTCTTTGGACTCTTCCGAACGTGGTGATGACCCCTCATGTCACCCCTCCCCAGCCCGACAAGCACGAAGTGTCTTTGAAGGTAATTCTTGATAATATCAGGAACTATCGCAATGAAGAGCCCCTTCGAAATGTATATAAGTCTTATTATCGTTTCTCCGGAAAGAAATAAGAATCTGTAAACTTTTATTCATTGAAAGGAAAAAAAGATGTGGTGGACAGAACACAAATACCGCATGATTCAGAACAATTTGCGGGACATTGACGCAGGCATGGATGTGGACTTCGAAGTTGCTATGCTGAAAAAACTCCATGCAAATGTGGTACAGCTTGGCTGCGGTGGCATTACGGCATTTAGCCAGACAACGCTCGACTGTCAGAAAAAATCGCCCTTCCTGCAGGGAGATAAATTCGGTGAACTCCTGGCGAAATGCCACGAGAACAACATCCGGGTGATCGCCCGTTTTGACGTAAGTAAGGTTCACGTGGATTTTGAGAAGACGCATCCCGAGTGGCTCGTGAATACTGCAGAAGGAAAACACGTCTATTACAATGACACGGTAGTCACCTGCGTAAACAGTGATTACGAGCAGAACTGTACCTTGGAGATCCTGAAGGACATTCTTGACCGGTATCCGGTAGACGGTATCTTCTTTAATATGTTCGGCTATCCAAACAACGACTACAGCGGTCGTTACATAGGCTTTTGTCACTGCGAGAACTGCATCCGAAGATTTAGGGAGATGTACGGGGAAGAGATTCCCGCTAAGGAAGACCACAAGGATCCCGTCTGGCACAAGTACGAGGAATTCAAGCGTGTCACTGTGAACCAGCTCCTTGAGAAGATCCACGACTTCGTAAAGGTCTCTCATCCAGAGGTCGCAATCAGTACCTATTTCGATAAGGGGATCGACATCATCCGTATGGAGTCCAACACCGCCGTGGATCGCCCCCTTCCGCTTTGGATCTATCATTCTTCCGACAATGTGGCCTGCGTGGAAGACACTTTCGCCGACAAAGTCTCCAGCAACGTCTGCATCAACGCCGTGGATCTACGTTATCGTTTCATGGGTGTCCCCGATTCCCTGAATCGGATCCGCCTTATGGAGAACATTGCGAATCGCGGCAACCTGGACTGGTGTATCATCGGTTCCTTTGACGGCTATACTGACACCTCCAACTGGGAAGGTGTGGAAGAAATCTATGGTTTTCACGAAAAGTGGCAGGATGTCTATGATAAATTGTCACCAGCTGCCAAAATCCTCCTCCTTCAGCCGGTGGCCCCCTATCGCTTTGGGTATTCCGAGGAATTCCGCGGCATCTTCCGCATGTTGAAGGAAGCACATATTCCCTTCGACACGCTGATTGATGTGGAGGCTGATCACTACGGCGTGGATATGGAGCAGTACTCCCTGGTCATCCTTCCTGGCATCAGGAAGTTTAAGAGCGAAAAAGTCCGCTCCATGCTGAAGAACACCAGGGCAAAGATCCTTGCAACCGCCGGAAGCCTCTCCGAAGATCCGGAGCTCCTTGGGGAGCGTTTCGGCATCTTTTCCCTTTCTGAAAAGACTGTGGAAATCACCGAAGCCGCCTATTTCCGTACCGAGCCCAAGTCCCTCTTTACTTCTTTCCCGAAACAGGAATGGCTCTACCTGCACGGTCCAAGGCTGGAAGCAGCCGGTGCTTACGCAAACGGCATGGTCGGTATTCTTCCGTTGGTAAATCCTGCCACTTTCGGGCCTCCGGAACGTGCCTTCGGACATACCTTTAATGACACACCCGGTGCTCTTTTCAGTGAGCAGAGCACTTATGTCCTCTTTGATATTGGCAAACTCTACTATAAGCAAGGCTATCCTGCATTCCGGAAAGCCCTTGTTGACATCCTGGATGCCATGTCATTGGATCACGAGATTCGTCCCTACACGACCAATGCTCATCCCAGCGTTGAGACTACCTACCACAAGCTGGATGACAATACCGCCTGCCTCCATCTTATTAACGTGAGCGGAAACAACGGCGTTATGTTGGATGAGATCATACCACAACACGGAATTTTGTTCACCTTCCACAGAGAAGTCGATTCTATTGAGGAGCTGACTCTTAAAGAAAGCAGGGAGGTTCCAGCAGATGGAGGCGTACTGGCCGTGTCGGAACTTGTCTATGCAAAGGTCTACCTGATCCACTACAAAGCCTGAGGGAGGATTGGACTAATATGAAAAATGAATGGTATCTGATCACCATCGGCCATCTCACCCGAAACATATTCTGGGGCGAAAGCAGCGGCAAGGCTGTTCATTCCTGCATCGCCACTTGCACTGCCGTTCGGAGTGAATATGGAGTGATCCTCATTGATCCATCTCTCCCCGCGGAGCTCCTGATGAAAGAACTTTACGACCAGACCGGTATCCGTCCGGAAGAAGTGACTTACATTTACTGCACGCACAATCACCTGGACCACTGGACCGGAACGGAAGCTTTCCCCCACGCAAAGCTCTGTCTTCCGGAAGCAGACCTTTGGTACCTTAAGGAAGACCGTGATCTGTATGACGGCGTCCGCGGCACGGAGATCGACCGTATGATTGGCGTATGCGGAGAACTGGTTCCCGGTTTTTGCCTGGTTTCTCTTCCTGGCCACTCCCTTGGGCTTTCCGGGCTCCTCTTTGACGGTCCGGAAGGAAAGATTCTTGCTGCCGGCGACTCCGTCATGGGAAAAGAGTATTTCCACGCAAAACGGGGCTACTTCTGGTCTGCAGATCTTCCCCTTTCCTGCAAGTCCATGGAAAAAGCCGCTGCCCTCGCGGACTACATCATTCCCGGTCACGGCAATTACTTCAATGTTGCAGCCTACCTTTACGAGGAGGGAACTCCCGATGAAGTCATTCCGGAGGCCGTGCCCGGTATAATCTCGGAATACTCTCCCCTTAAGGAGGTCATCTACAACGAGGATTGTTTTGAAGTATTCCACAGATATTTGCCCGGCATGAACATTGCTGGCCTTCGTATTGCAAGAGATGTGTCGCTTCACGCACTCATTCTCAACATGGACGATGCTGTCCAGAAGGATTGCAGCGAGTTGCTCAGAGAGCTGAACGAATGTAAAAACAAAAAAGGTAAATAAAAATGGGATCTCCGAAGTCTGATAAATAAAGGCTTAGAGATTCCGAGAGTTTATATAAATGAAAAGGAGAATAATATGAAAACAAACAAAATTGGATTTATCGGACTCGGAATCATGGGCAAGCCCATGGCTAAGAACCTTATCAAGGCCGGTTACCAAATGGTAATCTACGACATCAAGGAAGAGAACCTTGCGCAGTTCAGGGCTCTCGGAGCAGAATGTGCTGCAAATCCCGGTGAAGTGGCAGAAAAAGTAAATGTGGTCATTACCATGGTTCCCAATTCCCCGCATGTACGAGCTGTATGCCTTGGAGAGAACGGCATAGTCTCCAAAGCACACAAAGGATTGGTTGTCATTGATATGTCCTCCATTGATCCCACCGAATCCAGAGCCATCTATAAAGAGCTCATCACTCACGGTATCGAGCTCCTGGACTGCCCTGTTTCCGGCGGTGAACCCAAGGCTATCGACGGAACGCTCTCCGTCATGTGCGGCGGCAACAAGGAAATTTGGGACAAGTACGTCGATCTCCTTAAGAACATGGCAGGCAGCGTTGTCTATGTCGGTCCTATCGGTTCCGGTAACGTGGCAAAGCTTGCAAATCAGATGATCGTTGCAGCGAATATCAGCGCCTGCGCAGAAGCTTTTACGTTTGCAAAGAAGGCCGGAACCGACCCAGAGCTTGTTTATCAGGCAATCCGCGGCGGTCTCGCAGGTTCCACCGTCATGGATGCCAAGGTTCCCATGATGCTTGCAGGAAACTATAACCCAGGTTTCCGCATTGACCTTCACATCAAGGATCTTACCAATGCCCTCAATGCAGCCCATGCGGTCAACATGCCCGTTCCCATGACCGCCCAGATGATGGAAGTCATGCAGGAACTCAAGAACCATGGCGAAGGCAGCTGCGATCACGACGATATTGTCCGCTACTACGAGAGAATGAGCGGAACCTCAATCGTAAAATAAGAACGTCACGAAAGGAGAACATTATGATTTTCGGAAGTCTGAATGAAATTGAGAACTATAAAGAAATGCCTGAAATCTACGCGCAGCTAGTAGAACTGAAGAAGGCTTATGACACCAAAGAGGAGAAACCTGTAAGCAAGGTCACTTTGAATAACAAGAATTATTTTGTAGTCTTTGAAGGCCCCACCAAGCATCTTGAATCCCCCAGATTGGAAGTCCATCACAAGGCTATCGATATCCACGTAGTTTTTGAAGGAGAAGAAGCAATCTGGTACGGCGACTATGCAAACACCGCTCCCGATGGAGACTACATTGTTGAACGAGACGTCGCATTCTATACCGGTAGCGTGAATAATGTCTGTTACCTTCAGCCAGGAGAATTCCTCCTGGTATTCCCCGAAGAAGTGCATAGCCCCATGAATTCCTGCCACGGCTGTGAGAAAGAAAAGAAAGCAGTAGGAAAGATTTTTATTAAGTGACTCAAACTTCACACTTGAATTTGTAACAGTTCAAATACCTTTTCATAGAGAATGCACCTTGCATCATCAAGGTTCATTATTCATAAGTTGGAGGAAGAAAATGGAAGTATATTGGGACGCGAAGGAAATCATTAGAGAGGCGATTGATGCAGTGCTGCCAGATAACGCGGTGAGAAACGCTTTGGAAAAATGGGAGTTTCTGGATAATGTATATGTAGCTGCAGTTGGAAAGGCAGCCTGGAAAATGGCAAAGGTTACACAGAAATTATGGAAAGACCGGATAAAAAAAGGAATCATCCTGACAAAGTACGGGTACGCGAAGCACCCGGTGGAAGGATTTGAAATCATAGAAGCAGGGCATCCCGTTCCGGACGATAATTCGATTTTGGGAACGCAGAAAATCATAGATATGGTAAAAAACCTAACGGAAGAGGACAATGTCATTTTTCTTTTATCAGGAGGAGGCTCTTCTCTTTTTGAACTGCCCACAAAGGGCGTTACGCTTAAAGATTTACGGAGTGTGACAAAACAGTTCCTGGAATGCGGGGCACAGATCACGGAAATAAACACGGTGCGCAAGAGACTTTCGGATGTAAAAGGGGGAAAATTCGCAGCTTGCTGTGCGCAGGCAAGAGTCTACGCGGTCATTCTTTCGGATGTGCTTGGCGACAAGGTGGACATGATAGCTTCAGGGCCTGTCAGCGCGGATCATACTACCTGTGCGGATGCGGTGCATGTAGTAGAAAAATACGGGTTGAAGTTTGGGAAAAATATCGTAGATGCGCTGCATAAGGAGACGCCAAAACAGGTTGACAATGTGGAGATCCTGGTAGAGGGAAGCGTGAGCGAATTCTGCACGGCAGCTGCAGAGAGCGCAAGGAGGTTAGGGTATCAGCCTTATATCTTATCGGATATGCTTGACTGCGAAGCCCGGGAAGCGGGACGCTTCATGGCCGGAATTGCCCGTACGATTGCAAAAAGAAGAAAGGACACAATAGAACCGCCCTGTGCGGTGATTGCAGGCGGAGAAACGGTAGTAAAGGTTTTGGGAAAGGGCAAAGGGGGAAGAAATCAGGAAATTGCTCTTGGCGCTGCCGAAGGAATCCGTGGATTGGAAAATGTGGTGATTTTTTCCGTAAGCTCGGACGGCTCCGATGGGCCGACGGATGCTGCGGGCGGGATCGTAGACGGAGGGACGGCACAGCGTTTGGAACGGATGGGAATTCCCTGTGAGGAAGCGCTTCGGGAAAACGATTCTTACCATGCGCTTCAAAAAGTGGACGGACTGATCATGACCGGGGCTACCGGAACGAATGTAAATGATATTACAGTGATTCTGTGTAAATAAAAAAAGGAAGAAGAGCTGTTTCTTATTCAGAGGGTAACCTTGGTCAATCAGCTCAATATCCTCTGTCGAGGACGAGGTACAGGTGGGATACCTTTATTTCCAAATATACAAGAACCTAGACGAAGGAAAAAGATATTCAGTGAAATCCCTTCCGGTCGTAGTGAAAAACTACAAGGAGACCAGGCCAAAGGCCGTCATCCTATATTTTGGACAGTATTTAGGTATCTTTTCCTTCCTTGAATTCCTGCAGAGCTATGCAGAATGCACTTTAGAAGTACAACGACGTTTTGATTCGATTCTGGCTAAAGTATAGCAGGCTTTTATATATTGAATAAATGCTTTACACCTAAAGAGTCGATTGCTATAATGGAAATATCAAAGTAAACGGAGTTTTAAAGTGAGGTGAAGGATATGCCAGGTGAAAAGGAATTAAACATAAATCTCTTTGAAAGGCTGGATTTACTGGACAGATTAGAGAGGGTAGCCAAAAAGGCAAATTGTGAACCGGTTTTACAGGAAATTGAATTTGAGAGGAAATTAATAGAACGTAAGCTTTATCAAAAGCCACCGTTAACAGATAGCGACGTTTACAGAAAGTAGAGGTTAATATGACAGAGAAAGAGATGTTAAAACTCTCAGTGGAAGAGTTCTCAAGGTTACAGGATTATATGATAGAATGTGATAAAGATTCTAACGCATATAGAAAAATGAAACGGCGTTATATTGAGTTGAAAGTTATTCTTACAGCTTCAGGTATTAATATAACAGAACTTGATTTTATAAAAGAATAAACTAAATCACGCTGAAAGGTGCAAGGTTTTGCACCTTTTTTAATGGAAATACATTGGCCCGGATCTGGATGGCAGGTGTCGGGGATTTACCCTGTTCAGCATGGGAAGCTATCTGTGCTTTTGGATCAGCAGCAGGAAGAATATGCTTCCCGTTACAAATATTGGATTGCGGAAACAGATCGTAGGGATTCAAAGGAAGCTGACTGGAAAGACGGGGATTCCCGTTTACCGGAACCGGACAGTAAAAAGCCCTATGCGCAGATGATGCTCACTTTTGCAGGGGAGAAAGGGGCGAATTCTGCGTTTTCCACAGAATTTGGGCAGAGTAAGAGACAGCTAAAGGAAAGGATCGATTATATGCTGGATGGAAAAACAAAGAAAAAAGGAATTCTGAGTATTGCAGTGGTCTGCGGATTGCTTTTGACTATGGGGCTTATGGTTTCCTGTGGGAGTGGGCCACAGGAGGAAGCCGGAACGGAGGCAGAAGATGCCGGACAGGGGGAAACAGAGGATATAAATGGGCAGAATGGGGAACCGGGCGGCCCATCCCGGGAAGAGCCCCCGGAGGCAGAGGCGGAAAGCAATGGCGCACAGAAGATCCCTTACGACCCCAATAATGAATATAATGAGATGATTCGGTGTTATGGAGAGGATGTTTTTATCTCCAGGCAGGATGGAATCTACCGGCTCTCCAGGGATGGGGAGGGAGAAGAGCTTTTGTATGCAAATGAATACAAGCTCAGAAGAGGTATGGAGATTTATCAGGATTTCCTCTATTTCTGCGGCTTCGGACAGAGCCAGGAGGTTGCTATTATCTATCGGATGGACTTAAGCACCTATGAGGTGGAAGCCCTTGCCAGCTTCAGCCAGATGTTTGGGGAGGCAGATGCGCTCAGCAATCTTACGATTTATGATGGGAAGCTTTACGTGGCATATGGATTGGGGGATCAGCGGATCGGCTTTGAACTGGATGAAAACGGACAGATTATGGCTCCATTGGATAGAGAGGCAGAAGACTTCCTGTTTAAGGAGGATAACGAATACTGGGATTTGCAGGCCAAAATCTGGAATAACGAGGTGGTATTTGATTCCCAGGAGTATTGGGATACGGTAAACCAGATGGATGATTTGTACCGAAATGTCATTGACGCGGCTGCCTGTGAAAAGATGCTGGACGGAAATCAGGTGGTTTTGAAGTATAAAGACGAACTACTGGCAAGCGTATATCTGAAAACGAAAGAAGGAAATTATGAGTACTTGTGCGATACCATCAGTTATCCGTTATTAGTGACAGAAACCGGCGTCTATTATTTCCAGGATGAAAGCTTTACCATCTGGTATGTGGATTATGAGACCATGACTCAGCAGAAAATCTGGGAAAAAGATGGCAGGAAAAGGCAGGAAATTCATTTGGTGAATTATGACCGGGACTATATTTATTTTACCGCGGTAAACCAGATAGGCCATGACCGGGAGAATCAAAATGTATTCGAGCCTTACCTGATGAGGGTTCCCAGGTGGAGCGGGGGAGAAGCGGAAAAGGTGTATCGTTTCGAGACCTGCCAAAACGGGGGCAGTCTGTACCGGAACTGTGCGGTTGTGGGGGAAAGGATGTTTTTTAACGATTATGACACCATTCTCCTTGACCCGGAGGTAAACGGAATGGGCAGGGAAAACAGCGGCCAGCCATCGGAGGATGCCATTGCCATGAGGCAGCTTGCAGAAGGCTTTGCGGAGGCCTATTTCCAGGGCGACGAAGAAAAATTGAAAGCATATCTCTCAGAAGGGTATGAAGGGGGCATGGATCTCTATCCCTATCCGGAACAGGCAGAGCAGGTGGAAGAGCTTTTTATTTCCGGGCTGCCTGACGGGGAATTGGATGTAGGCGTGATCTGCTTTGTCTCCTATGAATTCAGCGGAAACGCAGAAACAGACGGATCGCTCAGTTATTTGAGCATAGAGATGGAAAAAACCGGACAGGGATGGCGGGTTTTAAGCTATGGTTTGGAGGGATGAACCGGCCGGGGCTTTCCGTTTGTCTTTTTCTGCCTGCTTCTACATGGTGTGTAACCCCTTTCCTTTGAGGGTGCGCGCTTCCCTATAACCTTATTATACTTATCTGTTTGGGTCAGTCACGATATAGCTGGCGTTCATCTGTATGAGGTATGAGGTTGATGTGGAAGCGGGTCTTGCCGGAGCCGGAACCGGCAAGAGCGCAAAACGCGCTTGTGGACGGTTAGAAGCCGTTTTCGGCGGCGAAATGGCAACGGCAAAAATCCAGACGGTCAAGGGTTTAAGAGTGGAGATTGCTTTTCATAATTGAGCATGGTATAATTTTTCACGGCGTAAACCGATAAATCAAAACTTATAGTAGGTAATTGCGAAACAAAATAGGGTAAAGGTCTGGTTGAGCCGGACTTACAGGAGGTGGATGTGGATAACGAGAAATTTAAGACATGAAAACAAAGCAGATAAGGATATCTGCCCGTGAAATGGTTGATTGATTTCTCAACATTTACCCTGATCTTATAAGTGGAATCCCATTCGGCTGTACCACGGAGTGTACCGGGATAGGCGCGCAGGTTTTTCTCGGGATAAATGTAAAACATCCTGCCGCAGGGGGATTCAGTACAGGGATTTTCACAGTGGCAGACGAGTTTGCTTTTACCGGTTGTTTTATCATATTCAGATTGGCGGCAGCATGGGAAGGTATGGCTTTATAAGGGTCAAAGGAATCGTCCATCTCTTTTGCTTTTTTGAAGGCTTTCAGTTGTTTGATGATACGGTTTGCATATTTGGGATTGCTTTCTGTAACCCATGCCTCAATACCGGATGTGTCAAAGAGAGGCATGGAAGCTTTCTGTGTATCAATACAATGGCAGATCGGTTCGGTCAAGTCAACAAGATGATCGAACAGGGATCGTAAGTCCAAGAAAAAATCCTGTTTGAATCGGGTGAATTTAGAGGCATCGGGACAACATCAAGCCCGCAGAAGTCCTGCAGTTCCTGGGAGTATTTCCGGAATACGATCAGCAGGGAGAGGTGTTTTATTTTGTAACAAAGAGCATCCCGTATTTATGTGGGTTCTGGCGTTTCGCAAACGCCTAAAATTTATAGGTATGAAAGGAGTAACAGCAAATGAAACAAACAAATAAAATATTTCAAAAAGAATTTTCGTTAAAATTTCCCCTGTCTGCCATAGATCGGAAAACTATCATTTTACGGACTGGCTTTATACTGCTATTAACTTGTACCATAACAGGATGCGGAAGTAACAGCCAGCAGCAGTCAACACTTCCTGTTACAGAACCGATTCCAATAGAAAATCCTGCACAGGAAGAA
>CAJTVL010000070.1 GCA_910579425.1 uncultured Lachnospiraceae bacterium | reverse complement strand
AATTTGAGAACAGAACATTTGTTCTGCGCTGTGGGAAGTTTTCCTTTCAGAACTGGTCAATTTCTCGTTTGGTTGACGGAAAAAAGGCGCTGATTTATACTGTAGGAATAGAGACCCTTCAAGGAGGTGTACAGAGAAAGGCGGCAAAAATGTGGAAGTTCCATTCGATCCAGAGCAAAATACTGATACTGTCGGTGTCAATTGCATTGGGAACAACCATCGTATCCCTTGCGATCTCCTATTATGCGGAGATCGATACGATCAAGAGCACAACCGAGCTCTATATGACCCAGTATATCTCTTTTGCAGATGAGAGCTTTAACAGTATGCTTACGGACGCCCGGAAAATATCCCTGGCGGTGGCGGCAGAGCAGGAGATCATCCTGCCCAATATGAAAGCCTCTCTTGTGGAAGCTTCCTATGATTACTATCAGCAGAAAAAGAAGATTCACAGCTTTTTGTCCGGTCTGATGAGCCAGAAGGAATATATTGAGAATATTGTGGTGGTAACTTGGGACGGAAGGATTTATCAGGCCAATTCCGAGCTGATCATGAAAAAGGATCTGGATAAGGAGGCTATGAAAAAGGCCCTTGAGACGGAGCGCTCCGGGATTTTTTACAGCAGGGAGGATAAGGAGCTTCTTTTGGGTCGCCCCATCATATCGGGAGGAAAGGCAGCAGGGGCAGTGGTGATCTCGCTGGATTATGAGATTGTGGTGGATGCCTGGCAGTTAGAGCCCTTAGAAGGGGTGGATATTTATATTTACGGGCCGGATGACACTCTTTTTTATACAAACACCGCAGAGGCCGGAGACGGATCGCTGTTGCTTTCCCAGGTGGAGGCTGCCGGCGGAAATACGGGATATTTGAAGTGGAATGGGGAGAAGCAGTATTTTATCCGCTATGGTTCCGGAAAGGATAAAATGATTACGGTCAGCATTCTTCCCTACCGGCTCCTCCTTAAGGATGCGGACAAGCTGAAGGAGAAGTTCCTTCTGATCGGGATCGTGGCCGTATTGTTTGCGGCGGCGGTCTCTGCCTTTTTGTCCAAAAGGCTCTGCAGCAACCTTTACAGGCTGACAGAAAGCATCAGGGAGATCCAAAACGGCAACCTGCAGGAGAGATCCGAAATCACGGCGGCGGATGAGATCGGGCTTTTGTCCCACGCCTTTAATGAGATGGTGGACAGGATCATCCTCCTCTTGGAGGAGGTGAAGCAGAAGGAGAGGCTAAAGCGGGAGGCGGAGCAGGACGTGCTGGCGGCCCAGATAGAGCCCCACTTTTTGTATAATTCCATCGACAGCATCCAATATGTGGCACATATGCGGGGAGAAGAGGAGATCGGGAAGGTTGCGTCGGCCCTTTCAGAGCTTTTGCGCAGTGTCCTGAATAACCGGGACGAGTTTATCACCCTGTGGGAGGAAAGGGATTATATCGAAAATTATATTACTATTGAACGTTTCAAATACAGAGGGGACTTCCGGCTTCTCTGGGATGTGGATGAGGAACTGTGGACATACAGGATTCCCAAGCTTCTGCTGCAGCCTGTGGTGGAGAATGCCCTGATACACGGTATTTCCGCGAGGGAGAGCGAAGGGTTGATCCAGATCAAAATATTCCGTCAGGATAGGGACGTTATCGTAAAGATCATGGACAACGGCCGGGGGATGAAGCAGGAACAGATCGAGGAGCTTGTCTCACAGGTCGCCAAAAAGAACAGGGCGGGGTTTCGCAGGGTGGGCTTTGCCAATGTGCTGGGCAGGATACAGTTAATTTACGGCGAAGAGTATGGCGGAACCATCTACAGTATGGAAGAAATGTTTACCTGTGTGGAGCTGCGGCTTCCCGGAGGGGAGAGCGGCGCTGAAAATCTATTTCAGGCTGCCCGCAGGGACGGGTAATAGGCAGGGGAGACAGGGAGGGGCAAATGGCGCTTTTGGTTTTAATCGTTGATGATGAAAAGGTGTTTCGCAATTATATCGGCCAGATGGAACTGTGGCAGAAAGGAAGCTTTGTTTTGGCGGGGGAGGCCCGGGGGACGGAGGAGGCCATGATGTTTCTGGCAAGGAACAGGGTGGATGTGGTTCTGTTTGACGTATCCATGCCGGGCAAAAACGGGGTGGTTCTTTCCGACATGATCGAGAAGAAATATCCCCAGGTTTCCATGATTGCGGTGAGCAGCTATGACTCCTATGATTATGTGAGAGAAATCTTAAAGAACGGCGCCCACGATTATATTCTGAAATCCAGGCTCTCTGAGGGGCTGTTAGAGCATACCCTTCGCAGTATTGAGAAGAAGAAAAGCCGGATTTCTCCCTGGGAGGAGAAGCAGGAGCTGCGCAGTATGGCTTCGGAATGGCTTTTGCACGATGGCATAAATCCTTTTACATCAGACAATTCCCGGAAGATTGTGACGCTGGTATGGGTGGAACTTGCAAAGAATTATTCCGAGGCAGCCCAAAGCGCCATGATGGAAGGGATCGGACGGATCTTTGAAAATAATACGCGGCAGGAGATGGATGTTTTGGCGCTTCATGCAGCGCCGGACCGGTTTGTCATTATGAACCGTTTTTATGGAGAGGTATCAGAGGCCAGGCTGAAGGAAGAAGCCGAAAACAGCCTGATGGTTGCCCAGGACAATATCCGCCGGGTTTACGGCCTGCAGATGCGGATGCAGACCTGCCCGCCCTTTTTCTCGGACAATGCGCTGCGTTCCTTTGTGCGGCACAAGCTGGAAGAAAAGCAGGAAGCCGGGACGAAAACGGAGGCCGTGCTGGCCATGACCATTGAACAGCAGAACCGGCTTCTTTCCGCCGTCCACAGGGCGGATCCAAAGGCTGCGGAGGCTATGGTAAAGGAAATCTATGGGCAGATCCCGCCCGGCAGGGAAGCCATGTATATGATGGTGACAAAGGAGCTTCTCGACTTGCTGGAACGGATCAGTATAGAGCATAAGATCAGTCTGGATTTTATTCCCAGAAACGGGGAGCTTTTTGAGTATACCCGGGCTAAGGGCAGGACGGTTCTCAGCGCCAGCATCGCCGGGCTCTACCAAAATGTTCTGCGTGAGATCAGGGGAAGGAGGGAGCCGGACAGCAGCTTTTCCGAGCCGGTGGGTGAGGCGGTGAACTATCTGCATAAGCACTACGCCGAGGCGGTCAGCCTGAGCAGCTGCGCCGCCAGCATAGGGGTGAACAGCTCTTACTTAAGCCGTATCTTTCATGAAGAGACAGGGAGTACCCTCACAGAATATCTGAACCGCATTCGGGTGGAGAAAGCCAGGGAGCTGCTGAAGGAAAATCACCCCCTGAAAGAGGTGGTGAGCCTGTGCGGATTTAAGAGCTACAGCTATTTTTTGAAAATTTTTAAGGAATACACCGGGAGCACGCCGAAGGAGTATCTGGCCTGCCGTCCTTTGGGTGGGGAAGGGGACTAAAAAATATTTATTGTCCCTTCATTCTTCCACAAGTATTATTATCTTATATACAAAAAACGCCTGTCTTTACAATAAAATTCCTATCCTATTAAATTTCTTCCACTTTCCGTTTCGTTATGTTCAACAATCATTACTGATGCCCATTGTGGTTCGCGAAGCCTATTTCCTGTTTTCGGGTAAAAATAATGCACAAACAGGTAAAAATCGCGCACAAATTGGAGAGAATGTACAAAGAGGATTTTGATAAAATAATCACATCCAATACAGATACATAGAAACTCTAAAAAAGGAGGATGAGGTATGAAAAGGAAAGCAGTTGCGATATTTCTTTGTATGGCGCTTCTTGCCGGTATGACGGCGGGCTGTGGAAGCGGCGGGACAGAGGCGGACAGCGGACAGAAGGAAGAGATGCAGGATGCGGGGGCAGTGTCCGAAGAGAGTAACGGTTTCGCCGGACAGGAGAGCGGCGGGACAGAGGACGGCGGCCAGGAGTCATCGAATCTGAATGCCGAGGGCTTCCCCATCGTAAACGAGCAGATCACCCTGACGGTATACGGACAGAGAGACCAGAATCAGACAGAGTGGAAAAATATGCTGGTTATGCAGGAATACGAAAAGATGACGAATATCCACATGGACTTTCAGGAGGTGCCGGCGGACGGATTTGCGGAGAATAAACAGCTTCTCTTTGCCTCCAACGAGCTTCCGGACGTGTTTCTGCGCAGCGCGATCAACCAGAATGAGGTTTCCACCTATGGGGTAGGCAGCGGGCAGCTTATGATTCTGGATGATCTGATTGAGGAGTATGCGCCCAATCTGAAAAAGCTATTTGATGAAAATCCATCTATGAGAACGGCCTGTATGGCGGCGGACGGGCATATTTATACGATCCCCTTTATCAATACTAGCGCTACCGGAAAGATGGGTTTCAAGCAGTGGATTAACACAAAATGGCTGGAAACCCTGGGCATGGAAATCCCCACCACCGTGGAGGAATTTAAGGAAGTACTGATCGCTTTCCGGGATGAAGATCCTAACGGAAACGGGGAGAAGGACGAGATCCCTCTGGGAATCAGGGAACCCTCCAGCGTATATGCACTGGGCGGGGCCTGGGGGCTTGGGCATCAGCTTGGGGATACTTATGATATTGATGAAAACGGCCAGATCCATAACTGGCTCTGCGACAATAAATTTAAGGAGTACCTGATTTACTTAAACGACCTGTACCAGGAAGGGCTTTTGTGGCAGGAATATTATAAGAATGACAGGCCTGCATGGCGCAGTAACCTCTCCGGCGAGCTGTTCGGGGCTATGTATATGCCCTACTCGGATGTGTTCTTAAATTGTGAACAGGATTACTCTGGGTATGAACCTCTGATCGGGCCTTATGGCGAAAAATTCTGGGCTGACGGTACTACCGGAGTGGAAACCGGATGCTATGCACTCAGCAATACCTGTTCCGATCCTGCGGCGGCCATACGCTGGGTAGATTATTTCTTCAGTGAGGAGGGCGGTTTGTTTTTTGCTTTCGGGATAGAAGGGATAACCTATACCATGGACGAAAACGGGATTCCCGTATTTAACGACGATATTCTCAACGCGGAGGAAGGCTTTATGACGGCCCTGGGCAAGATCAATATGGTGCCTGGAGGCGGCTTCCCCTGCCTGAGAGTGGACGAAACGGACGGCGTAGTTGCCAGCCAGAGGACGAAGGATGCGGCGGCCATCCTGGCACCCTACCTGCCGGAGGTTTATTATGCAAAGCCGGCAGTGAGTGCGGAGGAGACAGACCGGGTGGTAGCCATAGAACAGGATCTGAATACCTACAGAGATGAGGCCGTGACCAAGTTTATCATAGGGGAATGGGGATTTGATAAGTGGGATGAATACTGTCAGACTTTGGAGCAGATCGGTATCCGTGAGCTGGAAGGAATTTATCAGAATGCAATTGACGCCCTGAAGTAAATGAATCCGCGCCGCAATGCAAAAATAATGGGCATTGCGGCGCAGTTTAAAAGCACAGTTTTGGAAATTTGTAACTGTCAGAGAGGGAAGGAAGGGATTCATATGCAAAATAAAATAAAAAAGCTGGGAAAAAGTATCCGGAAGAATATGGGCCTTTATGTTATGCTGGCGATTCCGTTGGCCTGGTATATTATTTTTAAATATATCCCGATGTACGGCCTGCAGATTGCGTTCCGCCGGTTTAACCCGACGTTGGGAATTACCCAAAGCCCCTGGGTGGGGCTTACTTATTTTAGACAGTTTTTTGATTCCTACTACTTTTGGGATATTCTGTGGAATACGGTGTCACTGAGCCTGTTTACCATGCTGGTAGGGTTTCCCATGCCCATCATCCTGGCGCTGATTATCAATGAGATCAAGAATTTGAAATTTAAGAAGGCCATACAGAATATTACTTATATGCCCAATTTCCTGTCGGTGGTGGTGATCGTGAGTATGCTCACCCTCTTTTCCAACAGGGATTACGGGCTGTTCAACAAGATAACGGGTTTGTTCGGGGGCGCTCCGGTGGACTTTATGTCGAAGCCCGGTTACTTTCAGCCTTTGTATGTATTTTCCAATGTATGGCAGTATATGGGATTTAATGCGATCATCTATATAGCGGCCCTTTCCGGCGTAGACCAGGAGCTTTACGAGGCGGCGTCCATTGACGGAGCTACAAGGATGCAGAAAATCATCCATATTTCCATTCCCTGTATCATGTCAACGATTATCGTCCTGTTTATCATGAGGATTGGCAATTTGATGTCGGTGGGATTTGAAAAGGTTTATCTGATGCAGAACAGTGTTACCTTGTCTGCCAGTGAGGTCATCTCTACCTTTATTTATAAAAACGGCATTCAGAAAGGGCAGTTTTCTTACAGTACCGCCGTGGGGATGTTTAACTCGGTGATCAATTTCATTCTTTTGATCGGCGCAAATTTTGTCAGTAAGAAAACCACAAAAACTGGTTTATGGTAAGGGGGAAGAAAATGGGGAAAGGAATTGGAAAAATCATTCACCGCGACCGGACATTTGACATTATCGTCAATTTTCTCGGGGCGGTCATAGTACTGATCGTGCTGGTCCCGCTTATTTTTGTGCTGGCAGCCTCTTTTTCGGATCCGGATATGGTCATAAAAGGAAAAGTGCTGTTTTTACCCAAAGGCTTTACGGTCAAAGCCTATACTATGGTCTTTGAAAATCAGGATATTTGGCAGGGCTTTCGCAACACCTGTTTCTACACGGTAACAGGGACAGGAATCAGCGTTATACTTACGATATTGGCTGCCTATCCTCTCTCACGGAAGGAACTGGCCGGGCGGAATCTCCTTATGATGCTGATCCTGTTTACCATGTATTTTTCAGGAGGGATGATTCCCACGTACCTGCTGGTAAAGGATCTGGGAATGTACAACACGGTATGGGCCCTGCTGATTCCCGCGGCGCTCTCCACCTACAATCTGATTGTGGCAAAGACCTTCTTTGAGAACAGTATCCCGGGAGAACTCTATGAGTCGGCCAGGCTGGACGGGTGCGGAAATTTTGCCATGCTGGTGAGGATCGTCCTGCCTTTGTCCAAAGCAATTCTGGCGGTTCTGGTGCTTTACTATGCGGTTGGGATATGGAATGCTTATTTTGACGCGCTGATCTATCTGCGGGATGCAGGCCTGTACCCGCTTCAGATCGTTCTTCGCAATATCCTGCTTCTGGGACAGACAGAGCAGATGGGAACCAATGATGTGGGTATGGCAGAAAAGATTAAAATGGCGGAAGCGGTCAAGTATTCGGCTATCGTGGTGTCGAGTATCCCGATGCTGCTCATTTATCCTTTCGTGCAGAAATATTTCGTCAAGGGCGTCATGATCGGCGCGGTGAAGGGCTAATCAGGAGGAAAATTTTATGGAGAAAAAACCAAACATCATTATTGTTATGACAGACCAGCAGCGGGCGGATTTGAGGAAAGCCTGCGAGTACGAACTGGATACCATGCCCTTCTTGGATGCATGGGCGAAGGGAGGCGTGGATTTTGCCAGAGCTTATACCCCCAATCCCACCTGTATGCCGGCCAGGGTCAGCATGTTTACCGGGCGCTTTAGCCAGAGCCATCAGGTCAGGACGAATCACAACGCTATGGATGCGCTTTATACCAGGGATCTTCTGGATGTGTTAAAGGAGAACGGCTATGCCACGGCTTTGTGTGGGAAAAACCATTCCCACCACGCGCCGGAGGACTTTGATTTTCACGAAACCTGCGGGCATCTGGGAAATGAAGGAGAGATCAATACTACTCTGGAGGAAATAGAGTTTGCCAAATTTCTGGGGCGGACAGAGCATATGGAGGTCCATTATCCATCTCCGGGGGGAATTACGGTTCAGCATCCCTACAGGAATGTCTCCTCCGCGCTGAAATTCATAGATGAGGTGGACGGCAGGCAGCCTTTTTTTGCCTGGGTATCCTTTGCGGAGCCCCACAATCCTTATCAGGTGCCGGAGCCTTATTTTGATCTGTTTCCGCCGGAGAGCCTGCCAAAGAATCGTGCAGGAGCGGAGACTCTTGAAGGGAAGGGAGAGCGCTTCTCCTGGCTTCGTGGCGTATGGGAGCAGGTGCTTGGGACGGAGATCGAAAAAAGGATCCAGAGAGCCAGGTCAAATTATCACGGGATGCTGCGCCTGATTGATGACCAGTTTAAGCGGCTGATAGAGGGGCTGAAAGAGAGGGGATTGGAGGAAGAGACGGTCGTACTCTTTCTCTCCGACCACGGCGATTTTGTGGGGGAATACGGATTGATACGAAAGGGCCCTGACCTGCCGGATATTCTGTGCCGTATCCCTTTTATATGGAGAGGGCCGGGGATTGCAGCCCAGGGAAGGAGAGAGCAGGGATTTATCAGTATTGTGGATATTCTGCCCACGCTCTGTGAGATGATCGGCGCGGAAACGCCTTTCGGGTGTCAGGGAAAGAGTATATTGCCGCTTCTTACCGGAAACGCTGTGCCAGAGAGGGAATTTGACTGTGCGTATGCGGAGAGCGGCTTCGGCGGCCTGTACTGGAACGGGAAGGATGAGCTTGACCTGATCACGGAAGGAGCCTCTAAGGAGATGAGGACCTTTGACTGCCTGAATACCTGGACCCAATGCGGGCAGGTGCGGGCGCTGTGGACGGGAGATTACCATATTCAACTGGATATGATGGGAACCGGATTTATGTACTGTCTGGCTGACGACCCCGGGGAGCTGTACAATCTCTGGGATAAGGAGGAATTTGCCGCTGTAAAGAGTCAAATGCTGGGTGAGCTGGCGGCCGCTATGATGCGCGCCCAGGATCCTCTCCCCGTGCCCCATTTCAGATATCGCACAAAGGTGCATCCCAGGGGATACTGGTATCAGGAATACCGGATGCCTGATCCGGGAGTGGGAAATATGGAAGGGATCGGGAAACGGCTAGGAGAAAAGTGACGATTTAAAACGCTTAAAAGTATGTAAATAAGATAACCGTTGCACCCTCCGTCCTGATATGTTATAATAAATCGCGCGTCAATGTGCGCGCAGTTTCCGGGTATTTGAAAGGAGCATGGCGATTCATATGGGACGTGGATTGGTAACGATATTCAACGGAGAGGGACACGGTAAGTCTTCCGCTGCTTTGGGCAGAGCGGTTTTGGCGGCCGCATCAGGAGAGAGGGTTTTCATTATCCGTTTCCTTAAGGGAAAAGAGCTTGCAAATCCCGCGTTTTTTAACCGTCTTGAACCGGAAATCAAAATTTTCTGTTTTGAGAAGTCGGTGGGGAGTTTTGCAGAGCTTTCCGATCAGCAGAAAGCGGATGAAATTGCTAACATCAGAAACGGGCTTAATTTTGCAAAGAAAGTAATCGCTACCTGTGAGTGCGACCTTTTGATATTAGACGAGATCTTAGGACTGATTGACAATGATATTATCACTGTGGAGGATTTGAGGAATATCCTGATGGCAAGAGATGAGGATATGAGCATCATCCTCACGGGAATTCATCTGGATGATAGGATTGCCGCGCTGGCAGGAGAGGTCTCCAGGTTGGAAGGCGTGAAAATGAAATAAAAGAAACAGAGCAGCAGACTACTTTTGCCCGGTAGTCTGCTGCTTTTGGCAAGGAAAGCTTTCCGACGCACTTTTTGCAAGATAAGGAGCACAAAACGGGGAAATTAAGGCTTGTCCGTCCGTTGACAGAGCCGGGGCATAGTGTTATGATATTTTTAATTAAAAATGTATAGGATTTAGAGGTAGAGGTTGCGTATTTTATGAGTAGTTTTTTGGATGTGGCAGGCACAGTGGAAGAAAAACGAAAGGAAAAAACGCCGAAAGGGTTTGAAGTCCTGCAAGTCAGATCCTTGGGCATACGGTAAAGAACCGTATGACTGTCACCGGACGCTTGACTGCCGGTGGGGCGCTATCCGATGAAAAGCTATTTAAAGTAGTCGGTGCGCATTTGATGTGCATCTTTTTTTATCATTAAAGGAGGGAAAAATTATGGCTGTTTTTACCGGCGCCGGAGTTGCCATCGTTACACCTTTTAAGGAAAACGGGGCAGTTGACTATGAGAAATTTGCGGAGCTGATTGAGTTCCAGATCGCGGAAGGGACGGACGCGATTATTGTCTGCGGAACCACAGGAGAGTCCTCTACGCTGACCCATGAGGAGCATATTGACGTGATCGCCTACTGTGTGAAGCAGGTAAACGGGAGGATCCCGGTTGTGGCGGGAACGGGCTCCAACTGTACGCAGACCGCTGTCTATCTGTCCGTGGAAGCCGAAAAGGCAGGGGCAGACGGGCTGCTTCTGGTATCGCCCTATTATAACAAAGCAACCCAGAAGGGGCTTTATGCCCATTATAAGACTGTAGCGGATGCCGTGAAGCTGCCCTGTATCCTCTATAACGTGCCCAGCCGCACAGGCTGCAATATTGCGCCGGAAACTGCGGCAGCGCTCTGCAAAGAGGTGGAGAACATTGTAGGCGTGAAGGAGGCCAGCGGGAACATCAGTCAGATTACCAGGCTGATGTCCTTAGCGGACGGCAAGGTGGAGCTTTACTCCGGCAATGACGACCAGATCGTGCCTCTTCTTGCCCTGGGAGGAAAAGGAGTTATTTCGGTACTCTCAAATGTAGCGCCGAAGCAGACCCATGACATTTGCGCAAGGTTCTTTGAGGGCGACGTGGCGGGAAGCTGCGCGGAGCAGTTTCGGGCAATCCCTCTGTGCAGTGCGCTATTCTGTGAGGTCAATCCCATTCCTGTGAAAAAGGCTCTGACCCTGATGGGAAAGATCGGCGGGACACTGCGTATGCCCCTTACCGAAATGGAAGAGGCAAATGCGGCTAAGCTTGAAAAAGCAATGAAGGATTATGGAATCCTGTAAACGGCATTCCAAAGAAATGTTTCTGATTTCGATTTCTAAGCAGAGTCAGGGAAAGGCACAGGTATTTGTATGGTAAATGTGATATTACATGGCTGCGGCGGAAGAATGGGCAGGATGATCATTGATCTTGCAAAGGAAGATCCTGAGCTCTCCATTGTGGCCGGGGTGGATGCTTTTGATGAGGGGAATTACCCTTTTCCGGTATTTGGAAACATAGAGGACTGCACTATAAAAGGAGATGTGGTCATTGATTTCAGCGTGGCGGCGGCAGTGGACGGACTTCTGGACTACTGTATCCGGGAGAAAACTCCCTGTGTGCTCTGCACCACAGGATTGAGCCAGGGGCAGCTTGCCAGGCTAAAGGAGGCGGCAGAGCAGACAGCGATGCTCAAATCCGCCAATATGTCCCTTGGAATCAATCTGCTTATGAAGCTCCTAAAGGAGGCGGCAGGCGTCCTGGGAGGCGCCGGTTTTGATATTGAGATTGTGGAAAAGCATCACAGGATGAAGCTGGATGCCCCCAGCGGCACGGCCCTTGCACTGGGGGACTCGATCAAGGAGGCCCTTGACGGAGAATACGAAAATGTGTATGACCGCAGCACAAGAAGGCAGCAGCGCCCTCAAAAGGAGATCGGCTTCTCGGCAGTAAGAGGGGGGACGATTGTAGGAGAGCATGATGTGATCTTTGCAGGCTCGGACGAGGTGATTACCTTTTCCCACACCGCTTATTCCAGAGCCGTTTTTGGCAAGGGAGCCATTCAGGCGGCCAAGTTTTTAAAGGAAAAAGCCCCGGGACTTTATGACATGAGTGATGTGATCGGTTAAGCATCACGGAAAGGGGAACAGAAATTGATGAGAAGCGAGCTCCATGAGATGGAGCTAAAATATCTGAAAAGCCTTGCAAACCAGTATCCCAATATTGCCTCGGCCTCCACGGAAATCATTAACCTTCAGGCAATTTTAAATCTGCCCAAAGGAACCGAGCATTTTATGACGGATATTCACGGAGAGTATGAGCAGTTCAATCATGTGCTGAAAAACGGTTCCGGGGCAATCCGGCGAAAGATTGATGAGGAGTTCGGCAACACTCTGAGCCAGAAGGACAAAAAATCGCTGGCCACCCTGATTTATTATCCCCAGGAAAAGCTGGATATTGAGACCCGGCAGGAGGATAATATCGAGGACTGGTACAAGATTACGCTCCACAGGCTGGTGCAGATTACCAAGCGGGTGGCTTCCAAATACACCCGCTCTAAGGTGCGCAAGGCTCTGCCGGATGATTTTGCATATATAATAGAAGAACTGATCACAGAAAAATCAGATATTTCGGATAAGGAGGAGTATTACAATGAAATCCTCCACACCATTATCCGGATTGGAAGCGCCCCGGATTTTATCGTGGCGCTGAGCAATCTGATTCAAAGGCTTGTGATTGACCACCTTCATATTGTAGGGGATATTTTTGACAGAGGGCCGGGCCCCCATATTATCCTGGATACACTCAAGCATTACCATTCCGTGGACATTCAGTGGGGGAACCACGATATTGTGTGGATGGGAGCGGCCTGCGGCCATCTGCCCTGTATCGCCACGGTAATCCGGGTGGCGGCCAGATACGGGAATCTGGATACCTTAGAGGACGGCTATGGAATCAATCTGGTTCCCCTTGCCACCTTTGCCCTGGATACCTATCAGGATGTGAACTGCGACGCTTTTGCCATCAAATATAATACGGACTATAACACCAAGGATTTGAATCTGGATATGAAGATTCATAAGGCCATCGCCATCCTGCAGCTAAAGCTGGAGGGGCAGGTGATCAGGCGCTGTCCGGAGTTCGGGATGGAAAACAGGCTTCTTCTGGACAAGATCGACTATGAAAAGAAGACGGTTCTCATAGACGGTAAAGAATATTCCATGAAGGATACGGAGTTTCCTACCGTGGACCCGAAGGATCCCTACAAGCTGACGCCGGACGAGGAACAGGTGATGGCCCGGCTCCAGCACGCTTTCCTAAAATGCGAAAAGCTGCAGAAGCATGTACGCTTCCTTTATTCCAACGGCGGACTCTACAAAATCCATAATTCCAACCTTCTTTACCATGGCTGTGTCCCTCTGGATGAGGAAGGGAATTTCAAGTCCGTGAACATAGACGGCAAGCCCTACAAGGGCAGAGCGCTCTATGATGTGCTGGACAATTATGCCAGAAAGGGATACTATGCCAAGAATGATCCGGCAGGAATGCGCAGGGCCCAGGATTACATCTGGTATACCTGGACCGGTCCGAATTCCCCGGTTTACGGCAGGGACAAGATGACCACCTTTGAGCGTTATTTTGTGGAGGATAAGCAGACCCATAAGGAGACGAAAAACAGCTATTATTCCATGCTGGATCGGGAGGATATTGTACACCGCATTCTGGATGAATTTGGGCTGGACATCAAAAGATCCCATATTATCAACGGGCATGTGCCGGTGGAACTGAAGAAGGGGGATACGCCTATCAAATGCGACGGCAGGCTTCTTATTATTGACGGGGGCTTTTCCAAGGCTTACCAGGACAAGACGGGAATTGCCGGGTATACTCTGGTCTCGGATTCCCACGGAATGCGTCTGGTGGCCCATGAGCCTTTTGAGTCCATGGAAGCGGCCATTCTGCGGGAGTCGGATATTTTTTCCGATTCTACCATCGTAGAGATTGCACCGGTCAGGATCCGGGTGTCCGATACGGATATTGGAATTGATTTGAAGGAGAGAATCAAGCAGCTTGAGCAGCTCCTTCAGGCATACAGAGACGGAACCATTGTAGAAAAATGACGTGATAAAACAGACGCCGGCTTCCCAGACAGAAGCCGGCGCTTGCTTAGCGAAACGTTGTTTTGTTACCTGCCGGTCCTTGCGGTTTTGCCGGTATTGTTTTTGGCAGTAGTGTTATCGCTGCCGTTAGCGGCAGTATCATTGTCGTCATTGTTTCCGTCGCCGATCACGTCGTCCGTGATGTCAGCCACTCCGTCTGCAATGTCGTCCACTACATCACCTACGGCATTGCCGGCATCGTCTAACAGAGAATCGTCATCCCGGTTTCCGGTGCCTGTGGTAGCGCTGTTGACATTTCCGTCGTTATTTACGTTACCGTCTGCATTCGTTGTGCCGCCGTTGTCCGTGGCCGTGTTGCTGTCTGCAGCAGAGCCGCCGGCATTCATGCCGTTTCCGTTTCCGTCTGAGGGGGCCGCGTTGTTATCTGCGGCGTTTGTTGTGCCGTTTGAGGCAGTGCCGTTGTTATTGTCCGTGGCAGAGCCGTTATCTGTGGCTGTGGTGGTATTTCCCGCCATGTCGTTCGCATTGTTCTTCTTGTCAGTTCCGCAGGCTGTAAACAGAAAGAGCATTGCAATGACAAGAGATACCGAAATCAGTTTTCTCGTATTTTTCATAATTTACCTCCTTATATAAAAGAACTGCATGGTTGTCAGTCCTGATGCTATTATGCGCAGTGGAGATAAAAATATACTTATGAGAAATTGACAGAAATTTTCAAATATTTTTACAAAAAGAAAGGGTAAGCTTAGAATGAGATTCAGGCCATGTATCGATATTCATAACGGAAAGGTAAAACAGATTGTGGGAGGAAGTCTGAGAGATCAGGGGGATCAGGCCGAAGAAAATTTTGTGGCGGACCAGGATGCGGCGTATTTTGCCCGGCTCTATGGGGAAAGAGGATTAAAGGGAGGGCATATGATACTGCTAAACTCCGCCGAGAGCGAATTTTATCATAAAACCAAAGACCAGGCGCTTAGTGCGCTCTTTGCCGTACCGGGAATTTTTCAGGTTGGGGGAGGGATTACTCCGTGGAATGCGGAAGAATTTTTAAGGGCGGGAGCATCCCATGTGATCGTCACTTCTTATGTGTTTCGGGACGGAAAGCTTTATTATGAAAGGCTGAAGGAGTTGGTACGAAGGGTGGGAAAGCAGCGGCTTGTGCTTGATTTAAGCTGCCGCAAAAAGGGGGAGGAATACTATATTGTGACTGACAGGTGGCAGAATTATACACAGGTGAAGCTAAACGGAGAAACTCTTGAGATGCTTTCGCAGTATTGTGACGAATTTTTGATTCATGCAGTGGACGTGGAGGGAAAAGCCGGGGGAATAGAGGAAGAGCTGGCGGCAATGCTTGGACAGAAATGCGAAATACCTCTTACTTATGCAGGGGGCGTTCACAATTTTGAGGATCTGAAAAAATTAAAGGAGCTGGGAGGGGGAAGGATTGATGTGACCATCGGCAGTGCGCTAAAGCTGTTCGGAGGCAGTATGAGCCTTGACGATGTTCTCGCCTTCTGCGGACAGTAAGACGGTCTTAAAGCCGGCCGCATATTGGGACCGGCTTTGAGAAAGGTATCATTGCTCATGGTAAAAGCTGCAGTTGCACCGCCCCTGTTCTTTTACATGATAGAGGGCGGTATCTGCCTGATTATAGAGTTCGTCTGCAAAGCCCGCCGCTGAGAACGCGCCGCCTACGCTAAGTGAAACGGCAGGCAGATCGTCCGCCGGATGCAGCAGGGCATCATTTATGGAGCGGATTTTTTCGGTGATCATGGACTCCATGTCAGGGGAGATGTCCGTGAGGATCACGGCAAATTCGTCTCCGCCGATTCTGGCAGGATAGTCGGTGGAGCGGAAGCTGGTTTCAAGAAGCTTTGCCACTCTTTTGAGAACCCGATCTCCCATCTCGTGTCCGTAGCCGTCGTTGACCAGCTTGAATTTGTCCACATCCACGATCAGCAATGCGATGGGACAGGACTTTGTCTTCAGTACCTGGCGGAGCTGATCGAAGGTTCCGCGGTTGATGATCCCTGTCAGAGGATCGTGCTCTGCACGGTGGCGGAGCATAGCTTCATTGGCACTGTTGAGTTCATAGATACTGTTGTAGGTAAGCGCCAGATACTTGAATTCGTAGGAGCCTGTGATTTCAAGCATTTTTTCTTCCTGGATGTTATGTACATAAATCTGCAGAGGCTTCACGATCAGACGGATGATCAAAATAAACATGAGAATGTTTTCGATGAAAAGAATGCTGATCAGGAGCTGCTGTCCGCTCATCGTGCGTTTGAGGACAAGTAAGCTCTGCTGCTGTTTGGACGCCGTGCCCTTGGAAACGCTGTCAATGAAGTAAGAGATATTGCCTGCAATCAGGGCTTTGGCGCTTTGATAGCCGGAGCCGAAAACCATATCCTGGGCTTTGCGGATCTTTTGCCCGGAATCCAGGGATAAGTCCTCCCGGCTAAGCTCTGCGGCGTCTACCTCCGGATAGGCGCTTATGTCCAGATCATGGGCGGCGGCAGTAAGCTTCATGGCATAGATTTCCTGCTCCATCAGGCTGTTGGAGTTGTCAAGGGCAAGCTGAAGATAGCTAAGGGATTCTTCCTCCACTTGATATTCCTTAAGCTGGGCGAGGGAGGTATCTCTGCGTCTGGTCTCGTTGACCTCCCTGAAATAGGCAGCCAGATATTGAGGATCCGCCGTTACCGCAAAAAGGCGCACCTGCTCCGTGAGAAAGTCGGAGCCCTGTGTCACAAGAGAGGCGTTCTCTTCGCAGGTAATATATTCCCTGGTAGACGCCACCATATCCGTATAGCAGGCGGAGGCGTGTACAGTAGCAAAAATAAGCAGCAGATACAAAACACACGAAACCAGGATCATCCACAAATTTATTGTGCGTATTTTGATCCCTCTGATTGGTTTTTTAGAAGTTTCTTCCATGTCTATGTTTCCCCCTTTGATGCCTTACAGGATTACGGCGGTCAGCGCGCTTCGCGGACTGCCCTTATGTAAAAAAAGGCTGTGCCTTTAGCACAGCCTCTTCGATTTAATCCGATAAAACAATATTGCGAATTCATAAAGAAATAAAAATTCCTATTAAGAAAAGGCACATCGTGTTACTGATTAAATGCTGTTATAAACAGCATTTGCTGATTATAACTTTGTTACGTTTACGGCCTGAGGTCCCTTTTCACCATTTACTACGTCGAATTCTACGGACGCGCCTTCCTCAAGAGATTTGAAACCTTCCATGTTGAGTCCTGAGTAGTGCACGAATACATCGTTTCCTGATTCGTCGGAAATGAAACCGTACCCCTTCTGGTTATTAAACCATTTTACAGTACCTTTGTTCATTGTATTACCTCCAAAAAATAAGTATAGTGCTTACAGCACAAAAATCTGTAACAATGAAAGAATAGCACATCCCCGGCTAAATGTAAAGAAAATTATAGGCATTATCAGAAATTTGGTTATAAATAGCACTATTTGTGAAATAAACTGGCAAATTCTGACAATTGCATACCGGAAAAGGTGGTCAAAGTTGCGTTAATTTGTTATATATGATAAAATACGGATAAGAAACCGGAGGTGATGAATAAATTATGGAGAAGCAGTTTTTTAGAAGCAGAACGAAGCGTACCCTGCGTCTGATGACCGAAAAGAAAGATGGCACCATTATCAGGCGTACTATAAATTCCGCTGCAATCGAAGGAGCCGCCGCTTTGCTGTTTGTGGTGGCAGTGGCGATTACCTGCAAATTTATCTATGATTCCATCACGATCAGGGACGCAAGAAAGACAATCATTGAACAGAAGACAGAACTGAATAATCTGACAGATGAAAATGAAGCGCTCACCGTGGAGAATTCCACCCTGACAAACAAGGTTGCGGTTTTAAGCGAAGCCGTCAGCAAGAAGGCGGAGGCGGAGGATGTGCTGAGCCAGGAGACCATCGAAAATGCCCTGCCCAAGGGGTTTCCATTAAGCGGTTCTGCAACCATGACGCAGGCCCAGGAGGGGGAGCCCATGCTGATCTTTTCCGCATCCTCAGGGATTAATGTAGTGACTACCGGAACCGGGATCGTTGAGGTAGTGGACGCGGATGAGACTTACGGTACGAAAATTGTGATAGATCACGGCAACGGCTATCGCTCGATTTACCGCAACGGCGCCGCCGCCCTGGTGAAGCAGGGAGAGAGCCTCGGAAAAGGCTATATCCTTTTCAGCATTGGAAAGGATAATGAAGAACTGGGCTATCAGATTACGCTGAATGAAGAGTATATTGATCCTATGACAATGATCGAAATAAACGGATAATCCCCAGGGGGTTATCCGTTATTTTAAACAGAAAATCAATCTGCAGAATGGGTTGCCCGTTCCTTCAGACGTCCAAGCACCAGGTCATAGCCGTCGTTTCCGTAATTTAAGGAGCGGTTTACCCGGCTGATGGTGGCAGTGGAGGCGCCGGTCTTTTCTGCTATTTCAAGGTAAGTTTTGCGGCTCTTTAACATGGATGCTACTTCGTAACGCTGGGAAATGGAAAGAAGCTCATTGACGGTGCAGAGATCTTCAAAAAAATCATAGCATTCTTCTCTGGTTTCCAGACAAAGAATAGCGTCAAACAAGTGGTTGACAGCGTCAGTCTGTATTTTTTTGTTCATGATAAAAATTCCTCCCGGTTAAGATTTCTCTATGCAAATTTTAACATATTAAAGTCATAGAGTAAAGGGATTGTTATGATTTCACCAGAATAAACGCATGAACGGAATAAAGGAACATATCCTCCATTTATTTTACCAGT
>CAJTVL010000069.1 GCA_910579425.1 uncultured Lachnospiraceae bacterium | reverse complement strand
GGTTAAATATGTAGTTGTCAATGTGCCGGGACAATAAGTCTCACGGATTCAGGTGGTACTTATTGGTGTTGGTGATTATGCGTATCGGAGACAGGATGGGGTGTATGTTGTTCCGGTTGGCTGTTTGAAAGATTGAATGGCTGGTAGAATGGTGCATAATAAACACAACACCCCCGGTATTATTAAATATCCGTTCTGGCGGATGACGGCGGAGAATCCGAAGGCGGTGTATGCCTGCGTTAACTTAGGGGAACAGAGAATATCAATCAGCAGATTGTAATGGAGGAGGCAGTTCAAGAGGATATTGTTACACATGCTTCTGTTACTGCAAGGCCTTTTTTGAAAAAAGAGGGTATAAAGTTGTTAAAGAGCAGCAGGTAGAGCGGCAGGGAATTTTTCTGACGAATTTTGTTATGATTAAGGAGCGGTAAAATACGAATTCTCTGATACCTGCCCGCTTCACTGCCTGCAAGGGGGAGAGGTACTGTATATCAACAGAAAAGGGTTTCAATCCGTTTTACTCAAAGGCAGATACAGAAACACCTCAAACACCTCCCCTTCTGTCTGCAGCGTCATTTTTCCGTGATACCGGTTTGCAATTTCCTGCATGCTTCTGAGCCCGATTCCGTGATTTTCCTTATCCGGCTTGGAGGTCTGGGGCAGAGGGATTTGTACCGGTCCTGCCTTGCGCTTTCCCGGCGCCCAGCCGTTTTTGGCTGTGCTTGTTGGGGGCGTGGGGTGGCCGGGGAGTTTTTGGGTCTCACACTGGGCGGGGTTTTTGACCTCCAGACAAAACAACCCCTTTTGAGCCTTGCTCTTTAGAGAAATAATCCGCTGATCCGGCTCCAGCTTCCGGCAGGCTTCTGCGGCATTGTCCAGGGCGTTGGCAAAAAGGGCGCAGATATCTGCCTTTTCAAAGGGGAGCTCATCGGTAATCTGAATTTCTGCTTGCAGCCGTATGCCATGCTGGCTCATTTGTTCTTCTTTGACGGAGAGAACTGCGTTGACCACGGTATCCTCACAGTATTTGAGAGGCCTGCTTACGGTATGCTCCCGGGTTAAACCCTGAATATATTCTTCTCTCTGCTCCTGCGAAAGCACGCTGAGCACCGACAAATGGTTGAGCAGGTCGTGCTTCAGCCGCCGTATGGCGAAATGCTGCTGTTCCATGGATTCATAATAGCTGCGGTTGATCTCTGCCAGCATGGTCTGCTCCTCCAGCTTTTGCTGTCTTGCCAGCACAATAACCGCCCGGAACAGGCCGATAAAGGACAGCATAGCCAGAGAAAGCAGTACGATACAGACAGATCGAAAACTGGTTTTGTCGATTATAAGATCCGCTTGTTCCAGCACAGTCAGTAAGACAAGAGATAGGACAATGCCCAGGGGAGTGGCTGTCAAAAGAAGCAGCAGTTTCCAGAGACTGTCGGAGAGACGGTAGTCCTTATCCGGCGCGAATTTTCTGTTTGCCAGATACAAGAGCAGGGCAAGCATCAGGGAAAAGGAAGGGGAAAGAACCAGGCTCAGGGGGCGGCTGTTTGCCCTCATGTCCAGAGGGATAAGAAAGTTATCCCGCAGAACATTAAAAGCGAAAACCGTGCTGGCATACATCAGCCCTAGGGTTATCTTTTTCCAGAAGCTTCCCTCACAGGCAATATGGATGGCCAGAAGAAAGAAGATGGCTGTGGGCAGAATGTTCCCCCAGTCTCCCAGATAGATAATAGAACTGAGAGTAAGATAACAGCCGCACCAGAGGACAAACTGTTTCCAGGGCTTGCCTGCTATTGTAAGAAAATTTTTCATCCCTTGCAGCAGGACAAAAGCCGCCGCAATTCCAACGATATAAAAATAAATTAGGTACATATTCGTCCTGGCGCCTTTCCGATCAGTTATTCATCATAAATCTGGCGATTTTTTCCGCCGCCGCTTCCCTGTGGTTTCTGCTGCAGGGAAGTTTTTTGTCTCCTATGGTGACAGAACTGCTCCCCAGATAATCCACCCATGCCGGATTGATCAGATAGCGCTGATGAATCCGCACAAACTGATGTCCGGTTTGCGCCTCGATTTCGTCCAGCCTGGCATAAAAGGCATATTCCGACTGCTCAGTGACCAAAGTGACCTTGCGTCTGTCAGAATAAAAATACAGAATATCACGCAGCAAAAAACGCCATGTCCCGTCTGCATTTTTGAAAGAAAAAGTCAGATCTTTTTCCTGCTCCAGCTTTGCCCGCACCCGGTGCAGCAGCTCCATCAGCCGTTGTGTCGCCGCCGGTTTTACGAGGTAGTCAAGGGCTCCCACGCTGTAACCGTCAAACACATAATCGGGATAGCCTGTCAAAAAAGCTATCATGATATTTTGGTCAAAAGCCCTGATTCTCCGGGCCGTTTCCATTCCATTTAAGCCTTTCATCTCAATATCCAGAAAAAGCAGATCAACCTCTCCCGGATGTTTTTGCAGCCAAGACACCGCATTGGCGCCGGCCGAGAATTCATAGACGATCTTTTCGGTTTCCTCAATCAGGGCTTTTTCCAACTGGAAGCGGAGGGCATCTCTCGCATCCGTCTCATCATCACACAGGGCGATTCGTAACATGAAGGACTCCTTTTGCGAACGGTAAAGTATTTTGTCGTTTTCTATAGTATCACATTCTTTTTCCCTTCGCATACCCTTTCGCGGCTTTCGTGAGCCAAACTTTACACTGGATACGGCCAAACTTTACAACATCTGCTTCTGCCTTCCAAAGTTTACACACAGACGGTCAAACTTTACCCTGCTTTCTGCAGAGTGTCCTCGGTGGTGCTACGATAGAAAGGAACAAAATATTTGCCGGCTTATCAGGAAAGAAAGAGAGGGAGTTTTATGTTATATGTGAAAAATCTGCACAAATCCTATCAGGTGGGAAAGAACAAATATGAGGTGCTAAAGGGGATCGACTTTCATGTGGGAAAGGGGGAATTTGTGGCTGTCATGGGGCCCTCCGGTTCGGGTAAGACTACGCTGCTCAACTGTATCTCCTGCTACATTCCTTTTGACCAGGGAGAGATCACCATCGGAGGCGCCAGGCTCGCAGGGCAGAGCGAGTCTGAACTGGCAAAGCTGCGTAATACCCAGATCGGCTTTGTGTTCCAGGATTTTATGCTTCTGGACGGACTTACGATTCGGGAAAATATCCTGGTGCCCCGTATTATCCAGGGGGAAGTGTCCCGGGAAACGCAGGAACTGGCGGATAAGCTTACGGGTCTGTTTGGGATTAGCCATATCGTGAACAAGTACCCGGCGGAGATTTCCGGCGGTGAGAAACAGAGGGCGGCGGTGGCCCGCAGCCTGATCAATAATCCGCTGATTATTCTTGCCGACGAGCCCACCGGAAATCTGGATTCCAAGTCCAGCAGGGCTGTCATCGAAAGCTTCGGGGAGGCCAGGGAGCGCATGGGTGCCACGATTTTTATGGTGACCCATGACAGCTTTGCCGCCTCCTTCTGCGACCGGGTGGTGCTCTTAAAGGACGGCTCCATCTACCGCCAACTGGAAAATAGCGGGGAGCGGGGGAGCTTCCACGACAAGCTGCTGGCCGCCATCAAAGAGATGGCAGAGTAAAGGACTTAGGAGGGATTTCATATGGAACAGATTTTTACCTTGAAAAAAATGGAACGGAAATTGCAGCACGCGGACAGGAAACATGCATGGCTTTATCTGTTCTGCAACTTTACGGCTTTGATGATTATTTCTGCTTACTCGGGCATGATGCTCTCGCCTACGGTGCAGAAAGCTTTCCCCCAGGGGGGAGACAGCCGTAAGCAGATGAACGCTATTTTCGTGCTGACCCTGGTGGGCTGCGTTGTGTTTACCGTTTATGCGGCCAGCCTCTTTTTCCGGCATAAATCGAGACAATTGGGTATCCTGATGGCGCTGGGAGCGTCAAGGAGACGGCTTGTGCCCGGACTTTTCAGAGAGGTGCTGCTTTTAAGCGGTTTATCCTCCATAGCAGGCACTCTGGCGGGATTTCCCTTTATCTGGATGATCTGGACAGGGTTTCGGCTGATTATGATTGACAGTTCGGACATGAAACTTTCCTTTGATTTCAGATGCCTGCTGATTTCTCTGGCCTTTCTTTTCGTGGTGGTGGCCTTTTCCTGTCTCACTGCCTGGAGGTATCTGCACAGAACCAATATCATGGAGGTAATCAGGGAAGAACACATCAACGAACCTGTGAAGGAACTGGGAAAATGGTGCGCTCCGGCAGGGGGGATTCTGATCACTCTGGGGGTTTTTGCGGGATATTTTATGCCTGTCATTTATATGAGAAAGTTTAGTACCCTGCCCCCGTTCTGGCTGAACGCCCTGTATCTGCCTGCGCTTGCGGGGCTTTATATGGTCATGCTTCACGCGGTGGTACACGGCTTTCGAAGCCATAAGCGTAACCCCTACAAAAATATCATAGCCAGAAGCATGATGAAATTTCAGGGGAAACAGACCGTAAACAATATGATTGTAGTCACGCTCCTGATTGCGGGAGCCTGCTTTGGCATTTTTTATATTCCGGTCACCTCCGTAGGCGCTATGATGGGCTATGACGCACAACCCTTTGACTATTTTTACCACTGCCGGGCCGACCAGGCCATGCCGGAAAAGGAGGACATAAATGCCCTTGCCGGAGAATACGGACTTTCCTTAAAGGATTGGGGAGAGTATGATTATATTACCCTGGGCTTTGGAGGTTACAGGGATGTTATGGAGGAGGACGGCGAGCACTGGCATACGGAATATGCCCCTATAAGCGGGGAGGAGATAGCGATTTCAGAAGAAGCCTGGAATCGGCTGACGGGGGAGGAGATCGACGTTCTTCCGGGCACCTATCTGTGCATTACGAATAGGGAGGAGACCTCCCTTTATGTCAACACAAGCGCCAGACACCTGACCAACATGGTCACACGCACACAGCTTTCCACTCAGTGCGCCGGACTGCTCCACTATGATCTTTTAGGGGGCGACAGGCAGTGCCGGGTTTTGGATCAGGGAGATTATGAGAAGCTTTCGGAGGGGCTCACCGACGATTGGAAAGGAACGCTCACAGCCTTCAATGTGGAGGGAACGGATTCCTATCCGTTTGCCAACGCGCTTTTTCGCCGTCTGATTGCCTCTAACGGAGAGGACTGTTTTACCTCCAAGGAATACTGCCGGGTGACTTCCATCCTGGCAAAGGAGGAGGGGAAGGAAGACTGGCAGGAAAGGGAGTCGGAGAGATCGCTTATGTATGTGGATCCCAAGGAGGCGGATTCCATTGTCTTTCGCCAGAACTGGAAATATAAACCCAGCTTCCGTATTTTGGGCCAGAACGACTTCCTGCTCTCTACCTCCGTGTTTTTGATGATGTTTCTGTTTATCTTTATTGTGTGCATCCTGACGGCCCTGATTATCTGCCATACCCGCTGTCAGACCATTGCCCTGAACAACCGTTATATTTTTGACGATCTGAAAAAGCTGGGAGCTTCTCCTGCCTTTCTGAAAAGGGAAGTGGACAGTCAGTGCGGCGGCGTCTTTAGGATACCGGCGCTGGTAGGTATGGCTGCTATTTATCTGATTTTTATCCTGCTGTTGTACGGAAACGACGGCCAGATTGTTTTCAGCGAGGTGATGGCATTGGCTGTGTGCCTGGGGATTGAGTTTGTCCTGGGAGGCCTGACCTATGGGGTGTATCGGTTTACGGCAAGAGGCATACGCAGGAAGCTGGGGATTGGGGGAAACTGAGGTTTCTAAAAATACGCTTGTTTGCGGAACGATTCCTTGCTATAGTTATAGTGAACGGCAAATTATATTGTCGTTCACTATACAATATAATATCGCGCTGACGGGACAGAGGAGGGATGCCGCATGGGAAGTTATATGAATCCGGGAAAGGAAAAGTTTGTGCAATGCATCAATTCTGAAATTTATATAGACAAAACCGGTCTGATCCGATACTGCAACAAGGTGATGAATTCTCTGCAAAAATACATCAGTATGAGCAGACCCCGCAGATTTGGAAAGTCTGTAACCGCGGACATGCTGGCGGCATATTACAGCCGGGGATGCGATTGTGGGGATCTGTTTGCAGGTCTTGAGATTGCGGAGGATGAGCATTATACCGAGCACATGAACCGGTATAATGTGCTGTTTTTGAATATGCAGGAGTTCTTAAGCCAAAGCAGTGACATGCCGGAAATGCTGGCGCTTTTGAAAAAGTCATTGCTATGGGATATGCTTGACAGCTATACGGAACTTAAGTATTTTGACAAAACCAATTTAACCAGGACAATGCAGGATATTTTTAACCAGACAAAAATCCCCTTCGTTATCATCATCGATGAGTGGGACTGTATTTTTCGGGAGTACAGGATGGAGGGAGAGGCCCAGAAGCTATATCTGGATTTTCTGCGGGATATGCTCAAGGATAAGGGATATATTGCGCTGTGCTATATGACAGGAATCCTTCCCATCAAAAAATACGGGACCCACAGTGCCCTGAATATGTTTGACGAATTTTCCATGGTATTCCAGGGTGCGCTTGCAGAATATGCGGGTTTTACGGAAGCCGAGGTCAGAGGGCTGTGCCAGCGCTATGGCATGGATTTTGAGGAAACGAAGAAATGGTATGACGGATATTTTTTGGAAGGCGTGGGCTCTGTCTATAACCCGCGTTCCGTGGTCAGCGCCATGCGCTTTGGAAAATTTCAGTTTTATTGGAACCAGACAGAGACTTTTGAAGCTCTCCGCACCTATATTGACCTGAATTTCGAGGGGCTTAAGGATGCGATCCTCCAAATGATGGATGGGAAAAACGGGGTTCCGGTGGACATCCGCAGCTTTACCAATGACATGGTGACCTTCCATTCCAGGGATGACGTGCTGACTCTCCTTGTACATCTGGGGTATCTGGGATACCGCAGTGAGCGGGGGGAGGTCTTTATTCCCAATGAGGAGATCTTAAATGAATATATTACGTCCATCAGCAATTCTGACTGGGGAGAGGTGTCGAAGGCGCTGAGAAATTCAAGGTCTGTTCTGGACGCGGTCTGGAATCAGGATGAGGCTCTTGTGGCAAAGGCGGTGGAGGAAGCTCATTTCGAATCCTCCTATCTGCAGTACAATGACGAGAATGCGCTTAGCTATACCATTTCCTTGGCATTTTATGTGGCGCGTAATTACTATACGGTAATCAGGGAGCTCCCGGCCGGAAAAGGAAGGGCGGATATTGTGTACCTTCCAAGAAAGCAACACGAGGGTAAACCGGCGCTTTTGGTGGAATTAAAGTGGAATAAAACCGCCGAAAGCGCAATCGCTCAGATCAGGGACAAATGCTATCCTAAGGCTTTGGAGGATTATAAAGGAAACCTGCTTTTAGTAGGGATTTGCTATGATGAAAAAACCAAGGAGCATACCTGCCGGATTGAACCATATACCCTGTAGGGTCAGAGTCTGCCGGATGAATAAGCATCGCTCCTGAAAAAACGGAATTCAACCGCCGGGCGAGTTATGGCGCTGTATTCCCTTTCTGCGTTATTGCAGCAGTCTTTTGCTTATACTATGATAGAAGAAAACCCGGGAATTCATATCGCAGGAGGGAACGATCAATGGATCATCTGAAAACAGGAGAGGTAATCAGCAAAAGACGCAAGGAGATGGGGCTGACTCAAAACCAGCTAGCCAAAACCCTTAACATATCCTTTCAGGCAGTGTCGAAATGGGAGAACGGCACGGCCTATCCCGATATTGAAATGCTTCCCAAGCTGGCGGCAGCCCTTAACACCACAGTGGACGCATTGCTGGGCTACAGCAGCGTGGTGACGGATTACGACGGTCGCTACAACACGGAGGAATATTACTGGGGACTTAAGCCCAATCGGATTTGCTACGACATCATGAAAATCCTGCCGCCAATCAGGCCGTACCGTGTGCTTGACATTGGCTGTGGGGAAGGAAAGGATGCGGTTTTCTTTGCAAAATGCGGTTATACGGTGACAGCCTTCGATCTATCAAAACAGGGAATCGAGAAGGCCGAGAAGCTTGCCCGGTACAACAAGGTTAACGTCAGGTTTTTCAGGGGCGATATTTTTGACTACCGGCCGGAGGCGGAGTATGACATTATATTCAGCAGCGGCGTACTCCACTTTCTTTCCCGGACCAGGCGGAAGGAATTTTGCGACAGCTTAAAGGAGCACACGGCAGACAACGGAATAAACGCTCTGAATGTATTCGTTCACAAGCCCTTTATAAAGCGTGCGCCGGATCTTACCAGGGATGAGGAAAAAAGACACCCATGGCATTCCGGCGAACTGTTCGGCTACTATTATGACTGGCTGTTTCACACCTGTAGGGAGGAAATCTTCGACTGTGACAGCGGGGGGATTCCTCATAAGCATTGTATGGATACGCTGATTGCGCAAAAAATAAGGGAACAGGATTTATCAGACACTGTTTAGATGGCTTCACAAGAGGTGTTATATCCGGCGAGGGAGAGAAAATTGAATATTTTTATTGACTAAAGTGAAGAATGTCCGGAAGATTTATGGAAGGAAGCAAGGGAACTGATAATCAGCTTTATGTAGCAAACAGAAAAAGGAATTATTTATGAAGCTTTCCACAATACATCACATTGCAATTATTGTATCGGATTATGAAGCAGCAAAGGATTTTTATGTAAATAAGCTTGGCTTTGAGGTTGTCAGAGACAATTACCGCAGGGAACGGAATGACTGGAAACTGGATTTAAGGGTAGGCGACGGCAGCGGGGCGATCGAGCTGGAGATTTTTGCAGAAGTCAATCCGCCTAAACGGGTAAACAGACCGGAGGCATGCGGGCTCAGGCATCTGAGTTTTAAGGTGGACGACATAGAAGCAGCCGTATGGGAGCTGGAAGCGCTTGGAATTGTATGCGAGCCGATACGTATGGATGAATATACCCAGAAAAGGATGACCTTTTTCTTTGATCCGGACGGCCTTCCGCTGGAGCTGCATGAATAGAAGGGCTATGACAGCTCCTTTGGGGCGCACACGTTTTTGCGAGACAAATGCGGGGCTTGGGGCGTAAAGCCGACGAGTAAGGTATGCTTACTACCCTTACTCGTCGGAGCCTATCACATTCTCAAAAGCAGTAATGCAGATTTCCACGGAAAAAACTATCCCGGTGGAAGCAGCCGGGGTTATGCTGCTTTGACACTATGAGTGGCTGGGAGGAATGGCGTTGCTATTATGCTCTGTTCAGATCCCCAGACGCATTTTACTTGACGGAGTAACAACAGGTTTGCCATCCTGATCGACCAACACAGTCAGTCCGGTGCCGTTTGCCTTACTATGGGAAGCCATCAGGTAATTTACGCCGGTTTCCGTATCCACAATGACCTTTGCTACATTTACAAGACCCTGATTATAGACCTCCACAAAGCGTTCTTTCGCCATATGCCCACCTCCTCTCTTGTCTTGCTGCCTGGCAGTATTGACCATACCACAGAAGCGGAGCGCTGTGTTTTAAATTTCCTAAACAAACAGAAATGCTTCCTGAATGGAATGGGAGAAAGCAGCATTAGCTCCCTCCCATTCTTTTGCGAAGTTCAGCTTTCCCTGCCCGGGAAAGCAGACACTCGTGAGAGCCAACCCACAGTTTATTGTGTTTCAAATCTACCGTTTCAATCTTATCCGCTGCCACCAAATAGGCCCGGTGTGTGCGGATGAAGCGGTTTCCCAATCGATTCTCCAATTCATTGAGACTTCCTAAAAAATCCATTCGGCCGTTGGATGTATGGAGTAAAACATGGTGGGGGATGGAGGCGGTTTCAAAAAAGAGGATATTGCGCAGGGGAACATGACGCACCGTATCCCCTGTCCGCAATGTGAACATTTCTGCTGGGGCCTGGCGCTGCGCCAACAGGCGTAAATGTATCTCGCTCAAACACTGTGACGCAGACGGCCCAATCTGCTCCGGTTCTTTTACGATGTAGTCGAATGCCTCCAAGTGATATTGAAAGGTGCGCCAGGCCAAATCGCCATAGCTGGTGATATAGACCAGCGTACCATGAGGATCGCGCCGCCGTAGCTCCTGCCCCAGCAGAAAGCCGTCCCATTCTTCATCTTTTAACTCCACATCCAAGAAGTAAATTCCGCATCTTTCACCTTCTGCTGCGGCCAGTAATTCCTGGACATTGGCGGCGCTGCACACAACTTTCATATCATAATTTTCAACAAATATCCTCCACTCCAGGGCCGTCTGAATTTGATGACGGACAGATTCCTCGTCATCACATAAATAAATTCCAATCATGGCCTGCCCTCCACTGTCATTTCCTGTACAAATACGCCGTTCTCCCAACTGGTACCGGTGGAGACATTGGAATAGTTCTCTAAAATACGCTGATAGCCAGGCAGGCCCAATCCCCGGCCTGTGCCTTTTGTAGACCAGCCATTGTCCCACATTTTTCCAGGTTCAATGACATTTGTGTAAGAATTGGATACCCGGAGAAACACCTGCCGCTCCTGGGCCAGCAGAACAATTTCCACCCAAGGCCGCTCCGTATTCAGTGCAGCCTCCATAGCATTGTCGATCAGAATACCCAGGCATCGGACAAAATCCCATACATCCATATCCACTGCCACGATAGGGTAAAGCACTTCCAGGTGACAATCTATTCCTTTCTCCCGCATGAGTGTGAGTTTGCTCAAAAGGAGGCTTCTCGCTTCAGGAAGCTGTAAATTTCCAATTTGAGTAGATGCCTGGATTTTCTTTCCAAGCCGCCGGTCAAACCCGGCATCCAATTCGGACAAAGTATGGCGCAGCTTTTCCAGTTCTCCCTTTTCTGCCTGTTCGGAAAGGCTTGCCAGCAGATTTTTATAGTCATGGCGAAATGTGCGTACCTCACGGCGGATGATCTCCAGGTCTTGCTCGTAGAGACGCTGTTGGGTGATAATATCCTGTTGAGCCTGCATTTTTCGGGCGGTGTCGAACCTCTGGGCTAAATGGACAATCAGCACAGCCATCAGGATCACCATCGCCAGCACCAACAGGTAGTAAAACGTCAGGAGGCGGGGCTGGATGCCAAATGCCAATTGGAGAAACATCTCCATAGCCGCCTCCAAAGCAAACAGAAGGAGGGCGATCCGCCAAGGTGAGGATTTGTTGTCCAACAGCAGGCGAAACCACCTCCCAAATTGCAGCTTATAAAGCAATAGGGAAGCGGCAGCGCTGATACCCAGGTGCAGTCCGATTGTTGCGGCAAACGGGATTGGAACCATCATGGACAAAGTAGCGTCCGCCACCTGGAAGATACCCGCCATGCAGGTAGCGGCAAAAGACTGCCAGAACCCGAACCGCCATGCCCACTGCACCCACAGGGTACACATGATTAGGATGGCAAAGGAGTTGATGAAATACAGGGACTTTTCCAACGCGGGGACGGTATGTAGTCCGGCGGCAAGCAGGACGGAAATAAGCGGGGACAGAAGCAGGGGAGGCAATTTTTTCAGCCGTCTCCACACCGCCCTTTCATCTGTCACCGCCAGCAGATAGACTGTCAGTGCCAGATGCCCTGTCAAGGTGTCCAGAAACCCAACTAAAAAATCGCTTAATGAATGCATAATGCTATAAATCTCTTTCTATATCGTTTTGTTTTGGCGCAGTTATTATAGCATTGCCTTGTGGGGATAGCAAGGATTGAAATAGGAGGGAACAGCTGTTCACGGTGCCTTGCACTCTGCTGCAAGGCATCCGGCCGATAAAGTTACGGTTTCAGCCGATGTGATATGTATTTATATGGGAGAACTGTATATTGCAATCTGAAAATGCGTATGCTATAATGTCGATAGACAAAAAGCAGTAATAAGTCCATGTGGACGAAGAAACGAATCCCCGAACCGTAGTCGCGTACAGTCCGGGGATTCTTCTTTTCTTTTATACTGGCAAAGCACCAGCGGCAAAGTAGAACTTTACACTCTCCCCATAGTTTGTTATGATTATGGAGTAATAAACAATACAGGTTATGGAAAGCAGGTGATTGCATGTCAGAAAAAGAGATGATGCAAAAAAATGTTGAAGAGTTTGGAAGACTGCAAAAGTATATGCTTTTAACACAGGACAAAGAGTCCGCAGCATACAAAGAAATGAAAGGCCGTTATATAGAATTAAAGGTTATTCTGACCGCATCCGGCGTCAATCTAACAGAACTGGATTTGATCAAAGGATAGGTCAAAGCGGTGAAGTAAGAAATCTGCTTGGCGGTTCAGGAAAGGAGAAAAATAATATGACAAACGTATATGAGATATTAATGGCATAAAACTGCATATTACGGTACAGACAATGAGCGGGGCGCAGAGCCTTTTTATTGTCGTGTTGATTTTAAGTAACCTTTCGTGAATACTGTATTGTCGGTTGCAGCGCATTTATGATGCGTATTTGGTAACAAATTGTAAGCCGCAGGAAGTACTTACCAGTAAGAGTTGCTTCCTGCGGTATTTTTGCGCCCTTTTTTCGATGTTATTCACGGCCTGAGGGACGCTTATCGTAATTATTTTTCTGGAGAGGGGCGCACAGGAGTGATAATACTTATGGAGGATTTCAGAATTGGATTTGAGAGATTATAGACACGCCTGGTATGCGCGGACTGGGGATGTGGGATGTTTCCGAGGGGCTTGGAGAATCATTTGCCGACGTGGAGCAGTATTTGGGCCGATGCCTACAGCAAGCTGAAAAAAGAGGCAAAGTATACGGGTGATAAGAAGGATTTTCTGCAAAAGAGGCAGAAGAGGAACAAAAATGCAGAGAAGCAAAAGAATGAGAAGCTTTCCGGGCAAAACGCCTCGGTCAGAAGAAACCGGAAAATAATGGATTTGGAGGTGTTTGACGATGAATGAGCCATATTCCTGTATTTCACGGATGGAAGGACCTGAAATACGCAATCCGGGAATCACTTTGATTCGCTCAAAAGCCGGAATCTCTCTGTACCGGGTAACGGCGCGCGTAGGCTCATCGTAGATATTCTCCCCATAATAGTGTGAACCCGCGTAAATCCTGGGGTTCTGCGGGAGGCATATTGAAATTTGGTCTTTCCTGTGATACACTTGAATACGCACGAATGAGGAGGGAGTTTCAGCTATGATATGTATAAATTGTAAGAATGAAATTATGGATGGGGCCATGTTTTGCCCGTTTTGCGGCGAAAGGGTTGCTCAGCAGGATTCCGGACCGGAGAAGCCGCTCTACCAGGCCGATGTCAAGCGGGCGCTTCGGCCCGCAGGAAAGCTTTTTGTCTACCGTGACAGAACAGAATTTGTCACCAGCAGTGTCCAGAAAGCTGTTTTCAACTACGCAGGCATGGTGGCGGTGAAAAAAGGGATACTGGATTCCATTGACTTCATTACTGAGGATGGGCGCACGGAAACCTGCCCTGCAGACAGAAAGTGTGTCCACGAGGCGTTTCTGTACATCGAACAGGCCGTCCGGCCTTATCTTGCCAGGAGAAAGGAGCGTCTTTTGTCCGAGGGGGTGCGCTACTCTTTTCCCAGCAGTCATGGACTTTTGAATGACGGAGTGTTGAATCTGTCGTGCGAGCAGGCGGAGTTTCGAGCCAAATCCGGAAAAAACGAGGTGATCTCTTACAAGGATGTCAAATCGATAAGTGCGCCTGCGGGAACGCTGGATTTTACGCTGTTCGGCGGCAGTGTTAAATCCTTTGCCGTCAGCAAGGAGCTGCGCAATGAAGTGCTCGCTTTTGTCGTCGAATCCGTCGCCCCTTTTCTCGCCCGGCGGAAAGAGGCGCTTCTGTCCCAGGGCATCTATTTTTCTTCCGATAGTTCGGATGGCGGAAGGGTTGACATCCTGGCGGACCGGGTGGAATATAAGAACAGTGGAGGACAGACGGCGTTTACGGTCTTTTTCGAGACGGTGCGGGCCGTCAGTCTGTTGGGCGGGAACCTGGAGCTTGCTATCATCGACGGAACGACTAAACATTTTTTAATTGATGAAGCAATGGCCAGGGAAGTTCTGATTTTTGTCAACAAAGCCATTGAGCCCTATGTTAAAGCTAGAACTGTTGGCTTTGACGCCGCTTTCGGAACTGACGAACAGATCGTATTCAACGATCAGCGCGGCGTTTTTCACATTCTCCGGCAGAACGGCTGTGAGATCACTGATGAATGGCCCACAGATACCCTGATCCGGTGCGCGTGGACCGAAAGCACGGAGCTGACAGCCCTGGGCAGCATGGTATCCGGCGGTATCACCCTGTTTAAAAGCGCGGCGAAGGCAGCAGTGAGCCAAAACACTGCCGGGGCAGACGAGCGGATCAGCAGCGTCGGAGTGGTTCTGACCCTCAGGGGTGAGACGGATGTCATAACGCAAAATGTCTGGTTTGGAATCTTCCCCATGGGCATGAGCCGGTCAAATAAGAAGTTCTCCCAATACCTGGAGAACTGGAGTGACCTCTCCGATTATCTGAGAGACCGCTGTCCGGAATGTGAATTGTTCGAGCCCGTCCCGGCGGCTGTTCCAGAGGCAGAAATCCATGTTTTGGAGACAGCGTCACCTGTTTCGGGGCTGGCGCTCCCCCTTCCGGAGGCAGAAACTCTCCCCGAAAGAACAGAAGGACTTATTCAGCAGGACGATCTGGGGATTGCCAAATACATTGAAGGGATTTCCCGGTTTATCGGTAACTGCACCACCCCTATGACCATCGCGTTTCAGGGAAACCGGGTCAGCGGGGGAAACAGCCTGCTGAAGATGCTGTTCGACCGGCTGCGGCCAAGCTACGGAAATAATCTGCTGTGGCTTAATGCCCGGCAGCTGCCCCAGGGATGCTCCGGAGAGGAACAGACGGTTCTTATCGGGAAAAAGCTGCTGAGCCTGCTCGCCAGCGAAAACGGTTCTGGAAAGCAGACCGAGGCTCTGCTCACCAATCTGGCCGCCTTTGTCAGCGGAACCGTTGCCGGGGACAGTTCCATCGGCAAGGATGTGGTGGGAGGCTTCCTCAAACGAAATTCGGCGGATTCCCCGGAGGAACTGGTAAAATGCTTCTCCAAACAGCTTGAGGAGCGGGGCGAAAAGGTGGTGCTGTTCATCGACGGCCTGAACCAGCTGCTTTCCCGGCAGGCAGTGGAGCTTTTGGACGCCGCCAGGGACTTCTTCGGCTGCAGGGGCTGTGTGTTCATCATTGCCGCCGACTACGCTGATATTCTCAGCGGGGCCAGGGAGCTCTACAGCGAAAGCAAGGCGGAGAGCTTTTTTGACGGGCTATTCCAAATGACCTTCCGATTCTCGGCATCCGGCTATGATTTGCAAACTCATGTGAATAATAAGATGGAGAACCTTGGCATCCGGGCTGAAGACGAGGATGAACCGGAGCTTTACGCAACACTTATCCAGTGTTCCGTGGGTAAGGATGCTGAAGCCGTCGACCGGCTCTTTGTCTCCTTCCGGCTGCTGCAAGATCTGACCGGTGAGGATGTGTACGCAAGCCGGTACAAGCGGCTGGCTCTTTTTGCTCTTTTGTGTATGCAGACCAGATTCCGGGATGCTTATGATTATGCCATGAACCGGAAGGACGACGTGACCCCTGAATTTCTGACAGGGCTTTGCGGCGAATCGGATCAGCCCTGGAACCCGGAGCAGACGGAAGAGGAAATGGCTGCGTACCGGGGGTTCGGCCGTGTATTATCTCAGATTGTCAATATGAGCAGCGATTTATTTATCTCCGAAACGGAGTGCCGGGCCTTTGCCGACGTCCTGGAACTTTCCGGCGTCACCTCCCGGTAATTTTAGTCGTATCAGTTAGGAGGAACCCCAAGCTATGAGCAAAATAACCGATCTCATCGAGTTGTGTCAAGGACATTCCGTTTACATCCAAACCCACAATTTTCCGGATCCGGATGCCATTGCCACCGCCTTTGGCCTGCAAAAACTGTTAGAGGAATACGGCATAACATCCAGCCTTTGCTATGACGGAAGGATTGACAAGCTGAGCGCGTCCAAAATGCTGGACACCTTTCAAATTCAACTGTTACCTTATGAGTGCCTCACCGCGGATATGAAAGAGACTGATCCAATTATCTGTGTGGACACCCAAAAGCACGCAGGAAACATAACTGACTTTGTAGGGGACGAGGTTGCCTGCATCGACCATCACCCTACCTTCGTCCCCATTGAGTACCGATATCAGGATGTCCGCATTACCGGAGCCTGCGCCACTCTCATTGCCGAGTATTACGCCCTGCTGGGAAAGACGCCGGGGAAAGATGTGGCCACTGCGCTGCTTTATGGGATGAAAATGGACACCCTGCAATTTACCCGGGGCGTCACGGAGCTGGACATTCAGATGTTCGGATTCCTGTTCCCTTGTTGTGATCAGGAAAAGCTGGCCGCTTTGGAGCGGAATAACATGGAATTTGCCGACCTGAAGGCCTACGGGGCGGCCATTGAAAGTATCCGGGTTTACGATAAAATCGGCTTTTCCTGTATTTCCTTTTCCTGTCCGGACGCCCTGATCGCAGTCCTGTCAGATTTCATTCTGTCCCTGATTGAGGTAGAGATAGCGATTGTATTCTCTTTCCGGAAGGACGGGGTGAAGCTGTCAGTCCGCTCCGAGGATCCGAGGGTCAACGCAGGGGAGATTCTTCATCGGACATTGAAGGACATCGGTAACGGGGGCGGCCACGCCACTATGGGAGGCGGCTTCATCCCCGAAACGCGGCTGGGAGAACTGGGACGGTACCCGGAAGACGCAATCCGGAATATGTTCCTGGACACCCTGGCAAAGATATAAGAAGCCCGGTCTCATATCCTGTCCGGGCGGCCGGCAAAAGATCCGCCAGAGAGCGTGAAGCAGGATGGAAGGCAAGTCCTGAATTGAAGATATAGAATATAGAAAAGTCCCTGCGGTCTGTACAGATCGCAGGGACTTTTACGGCAGGAACCTCTTTATTCGGGCAAAGTAACCAGCTTGCCTTTGGAGTAATCGATCTCAAAGGCCGGGGTACCATCGGTTTTGAGGAATTGTTTTTCACGGCTGAGGATGATCCCCTCCTCATACCAGTTTTGGGAGGGATCCGCAGAAATTTCCGCCAGCTCTTTTCCTTCCAGGTCATAGCAGTGAATGACGGAGCTATTATCCTGATCCTGCAGATACAGCACGCCGTCCCTCATGGCAATGGGGGAACCGGGAATGGGAGAATCCAGGACGTCCTTCATATTCTCGTCCAGGATCATGGAGTAAGCCTTGTTATCCGCACCCTTCAGACAAATAGCGGCGGTTTTTCCGTCCACCACTGAAGAATCTGAGTTTATCATATTTTCGACATAGGTTCCTTCGTAACCAGTCCATTTGTCGTCCGCCACATCGTAGCGGTAAACACTTTTGGAATTATTGCGGTCTACAAAAATCATAACGCCATTCCCATGGTTTATGAAATAGGGGTTCTTTCCGAGCTCTTCCGGTACAGTGAAGGTTTTAACCTCGCCCTTGGCATTGGCATAGGTAAACTCACCCTTGTGGGTGTCATTCTTGGCGTCGTACGAGGCTCCCCGGAACATAAACACGCCGTCCCTGCAGGAATAATCTTTGAACGCTTCGGTGCTTGTAACCAACTGATCCTTCAGCCAGGTATCGGACTGGGCAAAATAGAGATCGTAGTAGTTCTGGGAATATCCGTAGGAGTACGCTTCGGTTCTTTGCTCATCGGTTAACTCGCGGTTCCTGGGCTGAAAGAGGAATATCCCCTCTCCCGCATGGTACATTGAGGAAATCTCCTGAGCTCCGGAGGAATAGGATGTCAATTCCTTGCCGGTACCGTCATAGATGTGGTAGATCCACTCTACTTCACTGAAGCCGGCCTTATGCTCCCGGAGGATAACATAGCCGTCATAATAATAATAAACATTGGTGTCGTCTGTTGTCTCGTAGGTGGTAACGTTCCCGTCCGGGGCGATTACATAGAAATTCTTGTCCTTCTGGGTGTACATATAACCGTTAGTGTTTCTGGAATCGTCACTAGTGCCGCCTTCAAAGTAGGTCAGAAGCTTTCCGCCGGCGTCGATGATCCCGCTGTAGCCCTTCTGGGCGGCCTCGTCATAAAAGCTGATATAAGCCGTTCCTCCGCGGAAGGCCGATGCGCTGTTCAGCCGGTAAGTGGGCTCCGGGGATGCGGTGGGCTCCGGAGATGGTGTGGGTTCCGGGGACGCGGTGGGCTCCGGAGATGCAGTGGGCTCCGGGGCAGAGGTAGCCTCCGGGACGGTGGAACTTTCCTGTGTGGATTCTTCCGTGGAGGAAGCTTCCGAAGAGGACGTCTCGCTCACATCCGCCTTTTTGCCGCAGGCGGTAATGCTTAACAGCAGGGCAGCCGTGAGGGTTAATGATAAAAGTTTTTTCATTGTATCAACAAATCCTTTCTACGTTTTCCGGAGACAGGCTTGAGGTTTCTGCTTTACCCATCGCATATCTCCCGAAAAATGTCGTTTTTATGTAGCCGATTTATAATACGTCCTGTTCCGGCGATAGTCAAGCCTGCTGTCCGTACTTTCTTGGGGTATTTCACGAAGCTGAACTTTACACGCTCCCCATAGTTTGTTATGATTATGGAGTAATAAACTTTGCAGTAAAAAATCTGTTTGGCCGGTTCAGGAAAGGAGAAAAATAATATGACAAACGTATATGAGGTATTAAAGGCATAAAACTGCATATTACGGTACAGACAATGAGCGGGGCGCAGAGCCTTTTTA
>CAJTVL010000068.1 GCA_910579425.1 uncultured Lachnospiraceae bacterium | reverse complement strand
TATAAATTTTTCAAAGTTCACAAATTTCTGCTTGACTTTTTATTTGCAGACTTTCATTCGATAAACGGTATAACTCTCATCCAGTGTCTCCCGATGGTGCGTCACATGAATTACCGTCCTGCCCGCCATCAGCCTGCTCAGGGCATCCAAAACCGAGTATCCCGTATCCCGATCCAGAGCAGAAGTGGGTTCGTCCAGCAGCACAACAGGCGCATCTTTACAAAGCGCTCTGGCGATCTGAATTCTCTGTGCCTGGCCGCCGGAAACCTGACCGCCCCGCTCCCCCACATAAGTGTCCAGCCCCTTGGGAAGCTTTTCAATCCAGTTTGCAAGGCTTGCATTTTCACAGGCGGCCCATACTTTTTCTTCCGGAATATGATGACCGCAGGTAATATTATCCCTTATGGACAGCGGAAAAAGGCTGCTGCGCTGCATGACGAAGGCCGTCCGCCGCCTGATCTTTTCAGGCGAGCGCTCGCCTGCTATCATTATTTTCCCGCAATCAGGTTCATAAAGTCCGGCAAGTATCTTCAATACCGTGCTTTTGCCGCACCCGCTTTCCCCCACGATTCCAATATGTTCGCCTGATTCTGCACCAAGAGACAGATTTCTGATCACTCTATGGTCTTCATAGGAAAAAGAAATATCGTCCAGGCGCACTGCATATCGTCCCATAACTTCTCCTTTCACCGTTCCTTTCCCCTCTCCTCCAGAGCGTGTTTGAAAATTGCTTTCTGCCAGATGTGCGTCACAGTTTGTGGGAATGAATTTTCAGACACGCTCCAGCACCAGCTTCCCCTCCAGCCCTTGGATGGATGCGTCAAACTGCCGGAATGCGGCATAAATGCCCGGCATATTTTGCAGGAATCCGGAAACATTTCCTGACAGATTGATAAAGATATAAAAAGTCCCTGTGGTGATCTCCTTATTTATCGCCATAAATCCTCCCGCTCCAAGCAGCAGCAAAAGAGCTACGAACGAAAGGACACCCGAGAGTGACATAAGCCTGGCGCAAACCCTTTCCTTTTTGACGTTTGCCTTCTCCCATTCCGTCAGTTCCCTCCCCATCATGTTTTTCACCAGTTTACAGGCGCCGTACACCTGGATCACTGGAAATAAATCCAAAATCAGCTCTGCCACACCGTTCATTTTTTTCTTGTGCCCCTGGCAATACCGGGTATAAGCCTTAATGGCCCTGCTGGAAAAAGCGCAATAAAAAATCAGCGGAATTACCGGAACGATAGAAATCACTGCCAGCTTCAAATTTTGACAGAGCAAAAATACTACGGTGACCATGAAGGTTGCAAATTGCTTCATTATGGGAAAAAGATTTTCATGCAGATAATCAGAAATTTCCTTCAGCTCATTTTGCATGGCCGATTGCTCTTCCCCCACATTCAGCTTAGACAGCATTCTAATATCGCTTTGTAAGTAATACCTGGCATATCCCATCCGCATATCATGGGCAAAAATCTCACACGTATAGGATGAGATACAGGACGATAAATACTCGCTTAAGATCTGCAAGAGAATCACGAAGATTCCGGCAGGCAAAATTTCCAAAGCGCTGCTCCTTATGCCGCCGGAGCCAAAAGAGACTGCCTCCTCCAAAAAATTCAACATTTCTGCAAGAAATTTGTTCCACCATACGCTTAAAATAGCGGTTAAAAAGGTGAGCAGGGCTGCTGCCATAAAAAGGAGTCTGTGCAGTTTAATCAGCTTCTTTATGATTTTCAAAATGCTCCTCCCGGCTTCGTCTGAATACAAAGCAGTTCCCTTCTAAAGTACCGTTTCAGGTTTAGTCTAAACTATGCCCCAGGAGCAAGGTCAAGTATTTTTCTGTTTCGCTCCCTATCATTACATGGTATAATAGAAGTGCGCTGATGCGCACACAGGCCGCCGGGCATTCTCGGCAAAGACTCCGGCGAGATAAATTCCGGCTTGTGACTTGTGAGTGTACAAAATTACTGGAGGATAAGTTTGAAAATAAACTTTCAAACTGCTTATTGGCGGCAGTACCGCGAGCTACGCTTGCGGTATGCAGGGGATATATAAATGAACAACATTATAAATATTTCAAATCATTTTTGGATTTTTGAAGAAAACGGCGTCCGCTCGTTTTTGTTTGAAGGGAAGGAACGGGCAATGCTCGTGGATACTGGATTTGGCACATTGCCGATTCTTGATATGGTCAGAGAGCTGACAAATTTACCTGTATTTTTGGTGAACACCCATACGGATAAGGATCATACGGGAGGTAACAAGGATTTTAATCCGGTATATATGCATCCGGCGGAAATGGATCATTATAAAAGCGCACTGCCAGAAGGCTGTCAGATGGAGCATGTCCACCCTCTTTGGGAAGGGCAAATTCTTGATCTGGGGCACTGGAAATTTGAGGTAATCCTGACTCCCGGCCATACTCCGGGGAGTATTATGCTCTTGGAGCGTGAAAAGCGTATGCTCATTTCAGGGGATTCCATCCAGAATGGGGACATTTATATGTTTGGAGCAGGGCGCAATATGCCTGCCTACCAGAGCAGCCTCAAAAAAGTGATCGCCCTATCGGATACCTTTGATTCTGTGTGGCCCTCCCATGGAGATTTTCCCTTAAAGGCAGATATTATTCCGGGCATTTTGCAGGGGACACAGGAGCTGATGGCAGGGAAATTAGCAGAGCAGGAACCGCCCCGGCCTATGCCGTGTAAAAGGTATGTCTGTGATGTTGCGGGGTTTTTGTATCGGTTTGAATAACCGCAGCATTCCAATATCTACATAATCATCGCCAAAGTCTATGATTTCCTGTGCATCTATTTTGCACGCAGTACAGACTTCTATGATCGCCCGCTCTTTTGTTGCGGTCTTTTTGGTGAATTTATACCAGTACCCATCCGAAAAACGCACGCAGTCGCATTCGTCCAACAACTCCTGAAGCCGCCTTCCCTGGCCGTCCTCAAAAATCTCCACACACATTTTCAGGGAATTTTCTCTAAACTCTTCCCAATAATGGGAATCTATGGTATCAATTGTCTGCGGAGCAATGTTCCGTCCAGATCAAATAAGAGCAGTTTGTAGTGTTCCATTCTTTTCCTTTCCGTCGCATGACGGAAAAAATTCCCACGCGAATACGCCTTTCTTTTTTACTTGTAGTATTTTTTTATATCTTCTTTTAATTTTACAAACAGTGGATAATACACGCCAATGATATTTTGAAACTGCTCCTCTGCCAGGCTCCCGTCATAATCATGGGCTAACTGATTCCTTACGCGGAGCATCTTCATCCACCTGTCATCCTCAATAATTCCGTTGGCAAATGCCTGCTGCAATGTCTCCCGCGGCGATCCAACCGCAAAGTCAAGGATTTCAAGCTCTTTGATCAGTATATCCTTCATAACCTTCCAAGCAATGTCAAACGTAAGATTATAATTCAGGACAGTCCCTTCCAGCACAAAGTCAGCCTTTACATCGGCGTCCAGACTTTTCCCCAGATTTTGAAGGCTTTTACAAAAGGTATGATACCGGTTAATAGATTTGTTTTCCATATTTTCTTATATCCTCTAACAAAAATTCGTTGCGTATACTTTCGTAATCAAAAATGTCAATTTTGCGAAGGGTATCAATTTCCATCAGAGCTTCTTCCAATTGCAGTATATCCTCGCACCCATAAACCACAAAATCAATATCACTTGTAGCTGTGGCCGTACCCGTGGCAAAAGAACCAAACAAATCCAGCCGCCTGACTCCATTTGCTCTGCATATTGCAGTGACTTTATCAATCACTTCCGAAATTGGCATGAGATACGTGTTCCCTTCTGCAATCGTCTCATGAAAGGCTGTCTTTCGAGGCATACCTGCCGTCACCTCTTTTCCGTAAAAGCTTGAATTTTCTCAATGTATTACTTCCGGAGAAATCCCCGGATCGTCAGCACAACTGCCAGAATCAATACCACTATTGTCACTGCCGCCGCGATCACAAAAAAAATTGCGGAAAAGACAGGAATTCCATGGCCGCCTTGCCCACCTGAAAAAATCATAAAATCCAGCCGGATACCGATCCACACGAAGAAAATACTGACCAAAAGCTGTCCTGGAATCAGCAGCAGCCACAACAGCGAAGAGCCATTGTTTCGTTTCATCCTGTCTTACCCCTTTCCTTTTACCGCTTCAGACCGCTCCGTCTGTCCCTCCATTTCCACAGTTAGGCAAATTCGCTCTCGCGCACCCCGCAAAAGCCACCGGCATTTTAGCCTGCATTCTCGGTTTTACAGATACGGATGCCCATACGCGGAGGGTTCCGGCCCTGCATACAATCCATAAGGATCACAGATCCAATAGGTTCCGTCAAGATTGACCCGGCACCACTGATGGGCCCACTGGTTCTCGTTCACGTGCTCATAGGAATAGCCCAGCATATTCAAACACAGTCCCGTGGTTCTCGCGCTTCCGGCGCATGAGGCGGCTCCCAGGATCAGATAGCCGTAAGGATCATTATAGTGATCCGTGGAGGTAGAATATGCCATCCCGGCAATGACAATGCCGACTGCTTTCACTGCAAGCTTTCTTCCAAATTCGCCTCTTCTCATTTCTACCGCCTGTTCGTGTCATCCTTCCATGCTCCTGTTATCTTTTCATACCATAGAATGAAAAATAAAGGTTCTTCATGGAAATTCTCTGCTTACAGTCTATCTCTTTGTGATAAATTCTGTCAACAAAAATCATTTTTAATTCATTTTTGAAAATATTGACCCTAAAATAAAGGATGTTTTGCTATGGCAACATCCGTTATGCAATTTCGCGTCGATGATGAATTAAAGGCCCAGGCCACCGCTGTCTGTGAAAATTTAGGGATTGATCTCCCAACAGCGCTTAGAATGTTTATGAAGCGAACGGTTCTTGTAAATGGTATCCCATTTAATATGACCCTACCCAAGCAAGAATTCTGAAATTAATCAGAATCGTTTTTTAGAAAAAACGCCGTATCCTACTCCCCACTTTAAAAGTGTCCCTCGTAGAATACGGCATCAGAAAATGCGTCACAAATTCGTATACCCCATCAAACTCTCATCCACCGCCCTTGCGGCCTGTCTTCCCTCCCGGATGGCCCACACCACCAAAGACTGTCCCCGGTGCATGTCCCCGGCGGCAAACACATTTTTCACCGAAGTCTCATACCGCCCCGGTGCGGTACTCACGTTGGTGCGCTGATCCAGGTTCACCTTAAAGGCGTCCGTCACATACTTCTGGCTCCCCAGAAAGCCTGCGGCGATCAGCACGATCTCCGCGGGAAGGGTTTGCTCGGAGCCTGGGATCTCGGTCATCTTCATGCGTCCTGTCTCCGGATCCTTCTCCCAGGAAAGCTTCACGATCTTAACCGCTTTCAGGTTTCCGTTTTTGTCTTTCACGAACTCTTTCACGGTGGCCTCATAGATTCGCGGGTCGTGGCCAAAGAGAGCGATGGCTTCTTCCTGGCCGTAATCGGTCTTGCAGATTTTCGGCCATTCTGGCCACGGATTGTTTTCCGCGCGCTGATCCGGCGCTTTGGGCATCATCTCAATCTGGGTCACGGACTTACAGCCGTGGCGGATGCTGGTGCCCACGCAGTCGTTTCCGGTATCGCCGCCGCCGATGATTACCACGTTTTTACCTTCAGTGTTTACAAACTTTCCGTCCTGGAAATTTGAGTCCAAAAGGCTCTTTGTGTTTGCCTTCAGGAAATCCACCGCAAAGTAAATTCCCTTGGCATCCCGCCCCGGGGCGTTTATGTCCCTTGGATTGGAGGCGCCGCAGGCAAGCACCACCCGGTCAAAATCCTTCAGCAGCTTTTCCGCCTTCAGATCCTTTCCCACATCCGTACCTGTGACGAAGATAACGCCCTCCGCCTCCATCACCTTGATCTTTCGCTCCACGACCTGCTTCTCCAGCTTCATGTTGGGAATGCCGTACATGAGAAGCCCGCCGATTCGATCGGAACGCTCAAAGACTGTGACGCTGTGTCCTCTCTTGTTTAACTGATCCGCCGCCGCAAGGCCGCTGGGGCCGCTCCCCACCACGGCCACAGTCTTTCCCGTCCTGACCTTGGGCGGTCTCGGGTCAGCATATCCTTTTTCATAAGCATTTTCGATGATGGCATACTCATTCTCTCTGGTTGCCACCGGCTCCCCGATGAGCCCGCAGGTGCAGGCCGCCTCGCACAGGGCCGGACATACCCGGGAAGTAAATTCCGGGAAGCTGTTGGTCTTCACCAGGCGGTTGTAGGCCTGCTCCCAGTTTCCGATATAGACCAGATCATTCCACTCCGGCACCAGATTGTGCAGCGGACAGCCGCTGGTCATGCCGCAAATGGTCATTCCCGACTGGCAGAAAGGGACACCGCACTCCATGCACCGGGCCCCCTGGAGCTGCTGCCGCTCCCTGGGAAGGTGCTCGTGAAATTCCCGAAAGTCCCTGATCCTTTCCTTGGGGATTCTGTCCTTTGATACCTCTCTTTTATAATCCATAAATCCGGTTGGTTTACCCATTGTTACACCCTTGCTCCTTTCCGATTCCGAAGATTTTCAGTTGCCATGAACGATTGAAAGGCCGCTCATAGTAACGGTTTTTACTTCGCCGCTTTCATGGCATAAAAAGCCTCGATCTGCGCCTGCTGCGCACTGAGTCCCTTTTCTTCCATCTGTACGATGCTGGTGAGAATCTTTTCATAATCATAAGGAATGATCTTCTTAAATTTAGGCAGATAATCCTTAAAATGATCCAGTATCAGCTTGCCTTTCGCGGAATTGGTCAGAGCCACATGCTCCTTGATCATTTCCTTCAGCTCGATCACGTCGTACTTGGAGGTCACTTCATAGGAGGAAACCATCTCCTTATTCAGACGGATATACAGATCGTTATCCTCATCCAGCACATAGGCGATGCCGCCGCTCATACCTGCCGCAAAGTTCTTGCCGGTAGGGCCAAGCACCACCACACGGCCTCCCGTCATGTACTCACAGCCGTGATCGCCTACGCCCTCCACCACCGCAATAGCGCCGGAATTTCTCACGCAGAACCGCTCTCCGGCCACACCGTTAATAAAAGCCTTTCCGCTGGTGGCCCCATAGAGCGCAACGTTTCCTATTATAATATTTTCCTCCGCCTTAAACCGGCTTCCCTTAGGAGGATAAACCACCAGCTTTCCGCCGGAAAGCCCTTTTCCAAAGTAATCGTTGCTGTCCCCTACCAGCTCCAGGGTGAGTCCCCTGGGGATAAAAGCGCCGAAGCTCTGGCCTCCTGCCCCGCTGCAGAGCACCCGGTAGGTATCCTCCTCCAAATCGTCCCCAAGCCTTCTGGTAATCTCCGAGCCAAGGATCGTACCGAAGGCTCTGTCCGTATTTTTCACGTCCACCTCGAGGCTGCGTTTGCTTCCTGCGTCAATGGACTTGTTGAGCTGCTTTAACAATACTCTCTCGTCCGCTGTGTTTTCCAGCTTAAAATCATAAACCTGTCTGGGATCAAAGGTCACCTTCTCTTTTCCTCCCGCATAGGGATTGGAGAGAATCTGGCTTAAGTCCACCTTGCTCTGACGTTCTGTCAAGTCCTCTCTGACCCTGAGAAGCTCCGTGTGTCCCACCAGCTCATCCACGCTGCGCACTCCCAGCCTTGCCATATACTCCCGCAGTTCCTGGGCAATAAAGCGCATGAAGTTCATCACATATTCGGGCTTTCCCCGGAAATTTTTGCGCAGCTTTGGATTCTGGGTAGCCACGCCTACAGGACAGGTATCCAGATTGCAGACACGCATCATGACGCAGCCCATGGTTACCAGGGGAGCCGTTGCAAAGCCAAACTCCTCCGCCCCTAAGATCGCCGCAATGGCCACGTCCCGGCCGCTCATAAGCTTTCCGTCGGTTTCGATCCTTACTTTATTTCTAAGACCGTTCATAATCAGGGTCTGGTGAGTCTCCGAAAGTCCCAACTCCCAGGGAAGTCCTGCATTATGAATGGAACTTCTGGGAGCCGCCCCCGTACCGCCGTCATAACCGGAAACCAAAATCACCTGTGCCCCGGCCTTAGCCACACCGGCGGCTACCGTTCCCACTCCTGCCTCGGAAACCAGCTTTACGCTGATCCTTGCCTGCTTATTGGCATTTTTCAGATCATAGATCAGCTCCGCCAAATCCTCTATGGAATAAATGTCATGATGGGGCGGCGGGGAAATCAGGCTGACCCCCGGCGTGGAATGTCTGGTCTTGGCAATCCAGGGATACACCTTTCCTCCCGGCAGATGCCCCCCTTCTCCCGGCTTGGCTCCCTGAGCCATCTTGATCTGAATCTCCTCTGCACTGACTAAGTACCTGCTGGTAACCCCAAACCGCCCCGAGGCCACCTGCTTGATGGCAGAGCACTTGTTGACCCCATCGGCCCCCACCGTAAGACGTTCCGGCTCCTCTCCCCCTTCCCCGGAGTTGGAGCGGCCATGGAGACGGTTCATGGCGATTGCCATAGTCTCATGGGCCTCCTTTGAGATGGAACCGTAGGACATAGCTCCCGTCTTGAAGCGGGTCACGATGGAATCCACGCTTTCTACCTCATCAATGGGAACCCCCTTTTCAGGGAAATTGAAATCCATGAGCCCCCGGAGATTTTTTACTGAAGTTTCATCATTGACCAGCGCGGTATATTCTTTAAAAAGCTGGTAATCCCCTCTTCTGGCAGATTCCTGCAACAGGTGGATGGTGGCCGGATTGTAAAGATGCTCATCCGCCCCGCTGCGCATTTTGTGATGTCCCAGACTATCCAGCGTCAGGTCATTGGCGAGCCCAAGGGGATCAAAGGCCTGGGAATGCAGATCGTCCACCTGCCTTTCAATGTCCTCCAACGTAATACCCCCAACCCGGCAGACCGTATGAGGGAAATATTTGTTGATCACTTCCTTGTCGATTCCAATAGCTTCAAAGATCTGGGAGCCCTCATAGGACTGGATGGTGCTGATCCCCATCTTGGAGGCAATCTTTACAATGCCGTGAAGAATGGCATTGTTGTAATCCTCCACCGCCGCATAGTAATCCTTATCCAGCATATGGGAGTCGATCAACTCCTTGATGGATTCCTGGGCCAGATAGGGATTGATGGCACAGGCCCCGTAGCCTAAAAGGGTAGCAAAGTGGTGAACCTCCCTGGGTTCCCCGGACTCCAGGATCAGGGCTACGCTGGTTTTTTTCTTGGTCACCACCAGATGCCGGTTTAGGGCGGAAATGGCGAGCAGGGAAGGAATCGCCACATGGTTTTCGTCCACGCCCCGGTCGGAAAGCACCATGATATTCACCCCGTCCCGGTATGCCCGATCCACCTCCACGAAGAGACGGTCAATGGCCCTCTCCAGCCTGGTATTTTTGTAATAGGTGATGGGAATCACCTCCACCTTGAAGCCATCCTTTTTCATGCCCTTGATCTTCATCAGGTCAGTGTTGGTCAAAATCGGGTTATTCACCCGGAGCATGTTGCAGTTCTTGGGAATCTCCTCCAAAATATTTCCGTCCGTTCCCACATAAACCGTGGTTGAGGTCACGATCTCCTCCCGGATGGCATCGATGGGAGGATTGGTCACCTGGGCAAAAAGCTGCTTAAAATAATGAAACAGGGGATGATGAGTCTTGCTCAGCACCGGAAGGGGGGTATCCACTCCCATGGCCGCAATGGCCTCCCCGCCCGTTCTTGCCATGGGAAGGATGCTGTTTTTGACTTCCTCATAGGAATAGCCGAAAGCCTTCTGCATACGCTGCCGCTCCTGGGGGCTAAACTCCGGCACCCTTTCATTGGGAATCTTCAGATCATGGAGATACACCAGATTCCGGTCCAGCCATTCCCCGTAGGGCTGCCTTGAGGCGTAGGTTTCCTTCAGCTCATCATCGTCAATCACTTTTCCTCTCACCGTATCCACCAGCAGCATTTTGCCGGGGCGGAGCCGCTCCTTTACCAGAATCCTGGCAGGATCAATGTCCAGCACTCCCACCTCCGAGGACAAAATGAGCTGATCGTCATCGGTGATCATGTACCGGGAAGGACGCAGGCCGTTCCGGTCAAGCACAGCCCCCATCACATCCCCGTCACAGAACAGAATGGAGGCCGGGCCGTCCCAGGGCTCCATCATGGTCGCATAATACTGGTAAAAATCCCTTTTGTGCTGGGACATGGTCTGGTTATTGGTCCAGGGCTCGGGAATGGTAATCATCACCGCCAGCGGCAGCTCCATACCGCTCATCACCAGAAATTCCAGGGTATTGTCCAGCATGGCCGAATCGGAGCCCGCCGTATTCACCACCGGAAGCACCTTGTGCAAAAGCCCCTTTAAATGCTCCGACTCCATATTTTCTTCCCGTGCCAGCATCTTATCCGCATTGCCCCGGATGGTGTTGATCTCCCCGTTATGTACGATAAACCGGTTGGGATGGGCCCGCTCCCAGCTTGGATTAGTGTTGGTGGAAAACCTCGAATGCACCATGGCAATGGCCGATTCGAAATCCTTATCCTGCAAATCCGCAAAAAAGGTGCGGAGCTGCCCTACCAGAAACATCCCCTTATACACGATCGTCCGGCTGGATAAGGACACCACATAGGTATTGTCCGAGGACTGCTCAAACACCCGCCTCACCACATACAAAAGCCTGTCAAAGGCCACGCCCTTCTCCACCTCAGCCGGCTTTTTGATAAACGCCTGCATGATGTGGGGCATACACTCCACAGCCTTATGCCCCAGCACGGAAGGCTCTGTGGGCACTTCCCGCCAGCCCAGGAAGGTAAGACCTTCTTTTTCCACAATGATCTCAAACATCTTTTTGGCCTGATTTTTCCGCAGCTCCTCCTGAGGGAAGAAAAACATGCCGACGCCATATTCCCTCTCCTCTCCGATAGCGATCCCCAAAGGGGCCGTCACCTTCTTAAAAAACTTATGGGGAACCTGAGTCAGGATTCCAACCCCATCGCCGGTTTTGCCTTCCGCATCCTTCCCGGCGCGGTGCTCTAAATTTTCCACAATCTTAAGGGCGTTTACCACCGTCTCCCGGCTCTTTACTCCTTTAATATTCACGCAGGCCCCGATCCCGCAGTTATCATGCTCAAATTCCTGCCGGTATAAGGGCGCCCTGGGATGGGTATTTTTCACATCAAACATATTCTTTTCCTCCTTATCCAAAAGAGTGGGTTTTTGTCCCACAAAAACTTCGGATATTTTATGGGACGAAAAACAGGTCGCAAAGGGGCTCTCTTGTACGCTCCTTTGCGACCTGTATGTTATAATATACACCTGTTTTCACCGGTTGTAAATAACGAATATTTGCGAAATTGTCTGATTATTTGCCTATTTTATATTTATTGAATTATTGTGTGTCTTTTTGCTGATTTCATATCAAATATCTGCCAATTATTTTTTTGTTGTTTTTTATGAAATTTATGTTATACTTTTCTTATGGGGCATTAGCGCAGTTGGGAGCGCGCCACACTGGCAGTGTGGAGGTCACGGGTTCAAGTCCCGTATGCTCCATTTTTTATAACACATAATATAAAAAATGAAAAAAGATATACAGAATTAAAAGTGATCCTTACAGCTTCCGGTATCAATTTGACGGAACTTAATTTTGTTAAAGAGCAGCAAACAACCAAATAACCTCTAAAACTTAAAAAGTGTAAAGCCTGTTGAAAATGATTAAAGCCTTTACACTTTTTTATTTTAAGAAAGTCACACGATGGCAAAATCCCTATACAACGTCATATAACGGTACGATAATACTGTGCCTGCGCATTCCACAGCTCCTCATAGAGCCCTTTCTCTTTCATAAGTTCTTCATGGCTTCCCTTTTGGGTCACCCTGCCATGCTCGAACACCAGGATCTGATCGCAGAAACGGCAGCTGCTCATCCGGTGGGAAATGTAAATCGCTGCCCTATCTTTTACCAGCAGGTCGAATTTTTTATAGATCTCATACTCGCTGATGGGATCTAAGGCGCTGGTAGGTTCATCCAAAATCACGATTGGCGCGTCCTTATACAGCGCCCTTGCAATGGCTATCTTCTGTTCCTCCCCTCCTGAAATTTCAACGCCGCCCTCGAACCAGTTATAGAGCAAGGTCTCAAGCCCCTGGGGGAACTCCTCTGCGCGCTCCCGGATTCCCGCATCTTCCAGCGCGCTCCACACCTTGTCCTCATCATAATCTTCCTGAGCCGCCACATTTGCGCCAAGTCCAAAAGCATACAGCTTAAAATCCTGAAATACCACAGAAAAAAGTTTCATATATTCTCCCCGGTCATAGGAGCGGATATCCACTCCGTTGATCAGGATCTGCCCCTGGGTGGGATCATAGAGACGGCACAAAAGCTTGATAAAAGTAGATTTCCCGGCGCCGTTTTTTCCCACCAGCGCAAGCTTTCCCTGCAAATCCAGCTTCAAAGAAAAGTGGCTTAAGATTTTTTCGCTGCTGTCGGGATAGGAGAAGGATACGTCTTTAAATTCCAACGTCAAACCACGGAAAGCTTTCTTTGCCCCATCCTGCTTCCCTTCCGCAGGGCCGCCTTCCTCTTCCGCTCTATTCAATGCATCTACGGGCAGCATTCCTTTGGACTGCTCATTCCCCAGCTCCAGGTATCTGGAATAATTTTGCAGGGAAAACAGGATTCTTTCTAATTCCCCATAACGGTTCATCAAAGATTTGCAGGCCTGGCTAAATAGCGTAAGCGTCGATACATACTTCAAAACCTCTGCAACGCTTATGCTTCCCGAGAGCGCTCTCACCCCCACAAAAAGATAGGCCAGAAATAAAAGGGTCCCCTCCGCCGCCAGGGTACAAGCGTCCAACTTGGAGGAATCGCTAAGGAAACGTGAGGTTCTCTCCCTGATGCCGTCAAAAAACTGCCTTAAATAGGTAAGCAGCAGCTTTTCCATCCGATAGAGCCGAAAATCCTTACCATTCTTGTATTCATAAAAAATCAACTCATAGAAATACTCCATCCTCCGGTTACTGGAAAGATTATCCTGATAGGCTTCATCGTACAGCCGGTTTTGCTTCATGACCACCGCTGCTTCCCCCAGGATCACCAGCAGATAGAGCAATAGCAGCACCGCAGACGCTACGGAAGAGGAACAAAAAGCCGTAATACCTGAAAGCTCCCCAGCCACAGGATGGCTTGTAAAAATTGTGTGAAGCAGAGTCACGGCGTACACCAATGAAAACATATCCTGAATCACACCGCAAAGCTTATCACAAAAAGTACAGATGTCATTTCCCGCGCTCTGGCCTTCCTGTACGGTACGTAAAAGATTGGCGCGGTATTTTGATTCCATCATCTCGTAATCCATCGCCAGCGTCTTGTCAATGATGGTCTCATCCACCTTTAAGTACACCTGCTCCCGCAGGACAATCCGGCAGCGCTCCAGGCATTTCGCCAAAACACCCAGCCCCAGGTTCCAGAGAACCATCTGCCACACCAGAGCCATGACCGCGTCCTTGGAAGAGCCCGAGAGCATCTCGTCCAAAATCCGGTATCCATACCAGATATTCAGGAAGGGAAGCAGGGACAGGATCATATTTTGCAAGATCATAATGGGAAACATCCACTTGGAAGCCTGAAAAAGAATCCTGATTAGCTTTTGCATTTCCCTATGTAAAGAAAACTTATTGTTACTCAAAGGCGGCCTCCTTTCTCTCGTTGTTCAACTGTTCCTCACGATAATAGTGACTCTGGATTTCGTACATCTGCGCATAGGCGCCGCCCTTTTGCATCAGCTCCTCATGGCTGCCCGACTCCTGGATAGCCCCCTCTGACAGGAAAAAAATCCGGTCACAGAAACGGGTGCTGGATAGCCGGTGGGAAATAAAGACAGAGGTTTTGTCTCTGGTCAGACCACAATAATTCTGGTACAATTCCGACTCAGCCAGAGGATCTAATGCGCTAGTGGGCTCGTCCAGGATTAGCAGCGGGGCATCCTTATAAAGGGCCCTGGCAAAAATCAGCTTCTGCATCTCCCCGCCGCTTAACCCTACTCCCTCTGAGGAAAGCGCCGTCCCCAAAAAAGCCTGTGCCTTGTCAGGAAAATTGTCCACCTTTTCCCATAAACCTGCGGCCCGTAAGCTGCTTTCAATCTTTGTCTCGTCCCCATCCTGTCTGGGTACTCCTGAGATATTCTCGGAGATTGTAAACGCAAGGGTCATGATATCCTGAAAAGCTACCCCGATCAGCTTCTGATATTCCTCCAGGTTAAAGTCGGACACACAATGCCCATTGATTCGTATCTGGCCGGAGTCCGGCTGATAGAAACCGCACAGAAGCTTGACGATGGTGGTCTTGCCTGCCCCGTTGGCCCCTACAAGTGCAAGCTTTTCCCCAGCCTGGATTGTAAAGGAGAGATCATGGAGGGCATCGCAGTCCGCTCCCGGGTAGCGGAAACAGATATGCGAAAAAGTGATCTCCAAAGGAGTTTTCAGTTTTTTGATATCCAGTCCTTTTCCGTGGTTGGCGCGGTCAGGAATGCGCAGCGCCTCCTGATATTGATCGAGTTCTAAATTTGCCCTGGCTATGCTGGAGAAGGCCCCCACCAAATCATTCATCCAGGTGGAAAAACCCGTAATGATCCCCAAATAGAACGTAAAACCTGTCGCATCCATAAGGCCATCCATGAACATACCGACCAAAATCCCATAAGCAATCACATCGCGCAAGCACAAAAACAGGCTGTCCGAAAGATGTGGAATCAGATAGCGCAGCTCCACCTTGATGTGCCAGCGCACTTCCTTTCTGGTAATGTCCTGAAAAACTTCATGGAACCATTTTTTGATTCCATAAATACGGATATCCTTGCCGTATTCCGAGCCAACGCTGCGCCGATAGACATAGGAGGCGCGGCAGATCTCATTCCATTTTTCAGGCCAGTGCTTTTGCTGATAAGATCTCGCATACTGGTTCATTCCTGCATTGATGACAGTCATCACAAAAAGAACCGCCAGAATCAAAGGACTCACGCGAATAATCAGAAAGCTATAAGAAAAAAGCCCCAACAAATTGATCACCAGCTCAGGGATGAGATGCATGAGCTTTTCCGGCCCGGAGTTTCCGCCGATGCTGTGGACAGCCGCCCGGAATTTCTTTTGATTTTCCCCGGATTCCATATTTCCATAATCCGTGGTCAAAATTTTCTCACACAGCGGGAGCGTGAACTGGCGTACCTTTGCCATGGACAACCGCTTATAGTAGAAGGTCTCTCCCATTGATTTTCCGATGCTGACTGACACATAAAGGGCTGAGAGCAGGGCCATCAGCAAAATAAAACGGCGAATGGACACCTGTGCCGTAATCATCTTCACCGCCGTACTTGAAATCACGGTTGCCAAAAGCGGAAGCAAAAAGGAAGCTGCCGTCAGCAGACATAAGGAGAATACGAGACCATTTCCATAAGAAGAAAGTCCCTTTACAATTTCTCGAAGGTTTTTCCCTATCGTGTTTTGAGTCTTTGTTTTCACTTTCTCTCCTTTCTACCTTTCCTCCATCGGATAAGATAATTCTTAATCAACGGGCTTGCGCCGCTGGCGAAGCATGGCACACCACCACATGAAAGCCGAATGCTCCGCGCTTCGCGCTCCCCGGAAGTTAAGATTACGACATGGAAAGACTTTTCTTCTGAGAAATATACCGCAGACACACCCCCGCCCCGACTAGAGAAACCGCTATGACGCCAATACTTACCTCCCTGCTCATAGCGCCCAGACTATTATAGTAGGTCATGGCATAAACACTCACATTTGCCGCGGCATGAAAAAGCACGGGCGCTGCAAAGCTGCCGTATTTTTCATAGGCCCAGGCAATCAGAAGCCCCAGCAGTGTTCCATAGAGAGCCTGCACCAAATTTCCATGGTAACAGCCAAAAAACAGGGAAGAGACCACAAGCGCAATGGAATAACCAAAGCATCGTTTCATCCTGTTGTAGATTAGTCCCCGAAAGACAGCCTCCTCCGCCACAGGCGACAGGATCCCATACAGAAAAAGCCCTGCCCCGAAGTTTACCCCATATTGGGCCCTGGCCGTCTGCGCATACCCCTGAGAGCTTCCCGTTAAGCCCAGCAGGGAAAAGAGAAGATTAAGCCCCAGGGCCGTCAAAAGAGCCAGCGCCCCGAGAACCATATAGTCTGTCACAAAAGCCCCTTTTCTGTCTTCTTCCCTGATTTCCCCCCGGATTGCCCGCCAGATAGCCCCCACGCCTGCTAAAATGGCAATGCCATTGATCAGACCGTTTACCGTATAGGCATTATCCGTCAAAAAAGAGGTCAAAGACTTGCTGCCGGAGGTCATAATCCCGTCAAGCCCGGCCCATAAAAGGATTTCCGCCCCGTCATGAACCAGGAAATAAAACAAAAGCGGCAAAAGCAGATATGCCGTTTTGCGCAGGGAACCCCAGCCGGCAATCTCCTCCCTGCTCCATCTTATATTGATCATCCTGAAAAAATTACCCATTGTAATCTCCCTGCCCACCGGCAATCTCCGTCATACTTCTCCCAGAAGATAAGCTTCCAGCTCCTTCACCGTACCGGCAATAAACGCAGCGCCTGCCGCCTCCAGTTCTCCCGGCGCGACAAATCCAAAGCTTACCCCTATGCCTGTAATCCCATTGGATTTAGCCCCCTGAATATCAAATTTTCTGTCCCCCACCATAGCGCAGCTTTTATGCCGTTGTTCCTTTGGAAGCGCAAGCACGCCAAGCTCCTTAAGAGCCTCTTCCACCACTTCCTCCTTTGCGGTCCTACTTCCGTCCAACTCGCTGCCCACAATCACAGTAAAAAGTTGCTCTATCTCGAAATGCGACAAAATCCGGTGTACAAAATTGGTGGGTTTACTGGACGCAACAGCTAAGGATATTTCTCTATTCTTCAAATTGGAAAGCATAGCGGGTACCCCTGGAAAAATTCGGTTTTCCAGTATGCCAATAGGGACGAATCGCTCCCTGTAGGCCAAAATAGCCTTTGCGGCCTGTTCCTCTCCAAAGCCATAATACTCCCGAAAGCTGTCCTTTAAGGGCGGGCCGATGAATCCTTCCAGCTTTTTCAGGTCAGGCTCTTCTATCCCAAAAGAACGGAGGGCATACTGTACTGACCTGGTAATGCCCTCCTTAGGATCGGTCAAAGTACCGTCTAAATCAAAAAGACAATATTTGAACTTGACCATAAATTGATCCACCCTATTTAATATTCAGTCCTGCAAGCAAATCTCCAAGACTTGTGCCGAAACTTTCCTTCGAGCTGTATTTGGAGGTGTCTACCTTTTCCACCGCTTCTGCCTCCTGCCCCTCGGAAACCGCCTTCATACTCAATGAAATCTTTCCGTCGTTGGTGTTTAAAACCTTCACCTTCACCGTATCTCCCACCCTCAACACCTCGGAAGGTTTTTTGATCCTTCTCTGGCTGATCTGGGAAATATGCACCAGACCGCTTAAACCGTCCTTCAAATCCACGAATGCGCCGTAGGGCTGCAGGCTCTCTACTCTTCCCTCCAAAACCGCCCCAGGCACCAGCATGGCAATCTTATGATCGCGGGCCTCTTTAGCCTGCTCCTTTAAAATTTCCTTTGCGGACAATACCAGCTTTTCTTTTTCCCGGTCCACAGTTATGACCCGAACAGTCAATTCTTTTCCCTGGAAAACGCTCAAATCTTCCACATAAGAAATGTCTAACTGGGAAGCGGGGATAAATCCTCTGATTCCTTCCACCCAGGCAACCGCTCCTGCCTTGACGATCTCACTGACCTTTACGGTCAATTCGGTTTTTTCTTCCAGATAACGCTCCAGCACATCCCATGCCAGTACTTCGTTGGCTTCTTTTTTAGAAAGCAGGATATTTCCCTGTCCGTCATCCATCTTGACCACCGAGGCTTCGACTACATCCCCGATCTTCACGTCATTTAAAACAGAAAATCCGGGATCATTGCTCATATCCTCCGCCTTGATGATGCCCTGAGTATAATATTTCAGATCCAGAGTCACCTCGTTCTCGTTTACATCAATCACCGTTCCCTGGATCACATCCCCCTCATTGATCTTCCGAAAGGAAGCCTCCAGCTCCACCTCATAATCCTTCATTGATTCTTCCATCTCTTTGTATACCCTTTCTTTATTTTACTTCCGTTCCAAATAACCCCTTTACCTCTGATGAAAATCTCTTCCGGCTATTCTGCTTCCGGGAGATAGGTAGGTGCATTTTTGGGACTTTTGCCCTTGATTACTTTATGATAATAGGAATAGGTCATAGCCTCCCTGTCTCCGAAGGCTTCCGCTCCTTTTACCTCGCCCAGAAATACAGTGTGGGTGGCGGTTTCCATACTGTCAATTACCTCACAGGTAATATAGCCGCAGGAATCTGCCACCACCGGCATGAGATCCGCCACACGATATTCTACCTGAGAAAATTTGTCCGTATCCTTGCCGGACTGAAAACCAAAGGTCCCTATAATTGAGGGAAGGCTGTCCTGGGCAAGAATCGAAACGGCAAATCTTCCTGTTTCCTTAATACATTTGTTTGTGTAATTGTCGTGATTGATGCTCACCGCAATGGTTGCCGGCGAAGATGTAATCTGCATGGCGCTGTTAGCAGTACATCCTGTGGGCCTTCCGTTGTCCCAGGCGCTGACTACATAAACTCCGTAAGAAAGCTTGTGAAACACATTTTTGTTCATTTTCTGAAACCCTCCATTCCAATCCAGTCAGCCTGGCAAAGAAGGACTAACCGGCTGTTCCTAAAAATAGTAATGATTACTATTAAAGTGTAAACTCTCTTTACATAATTGTCAACAAAAACCATTTTCCAGGCTGCCCTCCCATGTTACTATGTTACAATTCAGCGCCCAGCCAATTCATTAAACTGATGCATATCTAAAAACTTTC
>CAJTVL010000067.1 GCA_910579425.1 uncultured Lachnospiraceae bacterium | reverse complement strand
TCTTTCTGCGGTTTCTGTTTTTCTCATACACCTGCCGTTCCTTTAAGATTGCCTCAAAGACATAATCAGGAATCGGAATTTCTCTGTAACTGGATTTTGTCTTTAATCCTACCTCCTGTTTCGTAAAAGTTTTTGGAGCAAAGTCTTCTTTTGCTGCGTTATGTACTCTCCCTAACTGCCGTTCCACTTTTAAGGTACGGTTGATATAATCAACGTCCGAATATTTGACACCATTGATCTCGGATCTGCGGAGCCCCATAAGCACATTAAACAGTACCTGCATGTGGATCGGGGTATCTCTGCTTTTTTCCAGTAAAATCTGTATCTGCTCCATCGTCAGTGTTTTCTGCGTGTTGATATTCCGGGTTCTGAAACCTGATTTCTGCTGCGGCTTTTCCGCTTTGGGAAGTCCTATCCCCTCCACCGGGCTGGCCTGGATCACTTTGTTCGTTACCGCATAACGAAAAGAGACATTCATGATTGTTTTTACCAGCTCTGCTACCGGCCTCGAATACTCTGCCTTGGTATTAAACAATTTTTGAATGTCTCCGCGGGTAACATCCGTCATTTTCTTCCTGCCCAGAACAGGTATGATATGGTTCTTTACTGTCCCACAATAATTATAATAAGTTTCATGGCTTTCAGTACGCTTTTTCAGATCCGTTTCAAGCCAGAATATCATAAAATCAGCAACACTAACCTTTGTGTACACAACAAACGTACCATTATATAATTCTGCGATCGTCTTCTCTCTTGCCTTATTCGCCTCCTTCTCTGTTTTGAATCCGGACTTCTGCTGTGGTTTTTCGCTTCCGTCCGGATATTTCAAAAATACCCTGTAGCCGAAGCCGGAGCGCACAGGCATTACCTGTGCCACTCTCCAATCGACATAATTTTTCAAACTCAGATCTAACATGCAGACACACTCCCTTCCGGAACAAAAGTATGATTCATAAAAGTAATGATCTGCTCATTTTCATCCATGACCTCACAATAATATTCAAATGTTGTATTGACACTTGCATGTCCCAGCAGAGCAGATATCTTGATCAAAGGAACTTTCTGCTCTATCAATATTGTTGCATACATATGTCTCAGCCCATGAACTGTAATGTGGGGCAGGCCGTTTCTGGAGCATAATTTTGTCAAAGCGCTGTTCATGGCGGCGGTGGAATGCGGCAGGCCGTTTTCCTGGCACGAGATATAATCGTGGTCAAAATACTGTTCGCCATACTGCTGTTTATTTGCCTCAACCAAAACTTTTCTTTTTTCAATTTCCTCCGCAACAGCCTCCGGTATCCGCAGCAGCCGATAACTGTTATCTGTCTTCGGCGCTTTCTCTATAACCTCATACGATTGAATTTTTCTTTCCCCCTTTGGAATCACAGGGTTTGACGTAATCTGCCGCTGAATATAGATCGTCCTGTTTTCAGCATCAAAATCTCCGAATTTCAAGCCTGAAATCTCGCCTTTTCTGAGTCCGCAGAACAGACCCAGCAGAATCTCCAGATACCATCCGCTGTTGTAAGCAGCTTTCAGGAGTTTTTTTACATTTGCTTTGTTTAAGACAATAATCGTCGGCTTTTTCCTCGGATATGGTTTCGTTGCCAGTATCGGATTAACCCTGATATATTCCTGTATTACAGCCTCTTTCATCGCCATGTTCAAAAACTCTCTGGACTTATTACCGGCGGACTCGCATGTCTTTGACACAACGGCCAGCAGGGAGTCAAAATACTCCTCATTGGCATACCGCAATTTTATGTTCTGCTGCATATTCGGCAGGATCAAGTCATACAGCACGTATGCGCATACCATGCGGGTTGTATTCTCAATCCTCTGGGAAAATACATCCTCAAACCAATACAGCAGATAATCTTTTAAATCCACATCCGGATTAGGCTTTGCCGACAACTGATAGGCTCTGGAAGCTTTCTTGAATTCTTTCTCATACTGGTAATAACTGGCTTCCGCCTCTTCTTCACTCTGAAAGCCTCCGCGCTTACTATACTTTACTGAACCATCCGGCTGCAACAGCTTTACTCTGTGGAACCAGGAAGTCTCTTCATAAAAAACAACTCCGTTTTTCTTTGCTGGCTGCTTCACTAAATCACCTCACTACTTATAGACCGCCATTCAGCCACTCATCAAAGCCCCGCTTTGGCACTCTGAAAAGCTTACCGATTTTAAGAACTTTGAACGGCGGATTCTTCTGCCTATACACCTCTTCAAGGAAGGTATAAGATTTACTCTTTCCTATTCCAAGCATACGTTGAATATCGCCTGCCAGGTATACCTGCTGATCAACTGCCACTTCATTATCTATATCTGCTGCCATTGTCTGCCTCCTCTCTTTGTTTTTTGCAGCTGAAATGGTATCCGTATGGCATTTGATATAAATCCGCTTCATATATCTTATACGAATCGAATGTTCCGTTTTTCAACTGCAATTAGCGTTTTTCCTACTTATAATCAGGGGAGTGTCATTCGTACACACTCAATCAGGTCATTTCCTGCGCCAATATATTTGCCGCGTATTTCAGGTATTGCTATGCAATTTTTAAACAGAGGGCGGGCTCACACATGGTCATCGCACACTATCCGTCTGCGCCTGTATAACTCCTGAATGGTGCTATAAAATTGTCAAGGTACAAAGAGCCTTCCATATTTCGGATGTAACCCATATGCTATATAAATAAAGGAGCTTATCTTCTTTTTCTGCAGATCATCGAAAATTTTTCATTTTTTGTTTTCCAAAATATCTGGCACAAAATTGGCACAATCCCGCACAAAATTGGCACGGTTCTGCTCTTTCGCCGTAAATAGGGATATGCTACACTAAATATGCTTAAAACTGTATCCAGAAGCAATCCGGGCTGACATGGCACCTTTCCAAAAGAGGTGCCTTTTTTGCGCCTTTCCCAGCAAAACTCACGGTTTTCTCACCTGCCGGCCCGGCGGAAAAAGACCATGCCCGCTTTTGCGGCATGGTCTTTCTTTCCACATCCAAATCTTATTTAAAGGAGGTCCACAAATTGAGACTGAAAAACAAACTGCAGACGCCTGCCACGGCAGGAAAGAAACCAAAACCCAGGTTCTCCCCCGCAAAGGCAGCTTATTATGCCTTCCTCAGTTCCATGATGTTCCTGATGTTTACCCAGCCGGCCTATGCCGCAGATGTATGGACAAAAGCCACGGAGATCATGAAGGATGTCTATAACCAGATCGTGCTTATCTCTACCGTTGCCGCTATTGTCACAGCTTCCGTTGCCCTGCTGATGATGAACTTCTCCCGCTCCGGCCGCACGGTGGATGAGAGCCGCGCATGGCTGAAGCGTATCTGCATCACCTGGGCGATCTTAAACGGGCTTGGCTTCATCATGGCCTACATCACCCCGTTCTTTGCGGACGGCAAGTGGAACGGCTGACACCGGAAAGGAGTGATCATTTATGGGTATCTTAGACGGCATTGTGGAATGGATCGCCGAACAGGTGATGCACGGCCTTGACCTTATCACCACTTCAGTCCTGGGGGCGCTGGGCTGCGACATGACCGTGTTTCTCCGCTACTTTCCTGCTGCGGAGACCATGTATAAAGTCTTTGTGGCGCTGGCCATCGGCCTCATCCTTTTAAACTGGATATGGCAGCTGTTCAAAAACTTCGGGCTGGGAGCCGGCATTGAAGCAGAGGACCCGGTGCGCCTGAGCATCCGCTCCGTCCTCTTCATCCTGCTGGCCTACTTCTCGGACGGCATCGTGGACACGGTCTTAAAGATCGGCGGCACCCCATACCACTGGATCATGGATTCCGACCTGCCGGCATTAAGCTTTGCCGATTTCAATTCGGTGATGCTGGCCATCATCGGCGTCTGCGCCAACGGGGCTGTGGCCCTGATCGCCCTGATCGTTGTGCTGGTGCTGGCATGGAACTACTTAAAGCTCCTTTTTGAAGCAGCAGAGCGGTATGTCCTCCTGGGGGTGCTGGTCTACACGGCACCCGTGGCTTTTTCCATGGGAGCCTCCCAGTCCACCTCTAACATTTTCAAATCCTGGTGCCGGATGTTCGGCGGGCAGGTCTTTCTCCTGCTCATGAATGCCTGGTGCCTGCGCCTGTTCACGAGCATGGTCGGGGCTTTTATTGCGAACCCGCTTTCACTGTGAAAAAACATGCGGAACTGAAATAGAAAGGAAAGATGATAACCATGAAAAGATATAAAAAAATATTGACGATGGCTTTTCTGACCGTGCTCATCCTCTGCCTGTCCTGCCAGACGGCCTTTGCCTTTTCGGAGAGCGATGCCCAGGCCCAGGTGGATGCGGCAGGCCGGGAGGCAGTATCGGGTAATGTCCTGGTATGGTTCCTGTGTGCCATCGCATTTTTAAAGGTGTCCCAAAAGATTGACTCTTTCATGTCCAGCATAGGCGTCAACGTAGGGCATACGGGTGGTTCCATGATCGCGGAAGCCATGATCGCCGCAAGGGGTGTAGGCGCAGTCCGGAACTTTTCCCGCCAGCATTTCGGCGGCGGCCACAGCAGCTCCTCCCATGTGAACACAGGCTCCGGCTCACCCGGAAGTCCGGGCGGGTTCATGGCAGGCGGCCTTGCCGGGGTGGTCAGCCGCCAGGTCACAAACAGCGCCATACGCACAGCTACTGCCCACACGGAAACGAATCAGCAGAGTGAGCGGACTTCCAGGACCGGGATCGGCGGTTTCGCATCCGCCGTATCTGCCGGCATCGGCGGAAACATGTATGCATCTTCCGTTGTGAAAGGCGGCGATTTTGCCAACAGCGTGATCGGTACGGTGGCAACGGGGAACATGGCAGACCTGGGTTCCATGACCGGAGAAAAGGGTGCCCAGGCCCTCTGTTCCTACATGGGCTATGCCGCCCTGGAAGAGGGCGCACAGCATGTACCATCCTTTACAGGCGTAGAGATCGGGGGCGGGCGCATCACCGGCACGGAGATCTCTGAAGAACACCCGGAGGGTATTTCCTTCGGCATGTATCATGCGGATCAGTATACCCCGCCGGAAGGGGCATACACTACCGTGCAGGCTGTGGACGGCACTTCCTGGTATAAGCAGTATGCACAGGACGCCGTGGAGAAATCGCCCTACATGGCGGCTGACGGTTCCATCGCTTATCAGGAATCCATCGTGAAAAAGATGCCTCCGGCACCGAAGAGAAAGGACAGGTTATAAATGGCAGAACAACAGAAAAACGGACTGAATGAGGCCCTTGAAACCGGAGCTTCTGCGGCACACCTTGCCAGAGGCGCCGTAAAAGTGGGAAAGGCGGTATCCGGGGCTGCAAAGGGTGCCGCTGCAGGCGGTCCCTATGGCGCGGCAGCCGGGGCATTATGGGAAGGACGGAAAGCCGTTGGAAAGTTCGCAGCGGCAGCCGCTGTACTGTTGCTGCTCCCGGTGCTGTTCGTGCTCATGCTCCCCGGGCTGCTCTTTGACGGCTTTTCCTCCGCATTTTCCCCTGCGGACCCGGAAACACCCATCCTGAACAGTGAAAATGCCCTTGTGGAAAATGCCAATACCATCACCTACACCATCAGCACCATCCTGGGCGAAGGCATGGAGGATGTCATGAACCGGATCGAGCGTGATTTTTCTGTCTCCGGCGGGGACGGCATGGAGGTCATCAACCCTTATGAGCTGGGCCCCGTATACAATGCAAACCTGTTTATCTCTCAGTACTGTGCGGCGAAGGAAAAGGACTTTGCGGATATCTCCATTGCTGACATGGCGGCTGTCATGCGCCGGGGGAAATCCCACCTCTATTCCTACCAGCGGACAGAGGAAATACGGGAAAAAACAGTAGAAGACCCGGATACCGGAGAAGAAACGACCATATCAGAGAAATGGATGATCTATACCATTTCCTATAATGGGGAAGCCTATTTTGCCGACCAGGTATTTGCCCTTACGGATGAGCAGAAAAGCCTTGCCTCGGATTATGCACAAAATTTAAGCCTTTTTCTGGGGGACGGGCTGATACAGAACCTGGAGGACTGGGAAGGAAACAGCATCCCTTCCCTGGGCGATGTCCGTTTCACGGACGGAGCCACGGAGGTTGTCTACTTCAACCAGCTGGATGAACGCTACGCCGGTAAGCCCTACGGCACCGACCATATCGGCGGCTACGGCTGCGGTCCAACATCCATGGCGATTGTGGTATCCTCCCTGGCAGATGAAACTGTTGACCCTGAGCAGATGGCCCGGTGGGCTTATGAGAACGGCTACTGGTGCAAAGGCAGCGGTTCCTACCATGCCCTGATCCCAGGGGCCGCTGCACACTGGGGACTTGCCGTTTCCGGCTGCTCCCCCTCGGAACCCCAGCGGATACTGGATGCCCTGGCAGACGGGAAACTGGTGGTGGCTATCATGTCAAAGGGACACTTTACAAGCGGCGGCCATTTTATCGTGCTGCGGGGCGTAAAGGATGGGAAGATCCTGGTGGCGGACCCCGCCAGCTACAGACGGAGCGGACAGCTCTGGGATCTTTCCATCATACTGAATGAAGCCAGCAGGCGTGCCGGCGCCGGCGGCCCTTTCTGGATCATCGGCTGAGCCGCCCTGCCCCAGTCCGGCCATGAAACCTGTTTACGGACGGTTCCGCTCTGAATTTACCCATGGCCGGAACTGACACACTGCGAAAGAGAGGTACTATTACATGAATAATCAAAATGACCATGATACCTATATCATCCCGCCGAACTTTGTGGATACAGGCACATTTTTCGGTGGCATGTTCCGGGCAAGGAATGTAATCGAGGCCGGCATCCTGGCTGCCGTGACCGGGCTGCCGGTCTTCCTGTTCCTTCCCCTGAGCCTGACTGCACGGATCATCGTGCTGTGCCTGACAGCCCTGCCCCTCGTCCTGTTTGCCCTGATCGGCATATCTGGGGAAAGCCTGTCGTCTTTCCTGGTCATCTTCTTAAAATATATGAAGAACCGCCGTATCGTAGGCGGCGAAGGCCAGGAAACGCTGCAGAAAGTCTCCGGCACAAAAAAGGGCAGAAAAGAACATCAGCAGAAAAAAAATCATCATGGGAAAACCATGACATCAGAGTATGCTGCCCCGGATGAAAAACAGACCAGAAATAAAGCCTCCGGTAAAAATGACAGGATCAGCGGCATATCCGGCTGGAAACGCAAAGGGGAAGAAGATTTTCCCGCAGAATTTGACCAGGTGAAAGGATATGAAATACGACAGAAACTCCGTCCCAGCCAGCCACAGGCAAAGCAGCAGGCCGGAACACAGACAAAAAAATCTTCCAAAGGAAATAAGAGGACTTCAAAAAAGGATTCCGGAAAAAAGACCTCTGGAAAATTGGGAAAACCGGCTCACAGAAACAGCCCGCATAAAAAGAACCACTCTGCCAAAAAACCGCTGTATACACCGGAACCCCAGTTTACCCACTTAAATCCGGTGGCAGACTACCTGCCCATCAGCAGGATAGAAAACGGCATCATTTACACAAAAGACCACCGGTATGTCAAGGTGGTGGAGGTGATCCCCATCAACTTCCTGCTCCGAAGTGTCCGGGAACAGAGGAGCATTATCTATTCCTTTGTTTCTTATTTAAAGATAAGCCCCGTAAAGCTCCAGTTCAAGGTACTGACCCGCCGGGCAGATATCGGACGCCACATGGACACAGTACGCCGGGAGATGGCGCAGGAAACCAATGAACAGTGCCTGCTCATGCAGGAAGATTACCTGCAGTTCATCCAGCAGATCTGTTCCCGTGAAGCGGTCACACGCCGGTTCTTCCTGATCTTTGAATATGAACCCTGGGGGAACACAAGGCGCACGGACGAGGAAGGGGAGGCCATCGGCTCTTTGCAGTCCGCCGTCCATACTGCATCCAATTATCTCCGCCAGTGCGGGAATGAAGTGGTTCTGCCGGATAACGAAGACGAGTTTACCATAGATGTCCTTTATAATCTCCTGTGCCGGAATGAGAGCGCCGCAAAACCCCTCCCTGTCCGGGCAAAAGAGGTGGTGGCACAGTACCTGGCAGACGGAAGGGAGGCGGAGATCGACCATATCCCGGCCGGGGAATTTATCGCTCCAACAAGTATTGACTTTACCCACGGAAGGTACATCTGCATTGACGGACTCTATTATGCTTACCTGCTGATCCCCTCTGACGGCTATAGAACCCATGTGCCGGCCGGCTGGCTCAGCCTGATGGTCAATGCCGGGGACGGGATCGACCTGGACATGTTCCTCTCCCGCCAGCCAAAAGAGCGCATCATCCAGAAGGTGGGCCAGCAGCTCCGCATCAACCGTTCCCGGATCAAGGATGCCAGCGACACCAACACGGACTTTGATGATATCGACAGCGCTATCCGGAGCGGCTATTTCCTGAAAGAAGGACTGGCAAACAATGAAGATTTTTACTTTATGAACCTGTTGATCACCATTACGGCTCCCAGCGAAGAGGATCTGGAATGGAAGGTCAGCGAGATGAAAAAGCTGCTGCTCTCCCAGGACATGCGGGTATCCTCCTGCCACTTCCGGGAAGAACAGGCATTCCTCACTGCCCTGCCTCTTGTATCTGTGGAAAAAGGACTGTATGAACGCAGCAAGCGCAATCTCCTGACTGGGGGCGCTGCAAGCTGCTACCCCTTCACCAGCTATGAGATGTGTGATGACAACGGCATCCTTTTAGGAGTGAATAAATACAACAGCTCCCTGATCATTGTGGATATCTTCAATTCTGCCGTCTACAAAAACGCAAACATGGCAATCCTGGGAACCTCCGGTGCAGGCAAGACCTTTACCATGCAGCTTATGGCTCTGCGGATGCGGCGCAAGGGAATCCCCATTTTTATCATTGCCCCGTTAAAGGGACACGAATTCCACCGGGCCTGCGCCAACGTGGGAGGTGAATTTATCCAGGTCTCACCGGCAAGCCCCCATTGTATCAATGTAATGGAGATCCGGCAGGTGGACCGCACTGTGAACGAACTGCTGGATGGTCCCGGCATCCAGCTCTCAGAACTGGCAGAGAAGATCCAGCGGCTCCATATCTTTTTCAGCCTGCTGATCCCGGATATGAACCATGAGGAGCGCCAGCTTCTGGACGAAGCCCTGATCCATACCTACAACAAAAAGGGCATCACCCATGACAACGCTTCCCTGGCAGATCCCAAAAATCCGGAACAATACCGTGAAATGCCGGTGCTGGGAGACCTTTACGAAATATTAAAAAAATCGGCTGCCACCAAACGCCTGGCAAATATCTTAAACCGCCTGGTAAACGGCTCCGCCAGCACCTTCAACCAGCATACCAACGTGTCCCTGGACAATAAGTATACCGTACTGGATATTTCTTCCCTGACCGGAGACCTGCTCACTGTAGGAATGTTTGTTGCACTGGATTTCGTCTGGGACCGTGCCAAGGAAGACCGTACCGAGGAAAAGACCATCTTTATTGACGAATGCTGGCAGCTCCTGTCCGGTGCCGGTGCCACGGGCACACGCCTTGCCGGGGATTTTGTTCTGGAGATCTTCAAGACCATCCGCGGATACGGCGGCTCTGCGGTCTGTGCCAGCCAGGACTTAAACGACTTTTTCAATCTGGATGAAGGACGGTTTGGGAAAGGCATCATCAACAACTCCAAAACAAAGATCATTCTGAACCTGGAGGATGACGAGGCCATGCGTGTGCAGAGCGCCCTCCACCTCTCTGATGCGGAAATCATGGAAGTCACCCACTTTGAACGGGGCAACGGCTTAATCAGCACCAACAACAATAACATCATGGTGGAATTTAAGGCAAGCCCTGTGGAAAAAGACCTGATCACCACAGACCGGAGGGAACTGAAAGACATCGTGGAGCGGATACGCCGGCAGAACGAAGCCGGATAGCATACGGGATTACACACCGTATACGCACGGATTACGCAATCTTATTTTTATTACGTCCGTTATACGCACAGATTACGCATTTACAAAAAACCAGAAAGGAAGGTGGCGCCAGTGAAGACAAGGGCAGACCTGTACGGCCGGGAGGCTGCAGAGCTGCTCCGGATCATATCCATGTATCCGGGGCTTTCAGAAAAACAGTTATGCCGGTTCTACCCGGATAAGGAGGATGTCACAAAAAACCTGCTCTCCTATTTATCCAGACAGGGACGCACCCGGCAGGCAGACACGGGGGGATATTTCCCCTACGGAAATGACCGTATGGAAACAGATTCGGGCATGGTACAGGCGGTATGGGTTCTGCTTGACTTTATTGACAGAACTGAATACCACTCATCCAGTGAGTTCCCCGTGAAGATCGCTTTTTTCTCTGACGGCGAGCTGTACGAGATCATCCATGTCGCTTCCGGACAGGAAGCCCTTGTCACCCATGCCCTGCGGCAGAGCCGTGACAGCGGGAGCCGCCGTATCGTACTGGTGGACAGCCCAGAACAGATTCCCCTGCTGGAATTTCCGGGAATTACCGGATTCTGTACGGTGGATGCTGCCGGAAACGTAAGCTACTACAAAAAATCAACCTGAAACAAAAACTGCCCTGATTGTGATGATACAGGGCGCTCATGCCACAACAACCAAAGGAGGGATGTGAGTGGACCGAAAAATCATCTCACGCCGGATCGCAGATATCCAGAACAGCCTTTCACGGCTGAACAATAACATCTGCGCCATGGATTCTTTGGATATCCAGCGTTATCCGGAAAACTATGAAACCATGTCAACCGAAGCCGCCCTGCGGGCCGAAGGGATCGCCTGTCAGCTCAGGAGCCTCCTCTATGCCTCCACCTCTGTTCCCAAGACAGAATATCTGGTAAAAGCCGGAGAAGTTCACGGCATAGAAGTCCGTTTTGAAAACGGCATCCTGGAGGTAATCATGCCCCGCCTTCTTCCCAAAAAGAAGGCACGCCAGAGCAGCCTGTTCCTGATCGACCCGCTCCACGCCGTTCTGGGGCAGTACACAAAGGAGCACACCCTGCCCCGGTTTCGGGAATGTGTGGTCTGTATCTCCCATGTATATGACCATGAACTGCCGGACTGGTGCCTTTTAGATTATGACAACCTGCAGCAGAAACAGATCCTGGACACCATCGCCCTGTATGTGATGGCAGACGACAGCGGACTCTTGTGTGATGCCTACAATACTACGGAGCTTGGAGATCAGGACGGCACCCGTATCTACATCATGGAAAAAAACCGCTTTGCCGGATGGCTTTCCAGACGGGAAAAAGACTTAAAATCCATATCGGATTTTTGACCATTTCCGGAATTTTTTGACCTATATGCCGGGAACCGGAGAAAAAACGGAAAAAACGGCTTTTTCCGGCCTGGCTTCGGCCCGGAATCTACCGAAGTTTTCAGCCACCCCGGTAAAAAACCGGGGAAATGCCGGCCCTGTGCCGGTCATAAGGAGGTGATCTTTTGCATGACAAAAACAGCTTCCCGCGGGAAGACACCATCAGCTACCATCTGCTCGAACTGACCGCTATATGCGGCGAATTCCCCGTCCCCCTGCTCATACGCCTTCCCTGCAGTACCAGTTACAAGGAGTCCGTCATCACCTTCCTGAAGAAAGAGGGGCTCCTGCGTACTTATTACCGGGATAAACTGCGGGGATACCGCCTGGGCCGCAGGGCAAAGAGTTTCCTGCTGGCGGAAAATCCGGAACGGTTTTCATTCTTCCTTACAGGGAACGGGGAAACACATAAATTAAAGAGCGAATTTTCCCGCCGCCTGCGCCTGCACCGTGTGGCTGAAATTTTCGTCACCATGCAGAATGCGGGAGTCCGGATCTTCCGGGATGAGAAGCCTGAAGTTTTCTCCTCCAGAGGCTCCCCTGTCCAAAGCCTGGACATCCCAGCTTTTTACAGTTCCCGTGAGATTAAGGAAATCGGCGTTGAAGCCGTAAAAATCAGGGGCTCACGCATGGCCGGCGCACTCCTTGCGCCATCCGGGATCTTTACCGCTTATAACGGAGATTCCTATACCATGAAATGGGACTACCGGGCGGAAATAAAGGTACAGGTATTTTTAAAGCTCCTGCTGTGCTGCGAAAGGCTGCCTGCTCAGTATGCCCGGACCGAAATTTCCGGCCTGCTCCTTGGGAACGGCCTGGAACATTTCTACCAGATCCTTTCCGGCGCTGACACCGGTTCCCGCTGTTTCTTCCTTCTGGACGGGAACTATGCGCATTTTTACTACCTGACCAATGACCATTACGGGGATACGCTGCTAAGGCTCCTATGCGACCCGGTAAAAATATCGGAACTTGACCACATGCTGATGCAGGGCCTTTACCCAAAGGATGCGGGACTTCCCATAGAGCATGACGCCCTGGACGGGAACGGAAATCCGGTCCTGTTCGGCTATTTTCTGGATATCCCCCGCATCAACCGTTTCCATACGGCGCTCCAGCTGCAGGAACGGACAGGAACCCTTATCTGCTTTGACTTCCAGAAGGAAGTTCTCCACCGCTCCTGCGGCGGACAGGCAGAGTTTTCCACCATCAGCTTTGCAAAATTTGAAAGGAGGTTTTTCCCATAGACAAGAAAAAATTACTGAAAGGGCTGATCACGGCTCCCATAGCCATCCTTGCCATCCTGTATGCGGGCGGCTACCTGGGGCAGTTCATCGGCAACTATGCCCTCTGGAAGCAGGGCGGCGGCTATCCGGGGGACGGCACTTCCCCCCTGCCCGCTTCCCCCGGCCTGTCCGTCTGCCTCCGTGCAGCAGTGCATCCGCCATACGGAATTTACGGGATATTTATCTGCATCGGACTTCTTGCGGTACTTCTGCTCCTGGTCATGCGGATCGGATACAGCGATACCGGAGAATATGACGAAGACCGGAATTTCACCTATTCTGCCAAAGGCACCTACGGCACATCCGGATGGATGAGCCGGAAAGAAATGTCCGGCGTCCTGGAGCTGGTAGCAGACCTGCACCGTTATCAGGGGATCGTGCTGGGCATGCTGGACCGGAAGGCGGTCTGCGTGCCGGAGAAGACACGGCTCAACAGCAACCTGGCAGTCTATGGTGCCAGCGGCTCCATGAAGACCCGTTCCTTCTGTATGAACCGCATCCTGCAGGGTGTATCCCGAGGGGAATCCCTGGTGATCTGCGATCCCAAATCGGAGTTATACGAAAAGTCCAGCGAATACCTGCGTGACAAAGGCTATACCGTCCGTGTGTTCAATCTGGTCAATCCCGAAAACTCGGATTCCTGGAACTGTCTTTCGGAAGTGGAAGGACAGGAACTGATGGCACAGCTCTTTGTGGATGTCATTATCAAGAATACCACTGGCGGCGGCAAGGGAGACCATTTCTGGGATTCCGCAGAAATGAACCTGTTAAAAGCACTGGTGCTGTATGTGGATAAGGGCTACCCGCCGGAGAACCGGAACATGGGCCAGGTTTATCAGCTCATTACCCTCAATTCCGAAACAGCACTGAACAGCCTGTTTGAAGTCCTGCCCATCAACCATCCGGCAAAAGCCCCTTACAGCCTTTTCAAGCAGGCATCCGATTCTGTGCGGAGCGGTGTTATCATCGGGCTGGGGAGCCGCCTGCAGGTATTCCAGTCGGAACTGATCAAAAAGATCACGGCAAGGGATGAAATCGACCTGGAACTGCTGGGGCAGAAACCCTGTGCCTATTTCCTTGTGACCAGCGACCAGGACAGCACCTTTGATTTTCTGGCATCCCTGTTTTTGTCCTTTGTGTTCATCAAGCTGGTGCGGTATGCGGATAAAAACTGTGAGGGCGGAAGGCTTCCTGTGCCCGTCCATGTATTAGGGGAGGAGCTGACTGCCTGCGGCACTATCCCCGACCTCTCCCGGCGCCTGAGCGTGATCCGCTCCCGGAACATCTCCATGTCCTGTGTGTTCCAGAACCTTGCGGGACTGCAGAACCGGTATCCGCTGAACCTCTGGCAGGAGATCTTAGGGAATTGTGATGTCCAGCTCTTTCTGGGATGCACTGACCCCCTGACTGCGGAATTTGTCTCCTCCCGTACCGGACTGGCAAGCGTGGCAGTCTCCAGCAAGTCCAAGCAGTTAGGAACCTGGCGGATCTCCAACTACACGCCGGAGTACCGGGAGACCAGCGGTGTGGGAAAGCGGCCTGTGCTGACGCCGGATGAAGTGCTGCGCCTGCCCATTGATGAAGCTCTGGTCATCATCCGCGGAAAGAAGACCTTAAAGGTGGATAAGATGGATTATTCCAAACATCCGGAATATCCCCTGCTGCGCTCCTGCAAGGCATCCGCTCATATCCCGGAATGGAGGCGGCTGGAAATGGAAACGGCTGCTGCAGCGGAACCTGTGGTAAAGCCTGCTCCCCAAAAAACAGTTACAAAGCAGGCAGGAAAAGCAGCTTCCAAACCTGCCCAAAAGACAGGGACGGAACCCGCCGCAAAGGGAACCGCAAAACCATCGGCAGCCGGCGCACAGCAGAAACCCCAAAAAACGGCAGCAGCTGATCCTGGGAAAGCTGTCCCTGCTGCATCTTCCGGCACACCTGCCGGGATCGTATCCACGGACAAAGATTCCATCATGTCCTGAAACAAGAATGCTATGGAACGGCCCATTTCCGGGTTGTGCTATAGAATAACAACACAATGGAGGTAAACATATGGCAAGAAAAAAAGAACTTATGGAACTGGAAAATCCTACTATGGAAGAAAACACTCTCTTGGACGGAACCGGCATAAAGGATGGTGCTATTCCCGGTGAAGGACACGGCACACTGCCTGAAGCGGCTGGGGATGGCATGGACTTAAATGAACTGTTGGGCAGCATGGATCAGGAGCTGCCTGCAGAGCCGGATGTTGAGGACGAAATGCTCCCGGAGCTTACAGAAGAGGAAATGTTCGGAGAAGCATCGGAGGATCTGAACGGCTTCGGTACGGAGCGTGATGCCGCCCATGATGCCAGCAGTTCTGGCGAAGCACAGCCGGAATCTGCAGCGTCTCCTGAAACAGATGCCCCTGCTGCAAAGACCAGACGCACCACACGCAGTAAGAAAGAGAAAACTTCTGCAGGAAATAGCGGGGAAACAAAGGAAACCGAAACAGGAATACCGGAGACACCGGAAGCAGTTTCTGATGGTGTGCCGGATTCCCCAGATACCGCCGCTGTTCCCGGTACAGACGAGCCGACAGACCATGCCACAGATGAAGTAGAAGAAAACATTCTTCAGGAAAATGTGTCTTTTGCTGAAACAGGATCGGAAAGAACGATTTTACCCACTGGCACAACTGACTCAGAAAATACAGTTCCTGCTGCCGCTTCTTCCCGGCGTACTGCCGCCAGAAGCAGAAAAGAAGATGCCCCTGTGCTGACACTGGAAGTTCGGGGAGAAGTAGAGACTGAGGAATCCCGCGAGGATGTCATCTGGCATGAGATCCACAACGCCTACCGTACCAGACGTATCCTTACCGGGCAGCTTGGCGGAATCGAGCAGACGGACAATGGCAAGACCATCACGATTGTAGACTATAAAGGATTCCGGATCGTAATCCCTTTAAAGGAGATGATGATCAATATCGGCCGCAGCCCCTCCGGACAGGAATATACGGAGCTGATGCTGCGCCAGAACAAGATCCTCGGCAACATGCTGGGGGCAGAGATCGACTTTATCGTAAAAGGTATTGATTCCAAATCCCGCAGCGTGGTGGCAAGCCGGAAAGAAGCCATGCTCCGGAAACGGCAGATCTTCTATCTGGATACGGATGCTGCAGGGATGTACCGGATCTATGAAGGACGTATCGCCCAGGCCCGTGTGATCGCTGTGGCAGAGAAAGTCATCCGGGTGGAAGTTTTCGGAGTGGAATGCTCCATCATGGCCCGTGACCTTGCCTGGGAGTGGATCGGGGATGCTCATGAGCGTTTTTCTGTGGGCGACCAGGTACTTGTACGCATCCTGAGTGTGCGCCGTGACAGCCTGGAGGATATGGGGATCAAAGCTGATATCAAGAGCGTATCCCAGAACACCAGCCACGACAACCTGAAAAAATGCCGCATCCAGAGCAAGTATGCCGGCAAGGTCACAGACGTACATAAAGGTGTGGTCTATATCCGGCTGTCTAACGGCGTCAATGCCGTGGCCCACTCCTGCTATGACTACCGGACTCCCGGCAAGAAGGATGATGTGAGCTTTGCCGTGACACGGCTGGATGAAGAACGGGGTGTGGCTGTGGGAATCATTACACGGATCATCCGGCAGAATCTGTAATAGTTCTGTAAATATGACATACAAAACATGGAGCTGCAGTTTTGAATACTGCAGCTCCATATCCTGCCGGTTTTATATTTCCAATATAATGACACTGACTGTCTCTGTTAATTTGCCTCCTTTGCACTTTCGGCCATCTTGATAATCTCTGAATCCTGGATTTCTGCAGGCTTATATTCCAGGACATAACTCACTTCAGGAGAACAGGTCCAGCAAAGGTATGCCGTTTCTCCGCTCTTATAGAGAGATGCAGGCCATTCCTGAATCATCATTTCTTCACAGCTGTCCATGAAATCGACTGCAAATAAAACACCAAAAGCAGTTGTATTCAGTCCAGTTATTTCAGAAGCATCCTGCTCATAATAATCCGTTTTTAATATATGGTAATAGATTTTAGTATCGTTATCCTCATTTGCGTATGTGAGCGTGGCTGCAAGTGTAGTTTCCGACTGCTTTTTATATTTATCACCTAACGCCTCTTCCATTTTTAGAATATCTTCTTCGAGTGTGGTTTTTTTATCTGAATTCCTATACACCAGTATCCCTGCTACAGCCATGCAAATCACTATCATACAGGCCAAAATCCCTATCATTTTCTTTTTCAGCATAAATTATAGCCTCCTCTTATAAGCTGACAGTTAAATCACAATGATCACTACATTTATATAGTTGTGTTTATCGTAGTAATTATACGATGTAAATGATTAAATTGCAACGATTTACCAAAGTATAATTTACGATATACACAAGCAAAGAGGCAAAATAATGAATACGGTTCTTTCTACTATAATAGCATATCGTGAAGAGAGAGGCTGGACAGAATACCAGCTTGCAGAACATTCCGGTTTACCCCAGACTACAATATCTTCCTGGTACTGTAAAAATACAATACCAACCATACCTTCTCTGGAGAAAATCTGCGCCGCATTTGACATTACGCTTTCCCAACTGTTTTCCCACGGCGGTGAACCCGTTCTGCTGACAGCATCCCAGCAGAAACTGCTGAAATGCTGGGCAGGATTAAGCAGCGAACAGCAGGCACTTATTTTTTCTCTGCTTGATAATATGAAATAGCAAAGATAATTTCCTTTCGTTGTAATAATCGTTAAAATTATACGATTCAAACGATTAAATATAAACGATTTGTCAAAGTATAATTTACGAAGAATAAAAGCAAAGGGGTGAATCTATTTTGGAAGATATTCTTGCGACCATAACTGCATACAGACAAGAAAGAGGCTGGACGGAATATCAGCTTGCGGAACGCTCCGGCCTTCCCCAATCCACAATCTCCTCCTGGTATCGAAAAAATATGGTTCCAACCATTCCTTCTTTAAAGAAAATCTGTCTGGCATTTGGAATTACTCTCTCCCAGTTATTATCGAAAGGAGAGGCTCCGGTTTCCCTGACAGAAGATCAAAGAAAACTGCTGGAACGATGGGCAAGACTGAATAAAGACCAGCAGGAGGTCATCTTTGCTTTAATTGACAAAATGCAGGTGTAAACAGACTTCTTTCACAAACAGTCAATGATATTTCTGTAAAATGGAGTAATAAAAATGAATGACTTTAAAATCAAAACTGATACAGCACTCTTCTCTTTACTTAATATTAAACAGTTTAGTTATGAGAGTTTAAACGGCAGAAAGAAGGAAAAAAATCAAGAACTGTTTCAGCAGGCAGTAATGTATATGCCCATAAGTGAACTGAATAATGAAATTTATTATAGAGCAAGAATAATCAATCCATCTGACGGAAAAGATACAGGAGTTATTAGAGAAAATGGGATACCAGTAAGCGGATACGATGATCAACATTCTGGTGTTGCGCCTGCATCAGCAATAACACAAAGTGGAAGAGTAAATCACATTGGTGAACCAGTTCTTTATTTGGCAGAAGATATAAAAACATCATGTAAAGAACAAAAAGCTAACAAAAATGACTATATTTCTGTAGCCGAATGTACTGTAAAAAGCAAAATAAAAGTAATGGATTTTACGATTATGGTTTCGGACGGACTCAAGAATTTATTTTCAGACGAAACAGTACAACTTTTTATTAGTAATTATTCCATTGATATCAGGGCATTTTATATCTTTATAAAAGATTACTTAACATCTCCAAATTATGCAGAGCAAGGCTATGTAATACCATTGGATTTTTTAGATATCGTAAAAAAGAGAAGAAATGATATTTCAGGTATAAAATATAATTCTTCTTATACTGATAAACATAATATCGCCCTGTGGGATGAAAATAGAAACAGCAAATGTACTAACAGCAAGGTAATAAAAGGATAATAACAAATTTCAGCTTTCAAAAGAAGCAGGATTATCTCCAGCTTCAGCACGTTTGCGGAAGGATTCGAACCTTCGGTGCGTTTCCGCACACCACCTTAGCAGGGTGGCACCATAAGCCTCTCGGACACGCAAACAAAAAATGGATGGGGCAGGACTCGAACCTGCGGTGTTTCTTTGTAACGGATTTACAGTCCGCTGCCCTCGCCACTGGGCATACCCATCCATGGGGTGACCAGGGGGAATCGAACCCCCGTAAGCAGAGCCACAATCTGCCGGACTGCCACTGTCCTATGGCCACAGTAGCTCCTGTGGGGCTTGAACCCATCATTTCCGGCTTGAGAGGCCGGCGTCCTGACCTTTAGACTAAGGAGCCTTAATGATCCCCATGGGACTTGAACCCAATACCTCCGGCTTGAAAGGCCGGTGTCCTGACCTTTAGACCAGGGGACCTTACTGCAGGCATTTTTCTGCCTGCGGTTCTATTGCTGTCATTTCCCTTTCTTACTTTCCATTCATGCACTGATCTGTATCTGCACTGCCGTATCAGTAACCAGAATGTCATCCAGCCGCACCTGCAGGACTGCTGCAAGCACCACCAGATTATCTATTGTTGGCAGTGCTGCACCCTGCTGCCACTTGTATATGGCCTGCGGTGTGGCAAAACCAAAAACATCCTGCAGATCCCTTACCGACAGTCCTGCCTGCTTCCGCAGCTTTCCAATGTTCTGTCCTGTCTTTACCATATCTATAACCGGCAGATTCACCATGATTCTCACCTCCTGCTATCAGAATTCCATATACAGGCGGTCATGCTCCATATGGGACTCGGACCCATGACCACTCGATTAAAAGTCGAGTGCTCTCCCAGCTGAGCTAATGGAGCATAAAAAATACCGCCTACCTCATACAAGATAAGCGGTACATAAATCCATGTTCTGTTTCCGGCAGACATTTATATCTTGTCTGCATCCGGATATCACACAGTTTTTCGCCTTTTTCTTATCTTACATGAGCGCATCTTAACCAGACTCTGTTCTTTTTCTTTACTGAACAGTGCCTCATAATGTTCGCTATGCAGATAATATGCGAA
>CAJTVL010000066.1 GCA_910579425.1 uncultured Lachnospiraceae bacterium | reverse complement strand
TTAAATATGTAGTTGTCAATGTGCCGGGACAATAAGTCTCACGGATTCAGGTTTATAATAATGAAAGGAATATTTCAATATGATACAAAAAACAGAAGTCGGCGATCAGACCCAATATCTCACACGAAAATTTAATGACAGCACCATACGGTTTATACTGAAATATCCCTGCCTGCTAGACGGCCATCTTTTAAGCCAAGCGGCACAAATACTGGTTCAGCGGCTGACAATTCTTCACAGTTCGTTCCATGCGGATCTTTTGGGAACACGTTGGATCACCAGAAAGGACTATGAGACCGACTCTCTTACCGTCATCGAAGAAATTCAGGGGGACGTGATGGATGCGGCCAGAGAAGCGGCCCTGCATTCCATAGACTATGCCGGCGAAACGCAGATACGCTGCTATTTGTTTCAAAACGGCTCGGAAAGCGCTCTCGTGTTTCTGGTGGGACATATGTGCGCCGATGGCCGGGATGCGGCTTATCTGCTGAAAAAGCTGGTGGAGATTTACAATGCCCTTTTAGCAGGAAATAGCGGCCAGGAGGTAGAACTTAAATCAGGAAGCCGTTCCGTAAAGCAATGCCGCAGGGAAGATTTTGAAATTTTCCGGCATGAATTTCACAAAGCGCAATCCGGGCACAGGGCAGCTATCAAAAGCGAGTGGCATTTTGCCACAGAGGGTGAGGGAGAGCCCTGCCTGGTGCAATGCCTTATCCCCAAAGAAACCATTTCCTCATGCCGGCGACTGACAGAGGGCAGTTCTGTCAATGACGTGATCCTGGCGGCTTATTACCGGGCCTATGCACGGCAGATGGCTTTATCCGAAAAGACTCCCGTGTCTATCGCCTCCATGATGGATTTGAGAAAATATATTCCGGAGGGGGACTCCCAGGGAGTAGCCAATCTTTCGGGGCCCTTAAACACCAGCCTTCCCCAGGGCGTGGGGCCCGATTTTAGTCATACGCTGTGCCACATCACACAGCAGACCCTGGCCCTAAAGGATGACAAAACGGCCGGGCTGGGAATGATTCTGGCTATGGATAAGCTGTTTAAAATCACTCTTTTTCCTGTACTCATCCCTTTGAGCGAGATCCTATACAGCAGCTTATCTATCGGTCTGACCAATCTGGGAAATGTAAAAGGGGACGAGCTGAAAATAGGAGAGTTGGCCGCAGAGCGAATGCTTTTTGCAGGCCCCCTTAAGAAAAAGCCCGCGCTTCAGGTTTCTGCCAGCGGATTAAATGGGGACGTATCTCTCTGTATCGTGTCCCAGTGTACCCGGGAAGATCAGTTGCAGCTGGAAGAACTGCTTCGTGGGATTTCGGATGAAATTCATGGCGCCGCAGGAGCAGGCTGAATCGTACATCTATGCAAAAAACGCAGGCTCCGCAGCCTGCGTTTTATTGAAAATATGGATAACCGGGAAGCCTGCCGTCCTGCACTATTATCCTTCCACGATCAGATACCTGCCGTCGCCTACATCAAAGACCTCGTCCGCCTCAAGGATTTCATCTCCCTGGGCTCCGTCCACATCCAGGCCTTCCTCCTCAAAAAACTCCCAGATTTCATCGATAGAATTCACTACCACTGCCAGGCTCTCCTCAAGAAAGGCCTCCGCTTCTTCCAGGGAAGAAGCCACATCCTCCTCCGGGAACAACTGTCCCTGGTTGTCTAAAAAGCATTGTAATACCGCATCGTCAAATTCGTGCATATTTTCTCCTCCTTGATAAAACAAACTAGTGGTACTTTTATTATGCTTGAACAGGGCTATGCCGTCAATACCAATCCTTACAAAATTTATATCAATCATTTATGCAAAGTAGAGATACCCTAAGCAGCTTAAAAAAGCTCCCGGCTGATCACCTGGTAAACTCCTTTTTCGGCCCAGCCCGGACAAATCCTCCCTGCCGCTTCCTTGACCTTCGGTACGGCCGTTTCCACCGCATAGCTGATCCCTGCGGCAAGCATCATGCCGATGTCGTTGTCATTATCCCCGAAAGCCATAACCTCTTCCTGCCGGATGCCAAGGGTCTGCGCCAAAATCTGAAGCCCCCGCCCCTTATCCACCGACCTGTCCATAAAGTCCACCCACTCTTCCCCTGCCATACAGGCTTTGACCTTGTCCTGCCAGGAGGGGATAAACAGGCTCTCGCCAAGGGAACGGATACTCCCTTTCCTGTAAACCGCAATCTTAATGATCTCCTCTTCCCGGGCAAGCACGTCCTCCACCTGCCTGAAGTTATTGTGATAGCCATAGGTAAGCAGATCAAGGAAGTCCTGGTCTTTGCTCTCGATCAGGCTTCCTGCAGGCGTGGAGATCACCGCCTCGCATTCCCCGTAGTGAGGACGGAGCATTGTCATGATTCCCTCTATATCCTCCCGCTTCATGGGCGTCACGGAAATATCCTTATGCAGGTAACGGATATGCGCGCCGTTTTCCGCGATATAGGCAATATCCTCCGCCACCTCCCTGAAAACATTTTTCAGGCTTGCATACTGTCTGCCGCTGGCGGCACAGAATAAAATTCCTCTTTCCTTAAGCTTTCTGATGGTATCAGCCATTTCCGGATACAGATCCGGCGTTGAATCCTTGATCAAGGTTCCGTCTACATCCGATGCAATTAAACGTATCATATATTCTCCTTAAGCTCCTGATATAATCTTCCCACCGGCAGGCCCACAACATTATTATAATCTCCGCATATCCCTCTGATAAAGGCCGCGCATCTTCCCTGAATCCCGTAGGCCCCGGCCTTATCCATGGGCTCGCCGCTCTCCACATAAGCGCAGATTTCCTCCCGGCTCATGGGGTACATGGTTACCTCCGTTTTTTCATGAAAAGAAAGCCTGCGGGGCTTACTTTCTTCCCCATCTGCAATCAGCAGCGTCACTCCTGTATAGACCTGATGGGTCTTTCCCTGGAGAAGAGAAAGCATTCGAACGGCGTCTTCCTTCCCCTTTGGTTTTCCCATGATCTGCTGCCCTAAGGCAACCACGGTATCCGCTCCCACCACCACAAAGGAGTCTGGCTTCCCCTGTCCTGTCCTCTGCACACCTGCAGCTCTCCGCCCTTCTTCCGTTAAAATCTTCCTGAGCACCGCCTCCGCTTTGCGGGCAGAAATTTCCTCCACCATTTCCCAGGGCTTTTGGCTGGAAGCAGTTTCATCCGCATCGCTGACCATCACCTGATAGGCAATGCCGATCTGGGCAAGCAGCTCCCTGCGTCTTGGGGAGGCGGAGGCCAAAATAATCGTATATTCTTTATTCAGCATAGTTTGTATCCTTTTTTTAAACTTTCTTTTTAGCTATCCTGCAATGCCGGCATAAGGCAACTATCAGTTCCTCCCCTCAAGACAAGAGAAAGGCTACGGGAATAAAACCTCATCGCCCACATAGATTTCAAACCATCTTACGGTTCCTACCTTTCTATAATGAGAAGCAATTTCCTCCGGCATATAATCTTCGGGGACGGTGTAGATAAACACGGCCAGCGCATTTTTGCCGCCATAAAAGCTGCCGTGCTCCGATTCATAGTAGCTGCAAATACTCAGTTCCAGGGATTGGGTATCTGACAAGAACGTTCCGAATTTATGGTTTGCATCAATCCCTTTACAAATATGCGCCGTATCCGGATCATTTACAAAAAATACAGATTCCACATCTAAGGTGTTAAAGTAGTTGCACAGCTCCACCGCGTAAGAGGTTCGATCCCATCGTCTGATCACCTCCACGTTGTTTCCAGCCATCAAAAGTGCTAAAGCAGCGCCTGACAGAAGCAGCAGGATATTCTTCTGAAACCCGTTCCATTTTTCCTCCCACTCGTCCAGTTGTATTCCCAGGAGCAAAAGAAGAGGGACTGCGCCTATCAGATAATAACGGTATTCAATGTGTGTATTGGCAGAATACCTGGAATCTGCTATCAATAACACCAGGAAATTAAACAGGGGCAGGACTGTAAGGAAATCTCTCACATCCGGTCTCTGCCTCTTCTGAAACAGGCGGAACATGCGAACTCCCAGGACAATCAAAAGCAGTACGACAAACCCCATTTTCAGACAATACCAGAGCCCCTCAGGCGACAAGGCTCTGATATCCTCTGAGAATGTTGCGCCGAATACGTCGAATATTCCTCTGACACAGGCCCTGAAATTAACAGCATAATTCTCTATCTTGGTCAGCATCATCCCGTTTCTTGAAATAAGACCATAAAATTTTTGGTGGAGCAAATAGCCTGTCACAAAAACAATAACACTTCCGGCAGCAAGTCCTATCTGTGAGCGCCGGTATCTGCCTGACCATGCACCCGTTTTCAAAATATCCAGTATCATACAGCCAAATAGAGGAAGGATACCGCAAAGCATCACATAAAATCCGGTTGAAAATGAAGTGACAAACAAAAGGAAAAAGTATAACAATAAAACTATCGCTTTTAAACCTTTTTCTCTTTTCCTTTCCCCCTGCTTTTCAAAAAGCATAAAGAGCCAAATAAAAAGCAAGGGGACTAATGTTTTCAGGGAGTAACAGGCTCCTCCGTAAAACATCATATTAAAATATTCCAGCATTCCGAAGGAATAGGGAGTCAAAACCAGACACAGAGTAAAAAACAGATAACGCTTCTTTACTTGCAGCCCTCTGAAAATACCGCAAATCGTCACGATATACAGCACAACATAGATCATATTGGCAATTCCCACAGCGGTATATATATTATGTATCAAATAATAGACCGGTACCGCAAACAGGAAGGTTGCGTCAAGCTCCATGGAGGTGGTGTGATTCCAGTTTTCAAGATTTAACGTACCGTTTCTGATTACCTCCTGAAAATGATAAATCGTATTGGCAAAATCGCTGTCCAATGAATTACGTACATCGGAAAAATTAAAATAAAAAATCATTCCGATCTGAAACAGCAACAGAAGCGAAAATACCCCCCCCCGAACAAATTTTACGATTTTACTCTTATTGATGCTCTGTTTCTCCATATTTCCCTCTCTCCTTTATTCATGATGCATCTCCGGAATAAACACTCTGCTGTTGACCAGCTTTCCATGGGCCTTAATGGCATCCCTGACCATATGGCAGAACTCCAGCTGGGAGTTGACGGCCCCCTTTTCCCCTTTATCCGCCTTCTGATAAGTGCCCTCCGCCGTCAGGATATGTGCCTTTACATTATCCTCCAACTGCATCTCCAGAATACGCATCAGCTTCTTTTGGAGCTCCGGTTTATCCACAGGGAACATGATTTCCACCCGGCGCTCCAAGTTTCTGGGCATCCAGTCGGCGCTTGCACAGTAATATTCCGGCTTTCCGTTATTTTCAAAATAGAAAATACGGCTGTGCTCCAGAAAGTTTCCCACGATAGAGCGGACGGTTATATTTTCACCCACACCGGGAAGCCCTGTCTTCAAACAGCAGATCCCCCTTACAATCAGCTCGATCTTCACTCCCGCCGCCCCGGCCTCGTACAGGGCTTTAATTACATCCTTGTCGCAAAGGCTGTTTACCTTGGCAATGATATGTCCGCCCCGGCCTGCCAGGGCATTTTCTTTTTCTCTTCCTATTAAAAACAGAAATCTGTCCTTCAGCCAGAGGGGTGCAAGGGAAAGCTTATTCCAGCTTAAAGGCTCCGAGTAGCCGGAAAGCATATTGAATACCGCCGTGGCATCCTCCCCGATGGAAGGCGCAGCCGTCAAAAGTCCCACGTCCGTATAGAGCTTGGCCGTGGCGTCATTGTAGTTTCCGGTTCCCAGATGGACATACCTTCGGATGCCGTCCTCTTCCCGCCGCACCACCAGGGTAATCTTGCTGTGGGTCTTAAGCCCCACCAGTCCATAGATCACATGACAGCCTGCCTTTTCCAGCATCTTTGCCCAGACAATGTTATTCTCCTCATCAAAGCGGGCCTTTAATTCCACCAGCACGGACACCTGCTTGCCGTTCTCCGCCGCCTGGGCAAGGGCTGCTATAATCGGTGAATTGCCGCTGACACGGTAAAGCGTCTGCTTGATGGCAAGCACGTCCTTATCCCGGGAGGCCTGCCTGATAAAATCAACCACCGGGCTGAAAGACTCGTAAGGGTGAAAGAGCAGAATATCTTTTTCTCTGATTCTCTCAAAAATATCAAACTCCCCGGACAGCTCCGGCACAGGCTGGGGAGGCGCATAGCGTTTCTCCTTCAAATGTTCAAAGCCGGGCAGTCCATACATTTTCATGAGAAAGGTCAGATCCAAAGGCCCGCCGATCCGGTAAATTTCCTCCTCGGAAACCAAAAGCTCCTGCTCGATAATCTGAAGAAGCCGCTCATCAATCCCTTCCTCTACCTCCAGACGGATTGCCTGCCCCCACTGGCGCCTCTTGAGCTGGCGCTCGATTTCCTTCAGCAAATCCTCCGCCTCATCCTCCTCAATGGTAAGATCCGCATTGCGCATGATACGGAAAGGGCAGGAGCTTACAATATCATAATTCATAAACAGCTTATGAATATTCCGCTCAATAACTTCCTCCAGCAGAATCACCGTCCTGGTCTGCGTGTCCTTTGCCGGGATTTGAACTACCCTGTCAAGCACGCTGGGCACCTGGACAGTGGCAAATTCAAGGCTCTCATCTCCCTCCTTTTTCTTCACCAAAGCCCCCAGATTCAGTGATTTATTCCGGATCAACGGGAACGGACGGGAGGAATCCACTGCCATTGGGGTCAGCACCGGATAGACATTTTCCTCATAAAAGCTGTCCACGTAGGCCGCTTCCTTCTCCGTAAGCTCCTCGTGCCGTTCAATCACCCGGATACCGTTTTCGGCAAGCTTTGGCAAAAGCTCCTGATTATAAATCCCATACTGCTGCTCTACCAGCTCATGGGTGACCCGGCCTAAGGCGTCAAGCTGCTCCGAGGCCGTCATCCCTGCAATATCCGTCTTGGTATAGCCCGCATGTACCATATCCTTTAAAGAGGCTACCCGCACCATAAAAAATTCATCCAGATTGGACGCGGAAATTCCAAGAAATTTCAAACGTTCAAAGAGCGGGTTTTCATCGTCCAGTGCCTCGCTCAATACTCTCTTGTCAAACATGATCCAGCTCAGCTCCCGGTTGCTGTAGCATGACGGATCATCATATATGGATTTGTCCATTTTCTCCATCCCCCTTCCGGGCATACCTTTTCCCCGTAACCAAATATGCCCTTTTCTCATTCTGATTTTTTGCCTTATTGAACAGGAAGCCAGCCGGCCAAATGCACTGCCCGTTGTTTTTCTTCTGCAAAACACTAGCGCCGCCTCCTGATTACCGGCCTGACATTGTATACCTCCTCAAAGAAATCCGCCCTGGCATCAAAAAGTCCCTTCTCCAGCATGATATTTTCCTGGGTATCCACTGCCAGAATCAGCTCATCTTCCTTTAAGGAAATCCGAACCTCCTTAAATTTCTGCTTATGGCTCCGATCCAGCCCGTTTGCCACCCGCAGAATTGCCGTAAGCTTGGAAATTTTCAGGTATGATTCCCGGTCCATGGAGCTGCTCCCCATGGTCTTGTCGTAGTCAAATTCCAGATGGTTATATTTCACCACATTGGCCACGATCTCACGCTCCTGGTGGGAAAGACCGATGATCTCCGTGGACATAATGATGCTGTAGGAACACTCTCCCAAATTTACCATACTGATGTACTTGCCGCAGTCATGAAGAATCGTTGAAATCTGCAAAAGCAGTCTCTCTCTTCTTCCCAGCCCGTGAAGCTCTTTCATGCTGTCAAAAATGGAGAGCGCGATCTTTTCCAGGGTTTCGCTCCTCTTTTTGCTGCCCCGATAGCGCTTGCTGATGTTTTGGGCGCAGGCAATAATATCCTTCTCAAAATCGTGGGCTGCCGTCATAATCTTATTTTTTTCCGCATACTCATAGGCGATCCCGTCACACAAAGTCACCCCCGGCGCCCAAATCTGCTCCGCCCCCATATTGTCCATAATGCAGTGCAGCATAATCATGGAAATGTACAGCAGAGGAATATTTTTTTCGGGCATATCCAGGGTTTTGGAAAGCTCCAAAAAACTCCTGCTGCGGCAGATTTCCAAAAAATAATCCATGGTTTTCCGGTCCGCATATCCCTTAATGACTCCATTTCCCCCTTTTTGCATGACCAGAGCCGAGAGATAATCATCCACCACAATGATGCTCTTGATCTGCCGGTCCTTCAGATACAGCTTTTTGTATACGCTCATCTGGGCCTGCGTCATCTCCTCAATCAGCGTGGCATACTGGCTGATGCTGGCGTCTAAGTGAAAGAGCCTTTCCTGAAGCCGCAGAACCCCCAGCCGCATATTCTGGGTGGAAACAAGAGTATCGTTATCAAACAGGGAAATCTGGATGCTGCCCCCTCCAATATCCAGAATGGCCGTGCCGTTTTCGATAATCCTCTCAAACCCCTCTCCCTGAAAGGCAATGGACTTATAATCCAGAAAGCGCTGCTCCGAATTGCTCAGAACGTCAATATGTATCCCTGTCCTTTGCTCGATCTGGTCAAGAAGAATGGCGCGGTTTCTGGATTCCCTGATGGCGCTGGTTCCATAAGCCTTATATTCCTCCACCCGGTAGGACTTCATAATATCCGCAAACTCTCTCAGAACCCTGCAGAGCTCATCCACTCTCTCATAGGAAAGTCTTCCCACCCCGTAGGTTTCCGTTCCCATATCGATGCTGTAGCGGATATGGTCAATCTGCTTCATGCCCCCTGTACCCGAAACCTCAAAAATTTTCATGGCAAGTTCATAGGAGCCTGCATCAATGGCCGCAAATGTCTTTACTGACATGATCCCCCTCCCTTTCCCAGCAGATGGTCGATAAACTGCTGCGCGCACCTTCCGGACAAGCCGCCGTGAGCCAGCTCCCATTTGTTTGCTTCCAGCAAAAGCTCTTCCTCCGGCATTTCCACATGATAACGCTCCGCCAGCACCTTCACAATATTCTGGAACTCTTTTTTGTCCGGCGCCGCAAAAAATATGGTAACCCCGAACCGGGACACCAGGGAAAGCTTTTCCTGCACCGTATCCCCCGTATGCAGCTCTTCCCTCTGCAGATCATCAATCTTAAGGGCAGGCTGCCGCTCCTGCTTATCGGAAAACTTCTCCCGTATCAGATGCCGCCTGTTGGAGGTGGCATAGATCAGCACGTTGTCCGGCTTTTTCTCAAGACCGCCCTCAATCACTGCCTTTAAATATTTGTACTCGGTTTCAAAATCCTCAAAGCTTAAATCGTCCATATAAAGGATAAATTTGTAATTCCGGTTTTTGATCTGGGCGATCACATCATGAATATCCTGGAACTGATGCCTGTAGATCTCAATGACCCGAAGGCCTCTTTCATAATATTCGTTGGCAATCCCCTTGATGCTGGAGGATTTGCCTGTTCCCGCATCCCCGAACAAAAGACAGTTATTGGCTTTACGGCCCTCCACAAAGGCCTCCGTATTCTCAATCAGCTTCTGCTTGGGAATCTCGTATCCCACCAGATCCTTTAAGTACACATGGGCAATCCTGGGAATGGGGACGATCTCCGCCCCCGCTTCTTTATGCACCACCCGGAAGGCCTTGTGCAGTCCGAACCTTCCCACCCCGTAATCCCGGTAAAATTCGGTAAGCGTATCCTTCATCTCCCGGGGCGTGCGGCTTTTGGTAAACTTCACTGCCAGCTCGCAGATCCGGTCCCGGATCCGGCTGTTGTACATCTTGCTTTCCCCTTCGCTCCCCACATAGTCGGTGACAAGTCCAAAGCTCTCCACCCCAAGGGTTTTCACCATATCCGAGAAGTCATAATCAAAAAATTCTTTGAAAATCATAATGTCATGCAATACCGCCTGATTGATGGTTCCTTCCACCGCTCCTTTGATCTCGCAGGCTCTGCTGTAGCTGTTTTCGTTGTTTACCAGAAGATTGGACAAATAACAGTGCCAGAGGTTTCCATAAAATCCATGGTTTCCTGCCAGCTCCAGCAGGCGGTGGATGCAGTCGCACAAAAGAGCGGCCATCTGCTTTTGATCCTGCCCCTTCTCCTGATAGCCCTCCATCAGCCCCGCCATCTCAAACAAAAGCTTCCCTTCCTGCCCGGGAAAGTCCTTATACACAATCAATTCCTGTTCTCTCATATCCGCTCCTGCCTTATTTTAGAATATCGTAAACGACAATTGTTTCTTCCGTCTTCTCTCTTACAAAATCAGTAGTTTCCCAGAATCCTTAAATTCCTGGCCTCCTCCCGAAGCCCCCGCAGGGCGTTTTTCACGGCGCTGTCCGCCAGATTCCCGTCAAAGTCAATGAAAAAACGGTACTCCCAATTTCTTCCCTCGATGGGCCTGCTCTCGATTCTGTTCATGTTCAGGTGGTTATAGATAAAATGGGAAAGCATGTGATAAAGAGAACCGCTTTCATGGGGAATCTCAAAGCATATGCTGACTTTTTTTGCATTCTCAAGAAAAATCTTCTGATTGGTGACAATGATAAACCGGGTGGAATTGGTGCTGGAATCATTGACCCCCTTTTCCAGTACGCGAAGCCCGTAAAGCCTTGCCGCGTATTCGCTGGCAATGGCGGCCTGGGAAAGTTCCTGATCCTGCGCCACCTTCCTTGCCGCAAAAGCATTGTTCTGCATACTGATCTGCTGCCAGTTGTGACTATTCAAAAAACGCGCCGACTGCATCAGGGACTGGGGATGGGAGTAAACCGTTCTGATGTCCGAAAGCTTCGTTCCCTCAATCCCCATCAGGCAGTGTTCGATCTTAATGATCTGTTCCCCCACAATATAATTCTCAAACTCCGCCAGCAGATCGTAAATTTCACTGACAATCCCCGCCGTGGAATTCTCTATGGGAAGCACCGCAAAATCCGCGCTGCCCTCATCAATTGCAATCATGGCGTCCCGGAAAGTCTCCACGTGGAAGCTGTTTACCCCTTCCCCGAAATACGCCGCCATGGCGGCCTGGGAGTAGGCTCCCTCCGCCCCCTGGAATACCACCCTGGCTCTGTCATTTAACCTGTCAACTCCGATAAAGGGAAGATTCCCCAGGCTGCCGCGCTCTGCCAGAAGACGGTACTGAAGCTTGCGGCTCATGGACATGATCTGCTCAAAAAGCTCCGTCAGCCCCTGGCTGTTAAAATCGTTATGGGCCATTCCCTTAATCCTGCGGAGCTTCTCATCCTCCCTTGCCTTGTCAAAAACCTTCTTCCCCGTCTCGATCTTATATTCCGCCACCCGGGCGCACACATCCATTCTTTTCTCATACAACTGCACAATCTGAGAGTCGATTTCATCAATCTGCCCGCGCAATTCCAGTAAATCCATCCCACATCCTCCCTGCATATATCAATATTTTCTCTCCGTTTCCAGACTGCATTGAACAGTACAATTTCCCCGCTCAACACATACCTCTTATTTTATAACAAATAAAACGTGTGTTCAAGCACTCTCTATTGGGAACGGTAAAATAATTTGGCCTGACCGGTTTCTTTTCACAGGATTTCTCAAAATTGGAGTTGCGGAATAATTTTCGACTTATTATAATAGAACCTATAAAGGAAAGGAGTTATTTCTCAATGAAAAAAGAATGGAAAATACTGATCGGCACAGGGGTTCTTCTGATCGCCGCAATCATATTTTATGCGATTTCCCTGCTCAACGACCGAATTCCCTCCAACCAGATTTCTGTCACCGGAAATACGGGCGGGAATCTGAACAATGACGGACTCTTTGCAGAAGCCGACGGAAAGGTTTACTTCTCCAACGCCTACGACCAGGGCTGCCTGTATTCCATGAACGCGGACGAGACGGGGCTCAAAAAGCTGGTCAATTCAAAAGCCTCCTTTATCAATGTGGGCGGAGAGTATCTCTATTATTATATGGACAGCTCGGACGGCGGGGACGGCATGGGCTATGTGATTCCCACCCGGGGCGTTTACCGCTGCAAATTAAATGGCCGCGAGAGCAAATGCCTTGACCGGACTGCCGCCATCACCATGCAGCTAGTGGGGGATTACATTTATTACCAGCACTACAACAACAAGGATTTTACCCAGCTCTATAAGATCAAAACGGATAAAAGCGTTAAGGAACTGGTTTCCGACAGCGTAATCAATCCTGCCGCCTGCTTTGACGGTGTCATTTACTTTAACGGTACGCAGCGGGATCACTATTTATACGGGCTTGATACCAGAACGGACAGTATCTATACCGTTTATGAAGGAAATCTCTGGTTTCCGGTTTACCATCAGGGCTACATTTATTATATGGATGTCTCCTCCAATTACCGGCTCTGCCGCTACTCCCTCTCGGCCAACACGGTGGAAATCCTTACCAATGACCGGGTGGACTGCTTTAATGTAGGCGATTACTCTGTTTACTACCAGAAAAATTCAGCGGAAAGCCCTGCCCTTATGCGGATGAATCTTGACGGCAGCAACCCTGAGGTCGTTGCCGAGGGCAATTATGAGAATATTAATCTCACTTCCACCTACGCCTACTTTAACGCTTTCGGCGCAAGCACTCCCGTTTACCACACCCCCGTAAACGGCCCCGTAAATGTGACCACCTTTTCGGCGGCAATGGATGCGGCCACACCCTGAGCCCAAAGCTGTTATATTGACAAAAACTCTCCGGAGCTTCCCTGTGGGAACCGGAGAGTTTCTTAAATTTAACAGCCTGTTTCCAACAGCTCCGTCAGCATCTGTCTTACTGTTTTCCCTGTCAGGGGATGCCTCTGCCAGGGACAAAGTTCGTTCAGGGGCTCTAACACAAAGCTTCTGTTTGCCATATCCGGATGCGGCACAGTGAGAACTTCCTCATTTGACACAAACCCGTCATAAAAAAGGATATCCAAATCCAGAGTTCTGGGGCCCCAATGTACCTTTCGCTCCCTTCCCGCTTCTTTCTCTAAAGTCTGTAAAAAAGAAAGCAATTCATAAGGGGACAGCAGGGTCTTAAGCCCGATGGCTCCATTTAAAAAATCCTCCTGCTCCACGCCCCCATAAGGCGCCGTCAGAATAAGCCTGGAGCTTTCCACATTTCGAATCAGGGGGTGCTTCTTTAAAGAGGTTAGAGCCTGCGCCACATACCCCTGTTTATCCCCCATATTGGAACCGATTCCCAGATAAGCCTGACGCCACCCCCGCTCTATCCTCACGGAAATGTTGGAAAAAGAAAGTTTCACGGGAGCCATGGGCTTTTTCAGCTCCAGCACAAGGCTTTCCACATTGGGAAAGGCCAACAGAAGCTCCCTGGCCAAATGCTCCGCCGCAGCCTCGATGAGACGGAAGGTATTCTCCCTCAAATATCTGTGAATCCATCGGCAGACTTCCCCGTAATTGGTGGATAAGGCCAGCTCGTCTGCCATCCCTGCAGGCCTTAAATCGGTATTCAGGGTCACATCCACCATAAAAAGCTGCCCCTGCCTTGTCTCCTGAGGATACACCCCGTGAGCGGCATACACCTCCAAATTTTCTATCCTGATCTGATCCGCCAAAACTCTACCAGCCTTCCCTTTTTAATCACGCCCGGTCTCTCTTTCTCCGGTCCGAAAGACAATCCCGGCATTTACGCTCCCGCCTTTAAAACAGCCTCCGCCATTTTTACTGCGCGGACATTTTCCTTAATATCATGTACCCGGACGAAAGCGCAGCCTTTCCACACGGCAAGCGCCGTGGTAACCAGGGTTCCCTCTAACCGCTCCGTCACCGGCTGGTCCAGGGTCAGCCCTATAACGGACTTGCGGCTTGCGCCAAGCAGCACCGGCAGGCCCAATTCTTTCAGGCTCTCCAGAGAATGAAGCATCTGTAAGTTCTGCTCGCGGGTTTTGCCGAATCCGATTCCCGGGTCAAGAATGATCTTTTCCCTGTCAATCCCGGCCTGGTCTGCAAGAGAGAGGGTTTTTCTTAAGTCCTCTGTCACGTCCTTGAGAAAGTCCTCATAAAGAGCCTCCTTCCTGTTGTGCATCAGCACACAGGGAGCCTTTAGCCTGGCAATCACCGCTCCCATCCCGGGATCGCTTTTCAGTCCCCAAATATCGTTGATCAGATCGGCTCCCGCCTGGAGGCCCTCCTCTGCCACCCGGGATTTGCAGGTATCCAGAGAAATCGGAACCTCAAACCGCTCCCGCACCGCCCGGATCACCGGAAGCACCCTTGACGCCTCCTCCTCCCATTCTACCTGGCTGTACCCGGGCCTGGTGGATTCTCCGCCAATATCCAGAATATCCATTCCTTCTCCAACCATCTCCTCCACATGAAACAGCGCCTGATCCAGACGATTGTACTTTCCCCCGTCCGAAAAGGAATCCGGCGTCACATTCAGGATCCCCATAATATAAGTATGATTTTCGGTATCAAATTCTCTTCTGCCTATCCTCATGCTCTCTCCTCTTAATCTGTTTCTCTTATGCGCAGATTTATCTGGCGCTTAACATCCGGAAAAACTGGTTTTGGAGCTTTTCCTCCCTCTCAAACGCCCCCCGGAGCGCCAGAGTCATGGTTTTGCTCCCAGGCTTTTTGATTCCCCGCATGGTCATACACATATGCTCCGCCTCTGCCTTCACCAGCACTCCGGCAGGCTGCAGGCTCTCCATAATAGCGTCCGCAATCTGTCCTGTAAGTCTTTCCTGAATCTGAAGCCGTCTTGCAAACACCTCCACCGTGCGGGCCAGCTTGCTGATTCCCACTACCTTTCCCTCCGGCAGATAAGCGATATGCACTTTTCCGTAAAAGGGCAGCATATGATGCTCGCAGACAGAATAAAAGGGAATATCTCTCTCAATCACCATCCCGCTTTCCGAAACCGCAAAGACTTTGGACAAATGCTCCTTTGCCGAGGCGTCCATTCCTGCGAACAGCTCCTCATACATCCTTGCCACTCTCTTTGGAGTTTCCTTGAGTCCTTCCCTCTCCGGCTCCTCTCCAATGCCCTCTAAGAGGAGCCGGACCGCCTCTTCAACTTTTTTTGTATCTACCATGTAAATCTCTCCCCGGGCCATAACCCTTTTCCACAATTTTGATCAGAGCGCCTAAATAGGACAGGGAGCCAAAGGCCACGATCACGGTATCCTCTTGCGCCGATAAAAAAGCCAGCTCCACCGCCTCCTCCACACTGTCTGCGGCAGTCACATTGGGATGATATTTTTCGGCTCTGCGGGCAAGCTCATAGGACGAACATCCCCGCTCCCCCCTGATAGGCACCGTCAATATCTGCGCCGCTAAAGGACAGGTCACAGCCAAAACCTCGTCCTGCTCTTTGTCTCTCAACATTCCTATTATATATAGAATCCTGCGGTTTGTAAAATAAAACCGGAGGGACTGGGCAAGCCGCCCGGCAGCGTCCCTGTTGTGGGCGCCGTCTGCAATAAAAAGAGGTTTACGGCAAAGCACCTGAAACCGTCCGGGCCAGACCGTGTCTGAAAGCCCCTGATAAATCGCCCGCTCCGGAATAGAATATCCCAGCCCTCTGAGCTCTAATGCCGCCTGTACTGCCAGCATGGCATTCTCGATCTGAAAGGTTCCCAGAAGAGAAATTGTCAGATTCCGGAATTCCCCGTAAGAAAAACTCTGCTTTTCCAGGCTGCTTTTTCTCTTACAGGCCTTGCCGGGATCTGCCAGAATGAAAGGGATCTGCAGAGAGTTTGCCTTTTCTTTTAAGACCTCCATCACCTCTTCTTCCCCCTTTATAGCCAAAGCCACAGCTCCGGGCTTCATGATCCCGGCCTTCTGGGCGGCAATCTCTTTTAAGGTTTTTCCAAGCACAGCCATGTGGTCTAAGCTGATGGAGACAAACACTGCCAGCTTTGTATTGGTTATGATGTTTGTAGCGTCCAAAAGTCCTCCAAGACCGGTTTCCAGCACTACAATCTCACACTTTTGCTCTCTGAAATGCCACAGCGCCATTGCCGTCTTCACCTCAAAGGCGGTGGGGTGGGGCTTTCCCTCCTTTACGAGCTCCCGGCAGATTTCCCGCATCACCGTCATTTTCCTGCAGATTTCCTTTTTGCTGATAGGCCTTTTGCCTGTCTGGATTTCCTCTCTGTACTCAAAAATTGCAGGCGATATATACCTGCCTGTGCGATAACCTGCCTGCCGAAGAATCTCAGAAAGAAAAGCGGTCACAGAACCCTTTCCGTTGGTACCTGCAATATGGACAAAGCTAAGCTCCTTCTGCGGATTTCCAAGCTTCTCCATGAGATTTTCCATATTTTCAAGGCCCGGCCTGACACCGTACCTTCCCAACTCTTCCACATAAGCCATGACCTCCTGCTGCGTCATCACCGTCTCTTTTTTTTCCTGCTCCATTGCACTCTCCCAACTGCCGTCCACAGACGGTTCCAAAATCATGTATAAAAATGATGATTCTGCCTATACTGCTACCATGATTAAAAAATTTGTAAAATCCTTCCTTCAATGCGGATTTCTTGGCTGGAGCCTTGAAATCCTCTTTACAGCCCTTGGCTCCCTGCGCCGGCGCAACATGCAGCTTAAAGGAAATACCTCTCTGTGGATGTTTCCCATCTACGGCAGCCTATGCGTCATCACCCCGCTTTTTAAGCTGCTTGGAAAGTTCCCTGTATTTTTCAGAGGCACCGTCTATGCCCTCTGCATCTTTACAGGGGAATACTTCACCGGAAGCCTTCTGGCCCGTCACAGTCTCTGCCCCTGGAACTATGAGCGCTCCCGCTGGAATATCCGTAAAGTAATTCGTCTTGACTACTTCCCCAACTGGTTTCTGGCAGGGCTTTTATTTGAGCGCCTTTTATCTTCTGACAGGAAAACGTGCGCCGCCGGGCAGACTACAAGAAAAGCGGTATGAGCTCCTCATACCGCTAATCCTGCCGCTCTCTTTTTTCCTGCCACTGCTGCCCCGTTTCATTGTTCCAGATCACTCTGTTCCTGCCCTGCTGTTTGGCTATGTAAAGCATATCATCTGCTTTTTTTAGCAGATCCTTGTAGGAATCGCTTTCCCGGGGAACTATGGTGGCTCCTCCGATACTGACCGTCACCCACTCGGAAATACCGGAACAGTGGGGAATATGTAACATCTCAATGGAAGTGCGGATTTTTTTCATAAATTTATAGGCAGAGGGAGCATCCTCTCCCAAAAAGATGGCAATAAACTCCTCGCCCCCGTAACGCGCAAAAAAATCCGTACTCCTGCGCAGATAAGAGGATACTGTCTTGGCCACAGAAGCAATCACTTTGTCTCCGGCCGGATGTCCGAAAGTATCATTGTACATTTTGAATTTGTCAATATCAATCATACAGACCGTAAAGGAATGACCCAGCCTGACCGCCTCCCGCCATCTGGAGGCGCTGACATTTTCGTAGCTCCTTCTGTTTGGGATCCCGGTCAGCTCGTCGATCATGGCATCCTTCATAAACTGCTTCCTGTATTGGAACAGCTTGATATGGGTATTGACTCTTGCCTTAACAATCAACGGCTTAAAAGGCTTGGTAATATAATCCACTGCACCCATAATCAGCCCCTTCTGTTCGTGCATCATATCCGACAGGCTGGTGATCAGGATTACCGGAATAAACTTGGTCCCTATATCCTCCTGTAACTCCTTTAATAAAACAAAACCGTCCATATAAGGCATAACAACATCCAGAAGGATGAGCGAATATAACCCTGTCTTCGCCTTGCTTAAGCCCTCCTTTGCCGTGCCGCACACGGTCACTTCATAATCCTCTGACAGAAGCGTTTTCAGTACTTCCGCCTGCAGCAGACTGTCATCTATAACAAGAATTTTATCCATAGGTTTTCCTGCTCCTTTTCCCTTGGGAGTATTTCCTGAGGATATTATATTCTAAAAGCGATGAATTGTCCACGACAAAACTTTCTTCTTTTGCATTGAAAGAAAGCAGGCAATATGCTATGATACAAAAAAGCACGATAGTAATCTGCAGACAGGAGGACGCTTATGAACGCAAAAGACTGTATCAAAGAACGCAGAAGCATCCGTAAATTCAAGGCTGATCCCGTAGATCACGCCTTACTTTCCGAGATTGTTGAAACTGCATCCTATGCTCCAAGCTGGAAACACACCCAGATTGCCCGTTACATCGCTGTAGAAGGCGATTTAAAAAACAAAATTGCCGCCCTGTGTACCGACGCTTACCCCAGAAACGGAGAGATCATCGCTCAGGCTCCGGTGCTGATTGCCGTGACCTTCCTTACCGGAAGAAGCGGCTTCGAGCGGGACGGCTCCTTTTCCACCTCCAAGGGAAGCTTCTGGCAGTCCTATGACGCCGGAATTGCCACCCAGACCTTTTGTCTGGCCGCCTGGGATAAAGGGATCGGCAGTGTGATTATGGGTATTTTTGACGAGGCAAAGGCTGCGCGCCTTTTAAATCTTCCCGAAGGAAGAGAGCTGGCAGCGCTGATTCCTGTGGGATATCCCGACGAAGCCCCTGCGGCTCCCAGAAGGAAACCGGCAGAGGAGCTGTTAACATTCCAGAATTAAACAAAACACCGGATACCACAATGCGTGAGTCATCCTTGTTTTTCAATAAAATCGAAGAGATTTTCTCTTCGATTTTTTGTGGAAGGAGTATACTATTATGAGACACCTTATGAGCCCTCTGGATTTTTCTACAGAGGAATTAGAACAACTTTTTGACCTGGCAAACGACATTGAGGCCAATCCCTCAAAATACGCCCATGTCTGCGACGGAAAAAAGCTGGCCACCTGCTTTTATGAGCCCAGCACCCGTACCCGGCTCAGCTTTGAGGCCGCCATGCTGAATCTGGGCGGGAGCGTGATCGGGTTTTCCGACGCCGCCTCCTCTTCCGCCTCCAAGGGGGAAAGCGTTTCGGATACCATCCGGGTCATCTCCTGCTTTGCGGACATCTGCGCTATGCGACATCCAAAGGAGGGCGCGCCAAAGGTTGCTGCGGAGCGCTCCTTAATTCCTGTCATCAATGCCGGCGACGGCGGACACCAGCATCCCACCCAGACCCTTACGGATCTCCTTACCATCCGCTCCCTGAAAGGACGCCTTGATCATTTTACCATTGGCCTGTGCGGAGACCTGAAATTCGGCCGCACCGTCCATTCCCTGATCAATGCCCTCTCCCGCTATGAGGGGGTCAGATTCATTTTTATCTCCCCAAGAGAACTCATGGTCCCCGACTACGTGACGGAAATGCTAAATGAGAAAATGATCCCCTATGAGGAAGTGATCCGTTTGGAGTCCATCATGCCCAGGCTGGACATGCTCTATATGACAAGGGTACAGAAGGAGCGCTTCTTTAACGAGGAGGATTACGTAAGGCTGAAAGATTTTTATATCCTTGACAGGGCAAAAATGGAACTGGCCTCCCCCGATATGCTGGTGCTCCATCCCCTTCCCCGTGTCAATGAAATCTCCGTGGAGGTGGATGACGATCCCAGGGCCGCATATTTCAAGCAGGTGCAGTACGGGGTTTATGTGCGTATGGCATTAATTTTGACTCTTTTAGAACTAAGGCCTTAAACCGCAGTCTTTTCTGGCAGTTTGGTTCTTTTGCCGGACTGCTTTCAACTTTCAGGAAATCTTAAGAAGGAGAACCGCCATGCTTAATGTAGGAAAAATTGAGGAAGGCTTTGTACTAGACCATATCAAGGCAGGCAAAAGCCTTTCCATCTATCATCACTTACAGCTGGACAAGCTGGACTGTACCGTAGCTATCATCAAAAATGCACGGAGCAACAAAATGGGAAAAAAGGATATTCTCAAGGTAGAATGCGATGTGGATATGATGAATCTGGATGTCCTTGCCTTCATTGACCACAACATTACGGTCAATGTGATTAAGGACGGAGAAATTGTTTCCAAAAAAGAACTTCAGCTCCCTAAGGAGCTGAAAAATATCATCCGGTGTAAGAACCCGAGATGCATTACTTCGGTTGAACAGGAACTTCCTCACATCTTTGTACTGGCTGATGAGAAGAAAGAAATCTACCGCTGCAAGTACTGCGAGGAGAAATGCACGGAAAGCCTGTAGCTTCAGGCCTCAGGTGTGGCCGGCAGTGATCAGATGGGAAATTCCCTTAAGGGCCTTGCCCAAAAGAGTGAGCAGGGAAACCGTTAAAAATCCTGCCGCCGCTGCCGCCACACTGAGCATCATTTCTTCATAACTGT
>CAJTVL010000065.1 GCA_910579425.1 uncultured Lachnospiraceae bacterium | reverse complement strand
TTCCCAGGTATCCCTTCAAATTAATGCCATTTTGGAAAATCAGGCCATTGCAGAGCAGAAAAAGGAGCTGGAGCTTGCCCGGGCAAGAGAGGATTACGACACCACTGCAAGGATTCAGGATACCCAGGTGGGCCGGGCCATGGAAAGCTATGTGCAGGCGGAGAATGAACTGGAAGGAGAAGAAATCAGCCAGGAGGAAAAGGAGCTGAAAAGCGCCCTGCAAAGCGCCGCCTACGGGGAGGCAGACGCAAAGGCGGCCCGGGATGAGGCGGTGAAGCAGGCGGGGCGGAAGGTGGAGGATATTCTCCTGCCGGAAAATGTATCCCCGGACCTGGACAGCGCCCGGCTGCAGCTCTCGGCTCTTTCGGAGGACAAAAAAAGTCTGCAGCAGATCAGGGAGAGCGGGGGAATCGTCACGGCTCCTTTTGGCGGAGTGATCACGGATATTCTGGTGGGGACGGGAGGAAGAACGCCGGATACGGCGGTGATGCTCCTTTCCGACGAAAGCCTTCCCTGCCAGCTCAAGGTGACTCTGGACAAGGATCAGAAGAAGTATGTGGGGCTGGGAGATCAGATTTCGGTGCGTCTTGAGGGGCAGAGCAAAGAATTCGAAGAAAAAGTGGCTTATCTTGCAGAGAGCAGGGACGCAGCGGAAAAATATGAGGTTTTGGTCGAATTGCCGGAGAAAATGGGGATGCCGGGAGCCTCCGGCAGTATTTCCCGCTCGGATCCGGGGGAGAAGTACCGGCTCTGCCTGCCCCCTGCCGCTGTCCACGAAGCGGACAAGCAAAATTTTGTCTATGTCTTAAAGAGCCGGGAGGGAATCCTGGGGGAAGAATATTATGTGGATACGGTGAATGTGAAGGTACTGGACCAAAACGATAACTGGGTGGCCATTGAGGAGGGGATTTTGGATAAGGAGAGCCGGATTATTCTCTCGTCAACCAAAGAGATCAGTAAGGGGGAGACGGTCAGGTGGGAGGAATAAGGACGGGGATAAGTTCTCCTTGCGTGTGTAGAATGAAAATGATACGATAAAACTAAGAAAAGGAAGGTTTTGCTGAATTGATATGAAGCAGAAGGGAGAGGGTGTGAATGGCTGTCACAGCATACAATGACTGGTTGAGTGATTTGTTAAGGAATGTAGAATGCGTATTGGCATTTGATACGGCGGCCGATTTTTTAGGATTGACCGATGGAGGATACCGCTCATTGGTACAGATATTTGTTGATAAAAGGCAAAAAATTGAAGGAACAGAATCGTCAGGCAGAACCGATTTTGTAAACCATATATTTCATATGTGAATGGGGTATCCATTAACGGTGCCAGTTTGACAAAAATGTTATCGGACAAAATATATGCTATTTCAGGGGAACGTGTATGCAGGAGAATGAAAGATGTAAAAAATAAGCCGGATTTTTGTGAAGTATATGATCGAGTAAACAATGTAATCTGTAAGTTAGGAAAGGAAACCCCTGATGCAGAAAATCATATATGAAATCATGCATAAGAACAGAAAGGCCGCCAGGATTGACACTGCCGGACATTGCCGGATTTTTTATCGATCTTTTCTGCCCTACAATCTGTATCTGGAGGAAGATGAGGATATTGACACCCTTGTCAACAATATTACGAATTTTTACTACTGGTGCGCCAGCCGGGTTTTGACGCTGGAGCGGAAGTATGCGAAAGAGATCTTAAACAGTATTGGAATGGCTCAGGCGGCAACGGACAGGGAACGGGCCCGGGTTGCATTGTCCTATCGCTGCACCTCTCTGACCGATGTTTTCTGGATCAGAGAAGAGGGCGAAAAGACGCAGTTTGAGGATGTGAATCTGTATGAGAATCATCTGGACAAGGTGTTTATTGATATTGCTCTGCGGGGAAGACAGTATACCGTTGAAAACAGGTATCTGGCAAGAGATCTCTCAACAAGCGGTTGCTGTCCCAAGGCATGGCAGCGCACGGACCGGGGTTTTCGGCTGTTAAAGGATGGCAGCGGGGATGCTGTGGAGAGGGAACTGCTCGCCAGCCGGATCTGCAGGTGCTTTGACGTTTCCCAGGTTATTTATGAGGAGGATTTTTTCGACGGACAAAAGGTCACGGTTAGCGATAACATTACCTCCAAAGAATATTCCATCGCATCCATGGAAGCTTTCACTGTTTTTCTCCAAAACCGTGGAAAGGATGTGGCAGAATCTATTCTGAAGCTTGACGCGTACAATTACTATATGATGAACATTATCGACTATCTTACCGGAAACACAGACAGGCATTGGGGAAACTGGGGAGTTCTGGTTGACAATGAAAACAATAAGGCGTTGTGTCTGCACAAGCTGATGGACTTTAATCAGGCGTTTCACGCCTATGACACAATGGAGGGAGCAAACGCCCTGAGTCTGTTCAGAGCAGGAGTGACCCAGCAGGAGGCCGCCGCAGAGGCTGTAAGGGCGATCGGATTAAATCAGATCAAAGAGATACCGGAGGATATTTTTGTGAGCCTGCCACAATACAGGGAGATGTTTTTGAGGCGGCTGGAGTATTTAAAAGGACAAGTAGAAAAGGGATAAAATGAAAATAAGAGAAGCCAGTCCTAATCTTGCAGGGCTGGCTTTTGTGAAACATTATTTATTCTTTTCCATAAAATCTAAAACTGCTTTTGCAGGCTTTTCCCATTCCGGATCTAACATCATATCATGGCATAAATCAGGCAGGATTGTAAGCTGGTTTCTTTCGTTAAATGTAAGGTCGATCCGGGAGGCGGAGCGCTTGTTCCTTTTTTCCCTGCAGCCGTAGAAAGACGCTGTTTTCCATAAGGATTTTCCAGAGAAGTAGGAATCAGCATAAGAGCCGATGATCAGAATCGGAGTGGAAATTTTATTCTTTTTGGCATACGGCAAATACAAGTCCTGGAAAGTGATCCAAAAAGATTCCTCATGCAGTAAAGTATTGTACATGGAAATTTCTTCTTGTGACGTAATCCGTCCGTCGAAAAAGGCAGACTGAGCTATTTCCGCATCGCTTGTTTTACATCCCCAGGATTTTTTGGCTGCAATCCGCATCTTCTTTTTCGTCAGGCTAAAAAAAGTGTTAAGCCGGGGCATTCTGGGGGCTGTTGCAGAGGCAAACAGGATGAGGCCTTTCGTGGTATCGGAAAATTTGGCGGCATATTTTTGTACCACTGCCCCACCCATAGAATGTCCCAAAAGAAATGGTTTTTCGTCAATTCCGTTTTCGCGGCAATACCTGACACAGTATGCAACACATTGTGCGACATCATCCGCATAATCAAAGAGCCTTGCACCTTTTAAATCTGATCTGTCATTCTCGCTGTGTCCCCGTAAGTTTAAGGCAAAGCATTCATATCCGTTTTCAGAGAAGAAAGCCATGAAACGTTTAAAGCACCATGCACCGTGGCAGATGCCATGTACAAAGATAATACATCCCTTGGGCGGAGTCTCTGCCGACTGATGCCACACCTTCAATTCCGGTGAAATGCTGATTGTTAATTTACTGCATTCTTTTTTTACATATGTTTTTTCCATATCATTGCGCTCCTTTCCGGTATACTTTTAACTCACTAGACGTTTGGGCTATTCCGCCGGGGATTTTGGTCTGAATACAATAGCGCTACACTTAATTATAAAGAAAAAGAATGGCGCTTACAATAAAATTCTCATTACAATCGAAGATAATGTGTGGATCGGGGCGAATGTGGTGGTTCTGCCAGGGGTCAAAATCGGGAAAAATTCTGTCATAGGGGCAGGCTCGGTGGTGACAAAAGACATTCCGGAGAATGTAATCGCATTCGGAAGCCCCTGTAAGGTATACAGGGAAATCAATGAGCGGGACGAAGAGTATTACTTTATGGACAGACGCTTTGACGAACAGCCGGAATAAATCATAAGCCTTAAAAGCAGGTGCCTGCCCAAGCTCCAAACCTCAGCTCACACTGCACTGGGCATACTTTTTGGGTGAGATTCCCACCGCCTTTGTAAAGGCCTTGAAAAAGTTGCTGTAGTCGGAAAAACCGCTTTTCTCGTAGGCCTCGGTTACATTTGCCCCGTCGCTTAAAAGAGCCTTGGCGATGCTGATACGCCGGGCGTTTATGTACTTGTTAATGGTGGTTCCGGTGGCCGACTTAAAGATCCGGCAAATATAAGATTCGCTCAAAAAGAATTCCCCGGCAAGCTGTTCGATGGAGATGGGGGAAGCGATGTTCTGGTTGATATAGGCTAAAATGTCATCCACCTGATGGTTATAGCCGTAGGTGTTTGTGGCGCTTTCCTGCTGGTGGCCGGTGCGCACCGCATTATTGATCAGGAGCATCAGCTCCATAAAGGCAGTCTGCTCCACAACATCATGGCCATATCCGTCCGCCCCGGTGATCTTGTTGATATAGTACAAAAAACGGCTTTGCTGATCCTTACTCAAAGAGATTCTGTGACAGAAGGCCTGGGGGCGGTCCGAAAAGCAGGCGTCTAAATCCGTGTCAGGGGTGGAGAGCCGTTTGGTGTACTCGGGATGGATGGAGAGCACGATCCGCTCGTGTACCATCTTGTCCACCTGAGTGATCTTATGGCTTTCATACTGATTGATGATGAACACATCGCCGGGATTCATGGCGTAGAACTTGTTGTCGATCAAAAACTGCCTGCCGCCGGATATGGAATAATAGATTTCATAACAATCATGGATATGCATGTCCATGGTTTTTTCTTCTTTATAAAGATGGGCGATGGCAAAGGTCTGGGTGGAGGAGCAGTTCTCCATGGCCTGCTGGCAGGAATACAATTCTTCCATAAGGCGTCTCCTTTCTGTCTGACAAAGGTTTTCGGTAAAACCGGGGAGTTTATCCATAATTATAGAGGGAAGGTTCAAAATTTGCAATATTTATAGAAATATTTGAAAGGACATAGACAATTTTTTGATGTATACTTATTAACATCAAAGGAAATAATTTGAAATTACTTTGAGGGGTTAATGAAGCTGAAAAAAGAAAGGAGAGTAAGGAAATGGAGCTGAGAACAGCCGCTTCACCCAGGGATGTGAAGCATTATACCACAGAGAGGCTGCGGGAAGAGTTTTTGATTCAAAATCTCTTTGTGCCTGGAGAGATTAAGCTGGTGTACAGCCACATTGACAGAATTATCACAGGAGCCGCCGTGCCGAAAGAGCCGCTGACCCTGACCGCAGGGGAAGAGCTGCGGGCAGAGTATTTTCTCCAGAGAAGGGAGATGGGCGTGATCAATATCGGCGGCCCGGGCAGTGTCATGATCGACGGCAGAACCTATGAGGTGGGCTTTAAGGAAGGTATGTATATCGGAATGGGCGCCAAGGATATTGTGTTTGAGAGCGCAGATGTGGCAAGGCCTGCCAAGTTTTACATCAACAGCGCGCCTGCTCACAAGACCTATCCCACCGTGCTGATCAAACCGGAAGGAGAACCGGAAGAGGGCGTAGTCATTGTGAAAGACGAGAACAAAGTAGAGTTAGGCTCTTTGGAGGATGCCAACCACAGAGTGATCTGCAAGTACATTTTGCCGGGACAGGTGGAGAGCTGCCAGCTCGTAATGGGTATGACCAAGCTTGCGCCGGGCAGCGTGTGGAATACCATGCCCTGCCATACCCATGACAGACGTATGGAGGTTTATCTCTACTTTGAGATGCCCGAGGACGCTTTCGTAATGCATTATATGGGCGAGCCCAAAGAGACAAGGCACATCGTGATGCGTAATGAGGAAGCAGTCATCTCCCCGAGCTGGTCCATCCACGCGGGATGCGGTTCAAGAGCCTACACTTTTATCTGGGGAATGGTGGGAGAGAACCAGGATTTCGACGACATGGACGGCGTGGCAATGAAAGATTTGATGTAAAAGGGACTGACAAATAACAGAATTCAGAATAAGGAGAAGAAAAAATGAGCGATTTTATGAAGAAATTTTCACTGGAAGGCAAGATAGCACTGGTAACGGGAGCATCCTACGGCATTGGCTTTGCCATTGCAAGCGCATACGCCGAGGCAGGCGCTACCATCGTTTTTAACGACATCAAGCAGGAACTGGTAGACAAGGGGCTTGCTGCTTATGAGGAAAAAGGCATCAAGGCTCACGGCTATGTCTGTGACGTGACCAATGAGGAGCAGGTACAGGCATTTGTGGCTCAGGTTGAGAAGGAAGTGGGCGTGATTGATATTCTGGTAAACAATGCCGGCATCATCAAGAGAATTCCCATGTGCGAGATGAGCGCAGACCAGTTCCGCCAGGTCATCGATGTGGATTTGAACGCTCCTTTCATCGTGTCCAAGGCCGTGATTCCCAGCATGATCAAAAAGGGACATGGAAAGATTATCAACATCTGTTCCATGATGAGTGAGCTTGGCCGCGAGACGGTTTCCGCATATGCGGCAGCCAAGGGCGGACTTAAGATGCTGACCAAAAATATTGCTTCCGAGTACGGTGAGTTCAATATTCAGTGTAACGGCATCGGCCCCGGCTATATTGCTACGCCTCAGACGGCACCCTTAAGAGAGATTCAGCCTGACGGAAGCAGACATCCCTTTGATCAGTTTATTATTGCAAAGACCCCTGCGGCCCGTTGGGGAGAGGCCGAGGATTTACAGGGACCTGCCGTATTCCTTGCTTCAGACGCATCCGATTTCGTAAACGGCCATGTGCTTTATGTGGACGGCGGCATTCTGGCTTATATCGGAAAGCAGCCTCAGTAAACCTGCACATAATAAAGTAAGCGGCAGAGCTCTGGCTGCTTACCTTCCAGATTTTGAAAGGAGAATGGTCAAACCATGAAAATAGCGCTTATCAATGAAAACAGCCAGGCAGCCAAAAACGAGCTGATCTGTGCAACTTTAAAAAAGGTAGCAGAGCCCATGGGGCATGAGGTGTTTAACTACGGAATGTACTCGGCAGAGGACGAGCATCAGCTTACCTATGTACAGAACGGTATTTTAGCGGCAGTGCTTTTAAATTCCGGGGCTGCTGACTATGTGATCACCGGCTGTGGCACGGGAGAAGGGGCCATGCTTGCCTGCAATTCTTTCCCCAAAGTGCTCTGCGGACATATTACCTCACCCTTAGACGCCTATTTGTTTTCCCAGGTAAACGACGGCAACTGCATCGCCCTTCCTTTTGCGGAGAACTTTGGCTGGGGCGGCGAGCTGAACCTGGAATACATTTTTGAAAAGCTCTTCTGTGCCCCGGGAGGCGGCGGCTACCCGAAGGAGAGAGTGGTTCCGGAGCAGAGAAACAAAAAAATCCTTGACAGCGTAAAGGAGGTTACCCACACCGATATGGTAACCATCCTCAAGAACCTGGACGCAGAGCTTGTAAAGGGCGCCCTTTCCGGAGAGAAATTTAAAGAGTATTTCTTTGCAAACTGTAAATGCGACAAACTCGCGGAGTGTGTAAAAGAGATTGTGGGACAGTAACGGTTTAGCCTATGGCTGAGCCGAAAGTCCTGAACCGAACAGAAAAAAGGATAGACCAGTCTGCTTTCGTATGGTATGCTTAAAGCAACTGGTAAAACCAGGGGATGCCTCTTTTGGGGCATCCTTTGGAAATAATATTAACCTGTCAGACAGGTTGGAAATGGAGGAAACATGGTTCCGGTTTTAGAAAAAATCAGCAAAATTGGGATTGTCCCGGTGGTAAAAATTGACAGGGCGCAGGACGCTCTTCCCCTGGCGAAGGCTCTCTGTGCAGGCGGGCTTCCCTGTGCAGAGGTGACCTTCCGCACGGATGCGGCGGCGGAGGCAATCAAAATTATGACGGAGAACTTCCCGGATATGTGCGTAGGAGCAGGCACGGTGCTTAATGCTGCTCAGGTAGACGCCGCAGTGGAAGCAGGCGCCAAATTTATCGTCAGTCCCGGTCTCAACGCCAATACGGTGAAGTACTGTCAGGAAAAGAACGTTCCGATTACGCCCGGCACTTCAAGCCCCAGCGATATTGAACTGGCAATTGAACTCGGCCTTGATGTGGTGAAGTTCTTCCCCGCAGAGCAGTCCGGCGGCCTTGCCAAGATCAAGGCAATGGCGGCTCCCTATGTGAACATGAAATTTATGCCCACCGGCGGCATCAATGCAAAGAACCTTACCTCTTATCTGGATTTCAATAAGATCATTGCCTGCGGCGGTTCCTGGATGGTGCCCGGCGATCTGATCAATGCCGGAGAATGGGACAAGATCGAGCAGCTCACCAGAGAAGCGGTGCAGACCATGCTGGGTTTTGAACTTGCCCATATCGGTATCAATATGGAGAATGAAGAGGAGGCCATAAAGGCGGCAGGCCGCTTCGCTTTCCTTTTTGGCATGCCTGCGAAGGTGGGCGGCGGTTCTGTTTTTGCAGGAACGGCTGTGGAAGTGATGAAGACCCCCTACCTTGGAAAGAACGGACACATTGCCATTAGAACCAACTATATCGAGCGTGCAGTGAATTATATGACCACTGTTCTCGGCGTTGAATTTAACGAAGAGTCTGCGAAGAAGGATGACAAGGGTAAATATAAGGCAATTTATCTGAAAGAAGAAATCGGCGGCTTTGCAGTGCATCTTGTGCAGAAATAAATTTGTTTCATTCCGTGGTGGTGCGCCGCGCCGGCGGCGCATGTAAGTTTAAGAAGAAAGGGATATAAAATGGCAAAAGTGATTACCATGGGCGAGATTATGTTAAGACTCTCTACGCCCAACAATGAGAAATTTATTCAGGCTGACGAGTTTGACGTGAATTACGGAGGCGGCGAGGCAAACGTAGCGGTATCGCTGGCAAACTACGGACATGATGCGGAATTTGTGACGGCTGTTCCCGACAACGAGATCGGGGAGTGCGCGGTTGCGGCTCTTCGCAAATACAATGTAGCCACAGGGCATATTGCAAAATGCGGCGAGAGACTTGGAATCTACTATTTAGAGAGCGGCTCATCCATGAGACCCTCCAAGGTAGTTTACGATCGGGCCCATTCCTCCATCTCCACGGCCACAGAGGCAGATTTTGATTTTGACGATATTTTTAAGGATGCCGACTGGTTCCATTTTACCGGAATTACCCCGGCGGTTTCCGATGCGGCGGCAGAGCTTACGGAAAAGGCTTTGATTGCTGCCAAGAAGCATGGGGTTAAGGTGTCTGTGGATTTAAATTTCCGCAAAAAACTTTGGAGTTCTGAGAAGGCCCAGAAGGTCATGACTGGCCTGATGAAATATGTGGACGTGTGCATCGGCAACGAGGAGGATGCGGAGCTGGTGCTTGGCTTTAAGCCCGGCGAGACAGACGTAACCAGCGGAGAGCTGGAACTGGCAGGCTACAAGTCCATATTTGAGCAGATGGTGGAGAAGTTTAACTTTGAATACTGTGTATCTTCCCTGCGGGTTTCCCATTCCGCTTCCGACAACGGATGGTCCGCATGCATTTATTCCAGAGACACGAAAGAGTTTTATCACTCCAAGGAATACAGCATTCATCCCATCATTGACCGTGTAGGAGGCGGGGATTCCTTTGCAGGCGGCGTGATCTGCGGCCTGGTGGACGGCAAGGATTTTAAGGCGGCTTTGGAATTCGGCGTTGCGGCATCCGCCCTGAAGCACACCATACCCGGCGATTTCAACCTGGTATCCAGAAAAGAAGTGGAGACCCTTGCAGGCGGAGACGCCTCCGGAAGGGTACAGAGATAAGGGGCTTTGGGCATTGAGTAAATAAAGAAATATTGTTTATAATAACGGATGTCCGAGGGAAACGGGCATCCGTTGTTTTACTATACAGCCACTGCTTCGGAAAGATACAGGCACGATCTCAGGAAATCTGTATATTGATAATATAGAGCAAAGCTTCCTTAGGGTAAAGGAGGCGGAAAAGAGGAAAATATGAGCCAGGCAATCAGTTGGGCTGCCGCAGGTACGGGATTCACTTTTTTGATGACGGCTCTGGGCGCCAGTGTGGTATTCATTTTTAAAAAGGATATGGGAAAAAATGTGCAGAGAGCTTTTCTTGGTTTTGCGGCGGGAGTGATGATGGCTGCTTCCGTATGGTCACTGTTGATACCGGCCATAGACAAGGCCGGGGAGGCGGGAGGGATTCCCTGGATTCCTGCGGCGGGAGGCTTTGTGATCGGCGGCCTTTTCCTGTATTTGCTGGATTTTCTGATGCCCCATCTCCATCTGGGGGAGAAGCGTCCGGAAGGGGTGAGGACTTCCCTGCACAGGACGACGCTCCTGGTGCTGGCGGTCACCCTCCACAATATTCCCGAGGGGATGGCGGTGGGGCTTGCCTTTGCCATGGCGGCCCAGCATCCTGAGGATCCTGCCCTTTATGCCGTGGCTTTTGCCCTGGCTTTGGGGATCGGGATCCAGAACTTCCCGGAAGGCGCGGCGATTTCCCTGCCCCTTCGGCAGGAGGGGATGAGCCGGATGAGGGCTTTTGTGCTGGGCAGTCTCTCCGGATTGGTGGAGCTGGTTTTCGGCGTGGGAATTACCCTGATCGCTTTGCGGATCGCCCCCTATATGCCCTGGTTTCTGGCGTTTGCGGCGGGAGCCATGATCTATGTGGTGGTGGAGGAGCTGATACCGGAAGCCAACCAGGGGGAGCATTCCAATCTTGGGACGGCAGGGGTGATGGCAGGGTTTCTGATTATGATGATACTGGACGTGGCGCTGGGGTAGGCACTTTGGCCCGCGCCTGGGGACTGTGCTTTCTCCTGTAACAGTCCGGCGGGGCCGAACGGTTTCCAGTGATAAAAGATTAGGAGCGGCTTATGAAAATTACAGATCTGCATATCCAAAATTTCAAATCCATTCATGATATGCATATTCCGGATATTGAGAGTGCCTTGATTCTGGTGGGACAGAATAATACCGGAAAAACAAGTGTGTTGGATGCCATCCGGGCTGTGGGAGGGGAATATCAGATCAGCCGGGAGGATTTCGGGGAGGCAGGGGCCAAAATCCGTATCCATGTCTCCCTCGCATTTTCAGAGGAGGATCTTGATCTGCTGCAGCGCAGAGGGGTGGTCAGCCAGTACCGGAGGAAGGAGGCCTGGTTACAGGATTTCTGCGGGAAGCTTCCCTCCTTTTCCGATCATGTGCTCACCTTTACGATGACGGCAAATAAGGATGGCCGGATTCGTTATCAGGACGGGGTGAACAAAAACAATCCCTATATCAGAGAGGTGTTTCCCCGGATATACCACGTGGATACGGAACGCCGTCTGGAGCGGCTGCAGAGCGATTTGCTGCTCCTGCAGGAAGATGAGATATTGAAGAGGATGCGTTCGGGGTGCTGTATGTTCAATCAGGCAAGGCAGTGCAGCTACTGTTTCAACTGTATCGGCCTGATCGAACAGAAAAGCCCGGCCCAGTTGGATGCTCTGGAGACCTCCAAGCTGTTGGATTATAAGCTCTATCAATTGAATCTGGACACCTTTGCCCGCATGGTGAACGAGTGCTTCCACAAAAACGGAGGACGGGAGAGTATCCTTTATTCCATGAACCGTGACGTGGAAAAAATTCTGGAGGTCACCACGGAAATCCGCCACCCGGCACAGAATATTCCCCGGCCCATTTCCCACATGGGAAAGGGAATGCGCTCCATTTATCTGTTTTCCCTGTTAGAGGCCTATACGCAGATCGAGGAGAATCTTTCCAGCATCATCATGATCGAGGATCCGGAAATTTTTCTGCACCCCAGTCTGCAAAAGGTGTGCGGCCGGATCCTGTACCGTCTGGCAGCGAAAAATCAGGTGATTTTTACCACCCATTCGCCCAATCTTCTGCCCAATTTTAACAGCAGGCAGATACGTCAGGTCATCCATCAGGAGGACGGCTCCAGCGATATTCGAAAGAAAACGGACATCAGCGCCATCCTGGACGATCTGGGCTATACGGCGGGCGATTTGATGAATGTGAACTTTGTGTTTATTGTGGAGGGCAAACAGGATAAATCCCGCCTGCCTCTTCTGCTGGAGAAATATTATGCGGAGACGGTTGACAGGGAGGGGAATCTGTCCCGGATTGCCATCATTACCACGAACAGTTGTACCAATATCAAAACCTATGCCAACTTAAAGTATATGAACCAGATCTATCTGCGGGATCAGTTCCTCATGGTCCGTGACAGTGACGGCAAGGAGCCTGCCCTTTTGGAAAGTCAGCTTTGCCGTTATTATGAGGAGCGAAACCGGGAGGATATGGACAGGCTGCCGCGGGTTTTGCCGGAAAATGTGCTGATCCTCAAATACTATTCCTTTGAGAACTACTTCCTGAATCCGAAAGTCATGGCAAAGCTTGGCGTTGTGGAGTCGGAGGAAGCTTTTTATGAGATACTTCTGGAAAAATGGAAGGAATATCTTTACCGCTTAAAGAGCGGCCGCCATCTGACGGAAATTCTGGGCCGCGGTCTGGAGAGCGTGGAGGATATAAAGCAACATATGGAAGAAATCCGTATCTATTTGCGGGGACATAATCTCTTTGATATTTTCTATGGGAAATACAGGGAGCAGGAAAAGGAGCTGCTGGAGAGATATATCGATCTGGCGCCGAAAGAGGATTTTGCGGATATTTTTGCGGCGTTGGAGCGCTTTCCGTATTTTGAGGGAAGGCGGTGCTGAAAGGCTTTTTTACGGCGGGCGGCTCAGGAAAATTGTGGAAGCTATGTTAAGATTTTATTAATAAATAGATTGTATTACAATAAAAACACGAAATATGGTTGCACAAAGTGATTGGTAGTGTTATAAATATACTTGTCTAAAATAATGCAGGCTTTTGCCTGCCGATATGAGGAGGATGACATGAAAAGGAAAGTATTATTTATGACACTGGCGATGGCAGTGGTACTTACGGCCTGCGGCGGAAACGCAGATAAGGAGGCCAGCAGCAATACAGAGACAAATGTCAGCGAGGATGCAGGAGCTGCCGATGACGGCGCGGCAGAGGATGGGGCTGCTGATGATGATACACAGACTGCCGATGAGACGCAGGCCGCCGCGGCGGATGAAGCGGGCGCTGGTGCGGCAGAAACCGAGGCGGAGACAGAGAACGGCGGGGATACCGCAGCTGCGGCCGGTAAATATGTAAAAGGTACTGTGACGGAGACAGGCTGGGAAAGTGAATTTTTCGGACTTCGCTATACCGCTCCTGAGGGGATGGGGATGTCTACCGAAGAAGAGTTAAATGACCTGATGGGTCTTGGGCAGGAGGTCCTTTCCGAGGATTTCAGCGAGCTTCAGCTTAAATATGCAGAGCTCACTTCCGTATACGAGATGATGAGCGTGGCCGATGATCAGACCACCAATATCGTAGTGACTGTGGAGAAGCTTATGGGCAAGATGGATGCTGCCCAGTATGCTAAGGCTCTTGAGCAGGGATTATCTCAGGTGACAGCAATCAATTATACCTTGATCAGTGATGATGAAACCGTTAAGATCGGCGGTGCAGATTATCTCAAAGTAAGCTATGAGGCAGAGTCCGGCGGTGTTTCCATGTATCAGGATTATTATATCGCTGTTGTGGATAACAGAGCGATTTCTCTTACTCTGACCTATGTGGACGAGAGCGCAAGGGATAATGTGCTGAACGCTTTTACAGCGTACTAAATATAAAAAAGACATCAGGAAGATATGGCGGCGGGCGGTAAGCCTTTGTCGCTGAACAAAAAACGCAGAGTGAGCCTTGGGGTTTACTCTGTGTTTTTTTGTTGGGATAAGTTTAATCCTTTGAGGAGTTTGAATCGTTATAATAAGCAGAAGGGTAGTAAAGAGCCTGTTAACTTTGGAGAAAGGAGCCGGGACGGGTGGAGGACGAGGAATTAGTCGTGCGGATAAAGGCAGGGGATGAGGACGCGGCCAGAGAACTGGTTGAGCGCTATTACGGGGCGATTCTGCGCTATTGCAGGTGGCATTGCCAGGGTGCTGAGAGGGCGGAGGACCTGACCCAGGAAACCTTCTTTAAGCTGTTTCGGAATCTGCCGGAATATGAGGAGCGGAAAAAATTCAGGCCCTATCTGTATACCATCGCCAGCCGCCTGTGCGTGGATGAGAGCCGCAGGGTCAGGCTCTATTCCCTGGAGGATGAGGAGGGCCTGGGAGAAGAGAGCAGGGAAATCCGTCAGGTGGAAAATCGGGAGGAGCTATCCCATCTTTTGGAAAAGCTTCCGCCCGAGCTTAAGGAGGTGATTTTTTTGCGGTTTGGAGGGGAACTGAGCTATTTGGAGATCGCCAGGATCACAGGCTCCAATATGCGGACGGTTCAGAGCAGGATCAGAAAGGCTTTGAAAATTATGCGACAGGAACGGTAAAAAACGGGAACGCTTAAAGCGGGAACTTTTTGGTATGGGAAAGGAGAAAGGATGGAGAGAAAGAATCAAAGAAAAAGCAGCCCCAAAGGAAAAAAGAAGGTTCCCAAAAGCGGGAAGGAGTATCTGCGCAGGGCTTTAAAGGAGACGGAGCCTCCACTGAAGATGGAGGAAACCATAGAGCTTTGCAGGGCGATGGTAAGGGAATATCCGCCCCCGCAGGAGGAGAGGACAGGGTTTTTTACTTATCTTTCGGATGTATTCCGGTATGAGGGGATGTCCGTTTTTGGCCTGCAGGCATTGGCCCTTCTGACTGCCTGCCTGGGGATTTCTTTCGATACCCGGGAGCTTTCCAGAATTCCTTTTTTTGCGCTGATGTTTACGCTGGCAATGATGCCGGTGCTCTTCCGGGGACAAATGCATGGAATGAGCGAGATCGAGGCGGCGACAAGAGCCTCGGGGGCACAGATTATGCTGGCAAAGCTGGTGCTTGCGGGGGCGGCCAATCTGGTATGTATGACGGTGTTTTTGTGTATGGCCCTGCGGCTTGAAAATGCCGCCAGGCAGATCGGGCAGCTCATACTCTATATTTTGGTTCCTTATCTGTCCTGCATGGCCTTCATGCTGCAGAGAATCAGGATCTGCGGGCGGACGGGATGCTGGCAGAGTATGGCGGCGGGATTTTTATCCTGCCTGTTCTGGGGCGTCTCTGCCCGTCTTTGCCCCTGGCTCTACGGGCTTTCCGCCGGGAGTGTGTGGGCGATTGGTTTTTTGGTTTTTGGCGGCTTTTTTGTAAAGGAAATCTGGTTCCTATGGGAAATGAGAAAGGAAGGGAAAATGTATGGAACTGTCGCTTGACAGACTCAGCAAACACTATGGAAGCAAGATTGCGGTGGATCAGGTCAGCGCCGTCCTCGGGCCCGGAGTCTATGGGCTTTTAGGGGCCAACGGGGCGGGCAAGACCACGCTCATTAGGATGCTCTGCGGGATTTTGGAGCCCACTGCCGGGGAGGTGCTCTTTGACAGAAAAAATATCGCGGAAATGGGCGCGGGGTACCGGAATGTGCTGGGGTATCTGCCCCAGGATTTCGGATATTACCCGGGCAATTCGGCGGAGGAATTTCTGATGTACTTATCAGCCCTAAAGGGGATTCCCAGACGTATTGCAAAAGGGAGGGTGGAGGAGCTGCTTGAAGTGGTCGATTTAAGCGCATGCGCTTCCAAAAAGCTCAAAACCTTTTCAGGCGGGATGAAGCAGAGAATCGGGATTGCCCAGGCCCTTTTAAACAAACCGGAGGTGATGATTCTGGACGAGCCCACCGCCGGACTTGACCCCAGGGAGAGGGTGCGGTTCCGCAATCTCATCTCAGACTATGGGGAAAATAAAATCGTGATTCTTTCCACCCACATTGTGTCGGACATCGAGGCCATTGCGGATGAAGTGCTGCTGATGAAAAAGGGAAGCTTTGTGCAGCAGGGCACGGTTTCGGAGCTGGTCGAAAAGGCGCAGGGAAAGGTGTGGGAGCTTACGGTTCCTTCATCACAGGCTCATAGCTGGCAGAAAAAGGCCACGGTGGCAAATTTGCGGCACGAGGGGGAGGATACGGTGCTGCGCATTATTTCAGACCATAAGCCGGACGAGGGGGCAATCTGCGCCGAGGCATCATTAGAGGATCTGTATTTGTACTATTTTCCTGCGGAGAAAGGAGTATAATGGAAATGGAATTGTTTTTATGGGAGCACAAAAGGCTCTGGAAGAGAAAAAGCACGCAGATCAGCGTTTTGCTGTGCCTGCTCTATGTGGTGGTGTTTGGGAGTATCTTAAGCTACCAGTGGTTCACCTTTGGAAGCAGAACAGGCTATGATAACTTCAGTAAGCAGTTTGACGGCTATACCAATATCCGCCTCTATCAGCAGTATGCCCGTCAGTTTGGAGGCGTACTGACGGATGAGGCTTTGCAGGAAATGGTCAGGGATTATCAGGCGATTGCGGAAGTGGACTATCAGAATTCAAACCTGACAAACGTGTATGCGATCAGCTCCTGGCTGTCCCAACTTTATCCGGATCTGAAACATCCCGAGGATTACCGGCTGATGAACGATTATGTGGAGCCGGGGGAGCTGACCGGCTTTTATGAAAGGCGGCAAGAGGCCCTGGAGGACTTCCTTGCAATCGGCAATCAGGTCGGAGAGGAGAGGGAGTATCTGCTTAAAATGGATGCAAAGGTGGAGAAGCCCTTTACGTATCAGTGGACCGAAGGATGGAGCACTGTCCTCGGAAGCATTCTTCCGGATCTGGGCTCGGTGCTGGCCTTATTTCTTACGATTTCTTTAGCCCCCATATTTGCCGGGGAATGGCATGACAGAACCGTCTCTCTTTTGCTGACCACGAAAAACGGCTGGAAGGAGACGGCCCGGGCCAAAATCTGCAGCGGTCTGGCCCTTGCGGCGGAGATATTCGCCCTTGTCCTTGTGGGAAATGTGAGCTCCCAGCTCTTTTTCCTTGGAACTGAAGGGTGGGATATGCCCATCCAGATGGTCAAACTGATCGCAATTGCGCCCATGAATATGCTGGAGGCGGAAATCTTCGGGTATGTCTTTGTGTTTTTTGGGGTCATGGGATATGCCGGGCTTGTGATGCTTTTGTCCTCCTGTGCGAAAAGCAATTTTGCAGCGCTGCTTCTGGGACTTTCGGTGGTGTATCTGCCTTTGGCTGTCTCCGAATATCTTCCCTTCTGGGCACAGAAGGCCCTGGATCTGCTTCCCCTGGTGGGAAGCCCGGCGGATATTTTCAGGACATATACCTTCTGTATTTTCGGAAAATATATCTGGTCGCCATACCTGCTGATTATCCTGCCGGTGCTGCTGGGGCTTGCCTGTGTGCCCTTTGGGGTGAAAAGGTGGGCAAGGAGGATGGGGCGGTAAAATCTGATACATAAAAAGAAGTTGCAGATGGAAAGACGGAAAAAATAAAGATTTTGAAATGCAATGGAACAGGAATTGTTGACAAACATACTGAAAGTATGTTAATGTAGATACATACCGTTAGTATGTTGTGTGGAGGAAGCCGTGGCAAGAAATAAACATCCGGAGGAAACCGTTAACTTAATATTAGATGTTGCTTTCCGCCAATTTATGGAAAAGGGGTATGAGCATACCTCCATCCAGGATATTATTGATCATTTAGGCGGCCTTAGCAAAGGGGCAATTTATCATCATTTTAAGTCAAAGGAAGATATATTGGTTGCGGTCACGGAGCGAATGACACAGGAGTCGAATCGAATGCTTGCCAGGATCCGCGACCGCACAGGCTTAAGCGGCAGGGATAAGCTGAAAATGATCTTCAAGGAATCCATCAGCCGGCCTGTGCAGAACGATATTTTTACGGTGGCGCCGGATTTTCACAATAACCCGAAGCTTCTTTTCAGCCTTCTGCACGATACCATAGAGGAGGCTGCGCCAAACTACATTGAGCCCATCATTGAGCAGGGGATTGCGGACGGTTCCATCAAAACGGATTATCCGAAGCAGCTGGCGGAGCTGATTCTGTTGGCGGCCAATGTCTGGATGAATCCCATGATATTCGGCAGCACGGAGGAGGAGTCCTGCAAAAAATTCCTGATATTTGACCAGATGCTTAAGGGCTTTGGACTGGATATTGTGGACGGTGAAATGTTGGAGAGGCTGCAGGAGCTGACAAGTATATATCAAAGGCAACGGATGTGAGGCTTTGCCAGCCATCCTGATGTCCAGGGAAATAATCTGCCCGGTAAAATGGGCAGATCTATTTTGAACTTTATACATACCAACGGACGGTATCTATTGTAAAACCATGATCGGAAAAGAAGGAGGCTAAAAATGAACCAAAAACTGTTTTCCAGAGACTTTACCTTAGTAGTCATCGGTCAGATCATCTCGCTGTTTGGCAATGCAATCATCCGGTTTGCATTGCCCCTTTACTTATTGAATCTTACAGGTTCCTCGGCGCTGTACGGAACGGTTACGGCCTGTGCTTTTATTCCTGCAATTTTGCTCTCGCCCATAGGGGGGATTGTTGCGGACCGGGTTAACAAAAGAAATATTATGGTAATTCTGGATTTTTTTACGGCGGCGGTGATTCTGGCATTCTCCCTTTTGATGAACGGAGCGAATCTTGTGGTCCTTCTGACAATTACTTTGATGCTCTTATATGGAATTGCAGGCGCTTATCAGCCCTCTGTCCAGGCAAGTATCCCTGCTCTGGTCGGGCAGAACCGATTTATGGAGGCAAACTCCGTCATTAATACCGTCAGTTCCTTTGCCTCCCTGATAGGCCCCGTGCTGGGAGGGATTTTGTACAGCGCCTGTGGACTTAAGCCGGTATTGCTGGTTTGTATGGTATGCTTTACCCTGTCGGCCGTGATGGAAATTTTTATTAAAATACCCTTTCAGAAGCAGGACTTAAAGGGCGGAGTGTGGAAGACGGCCAAAGCGGATTTTGCAGAGAGCATCCGCTTTATCCGAAGGGATAAAGCGGTCATCGGAAAAGCCCTTCTTGTGGTTTGCGGAATTAATTTATTTCTGGCTGCAATGATTGTTGTTGCCCTGCCCTATCTGGTGACAGAGGTACTGAACCTGGAGGCATCCCGGGCCAACAGGCTTTATGGCTTTGCGGAAGGGGCGCTGGCGGCGGGAGGCCTTTTCGGGGGAATCGGCGCAGGTTTTTTTGCAGACAGGCTGAAAATACACAAATCCGGAAACCTGGTCATCGCCTGTGCGGCCTGCGTGTTCCCCATGGGTGTTTCTTTGCTCCTGTTTTCCTCGGGCATGGTAAATTATATTGTCATTACCCTGTGCTGCTTTGGCGTTATGACCTTTTCCGCCATGTTCACCGTGCAGATGATGTCCTTTATGCAGAGGGAAACACCGCAAAATCTGATCGGAAAGGTGATCGCGGTGGTTCTCACCGTTTCCATGTGCGCCCAGCCTGTTGGCAACGCGCTCTATGGGGTGCTGTTTGAAATCTGTGAGGGATTTGAGGCAGCCGTTGTACTGTTTTCGGGGGCTGTTTCCCTGGGGATCGCAATCAGGGCAAGGCACATTTTCAGCGCTTTTTCCCCGGACCGTCCTTAGCTTCAATCAAATTGGAGCGGCGCAGAACAGTGACAACAGGTTTATACAAAAGCAGCGTGACGGCGGCATTTATGCCGCCTTTGATCAAGTTAAAGGGCAGGAAGGCGGGAAGCAGCAGCTCTGCAACAGCCTCTCTTGGATAGCCCATATAGATTGGAGCGATCAGATAGTTCCAGAGCATCATGACTGCAGCCTGACAGATGCAGCCGCACAAAAGCCCCAATACTGCGCCGGATAATTTCTGTCTTTTTCTGTAGAAAAAGGACGCGGTACAGGCAAAGGAGCAGCTTGAAATGACATTCATCACACATCCCCAAATGCCGGTTCCGCTGATGGTGAACATCTGCACAACCGAGACGATCACGGTTACGGTCAGGGAGGTGAGAGGCCCCCAAATCAGACCGCCGATTACGATGATAATGTCCTTCGGATCATACTTCAAAAAGAGTACAATCGGGATTCGGAGAACCATCGCCGCGATGTAGGCAAGGGCACAGAGCATGGCTGTTGCGGTAAGTTTTTTTGTTTTGCTGAGATTCATTTGAATACCTCCTTAGAATAATTAACACCTGAAAGCAGCAAATGCCTTTCAGGTGTCAGTAATTCAGGAGTATTGAAAATGCCAACAGAGCAGCTTGATAAAAGAGAGTGCAAAAATCATAGTCAGGCTTATCCTGACAATCTCAATACACCTTCTTTAATCCGGACTATACCGTCGGTTCTGGAATTTCACCAGACCCCGCGCTTTCGCGCCCGCGGACTGTAACCGCCGATCGGGAATTTCACCCTGCCCTGAAGACATTTCTATTATTCAAATGTTTCAAAAATTATAGCACACCGGGGAACGGAAATCAACTATTTTTGACTGAGACAGTTCAAAACAGGAGCGATATAGTTACAATTCACGGTGGTGTCTGAAAAGGGGGAGAATGATTTTTTTTATTGGGTATGATATAATGAAGTATACCTGAATCCGTGAGACTTATTGTCCCGGCACATTGACAACTACATATT
>CAJTVL010000064.1 GCA_910579425.1 uncultured Lachnospiraceae bacterium | reverse complement strand
TCCTTCGTGCCTTCCATCAGATCCGCGCAGTCGCAGGTGCCCTTCACAAGCTGCTCCACGCCTCCGCTTGTCTTATCCTTTTTTCCTTTTCCAAAGGAAATATTATCCCCGCCGGTGGTACTGGGGCCTACACAGATACAGTCCGGGTAGTTGGCCCGAAGCCAACTAAAGAACAGATCCTGATCTCTTCTGTAATGTGCGGGAGTATAGCCCTTGGGAAATCCCGTCTCTTCCATCATATTGGGCTCGTTGGCAAACTCCGCCGCATTGATGGGCACTCCATACTCCTTACTTAAGGAAAAAAGCTTCTCAGCCTCCGCCGGATGCCAGGGTTCCTCTGCCGAGTGAAGCCCCGGGCAGTTGGCTACGGAAACAATCAGCTTCGCCCCGATTGCCTTCACGAAATCCAGAACCCCAATCCACTGTTCTTTGGTCAGGACATTCAGATAGCCCTCCGGTACCTGTCCCTTTGTAGTCCCGTCAAAATCATAGTAGGTCTTGGTGGCCCATGTCCCGGAAACCCGAACCCAGGCAGGCCCCAGCTCCTTAGCAAGGCTGCGGAGCTTCTCGTTATAAAGGTCGATGGGCGGATAAACCTGCATCAGATCCTTGTACATGGAAGTAATCCCCTCCCCGGAGGCCTCCACCTTAAATTCCTCCGTACCGGCAATCTGCTCCGGTGTGTAGGCCTTCCAGAAGGTTCCTCCCGTCACCTCCGCAAACTCCACATTGTAGGACATTAACATAGGATTCATCTCCCGCAAGGGGGTCAATCCCTCTGCCTTCACTTTGACAAATTCAGCCATAAATTTTTCCTTCTCCTTTCTTTTTTTGTGCAGAATATGGTGTGATTATCCGTAACGCTCCCCAAATATGTATGCACTCTTGTCTGATTATACCAATTTAGTGAAGAGTTGTACAGGTATCTATGGCAAAGTTTTTTGTTACTCATAGTTTTTGCCTCTCAAAGTTTTTACGCGGAGGGTGTTCTGGTATTCGCGACGGAACTGCAGATTGGTTTTTTTCTGGTTTTGATTCTGGGATTTATCACGGTCCTGATCAAATTGATTTCCCAAAAGCGGCAAAAAAACGAGTAAAAAAGCGGCGGCATTTCCTTATAGAAAATTTCTATCAGAAAGCGCCCCGCTTCTTTTTATCACTTATCCTTTTTCTTCGGACTATTTCTCATGAATCTCCCCGTGCAGCTCCTGCAAAGATTTCACTTCGCTGCTCTTATGGGTCTTGAGATAATGGATGCCCTCGGCGGTCACTTTGGCGGCGGCCACGGTGGTAATGTAAGGCGCCTTGGCCTTGATCGCCGCCTTGCGCAGATAGCTGTCGTCGTGGACGCTGTCCTTTCCCACCGGGGAGTTAATGATCAGGTCAAAATCCCCGTTGGTGATCATATCCCCCACGTTAGGCCGCCCCTCGTAGAGCTTCTTGGCCTTTGTGGCAGAAATGCCCGCGGCTGTGATCAGGTTGTAGGTCCCTTCCGTAGCCACGATGGAAAAGCCGTCGCCTGCCAGGCTTCTGGCCACCTCCACCACCTCGTCCTTATCCTTCTTATTCACGGAGATCAGCACCCTGCCCTCCAGCGGCAGCTTGGACTGCACCGCCTCCTGGGCCTTGAAGAAGGCTTCGCCGTAGGAACGGGATAAGCCCAGTACCTCTCCGGTGGAACGCATCTCGGGCCCCAAAATGGGATCCACTTCCGGAAACATATTGAAGGGAAATACCGCCTCCTTGACCCCGTAGTTGGGAATCACCTGCTCCTTTAATTCCGGTATGGGTGAGGGACGTCCTGTAAGCTCTGAGGTGATAATATCCGTGGCAAGGGGTACCATACGGATATTGCAGACCTTGGACACCAGGGGCACCGTGCGGGAGGCCCTGGGGTTGGCTTCCAGCACAAAAACCCGGCCGTTTTCAATGGCATACTGCATATTCATCAGTCCTTTTACATGCATCTCCTCCGCAATTTTTCTGGTGTATTCCTTGATGGTCTCCACACTCTTTGGCGGAATATGCACGGAAGGAATGATACAGGCGGAATCCCCGGAATGGATTCCCGCAAGCTCAATGTGCTCCATCACCGCAGGCACAAAGGCGTGGGAGCCGTCGCTGATGGCATCCGCCTCGCATTCCAGGGCATGGTTCAAAAACCGATCGATCAAAATGGGCCGATCCGGCGTCACTCCCACGGCAGCGCCCATATATTCTGTCATACTCTCATCATCATAGACCACTTCCATGCCTCTGCCCCCCAGCACATAGGAGGGGCGAACCATCACCGGATATCCGATCTGCTTGGCAATGGAAAGGGCCTCCTGTACCGTGGTTGCCATTCCTGACTCCGGCATGGGAATTTCCAGCTTTTCCATCATGGCCCGGAACTGATCCCGATCCTCCGCCAGATCAATGACCGACGGGGATGTCCCAAGGATTTTAACGCCGTTCTTTTCCAGCTCGGAAGCCAGATTTAAAGGCGTCTGTCCGCCAAACTGGGCGATCACCCCCAAGGGCTTTTCTTTGTTATAGATACTAAGCACATCCTCCAGGGTAAGAGGCTCAAAATATAATTTATCGGAAGTATCATAGTCAGTGGATACCGTCTCCGGATTGCAATTCACGATAATCGTCTCAAATCCCAGCTTTTTCAGCGCCATAGAAGCATGGACGCAACAGTAGTCAAACTCGATTCCCTGGCCGATCCGGTTGGGGCCTCCGCCCAGAATCATGATCTTAGGCTTATCTTCCTTAACAGGATTTTTATCAGGGGCATTATAGGTGGAATAGAAGTAGGCGCTGTCCTGAGTACCGCTGACATGGACGCCCTCCCAGGCCTCTTCCACCCCCAGCGTGATACGGCGGGCTCTGACGTGATCCTCCGGGATTTCAAGGAGCTGGCTCAAATACTTGTCGGAAAAACCGTCCTTCTTGGCGGCGATCAGCATTTCATCTGCCGGGAGCCCTCCCTTATATAGAAGGAGCGTCTCCTCTTCCTCCACCAGCTCTTTCATCTGTTCGATAAAGTATGCCTTTACTTTGGTAATTTCATAAATCTCTTCCACGGTGGCGCCTTTGCGCAGGGCTTCATACATCAGGAAATGACGCTCGCTGGAAGGAGTGTTCAGCCTTCTTAGCAGTTCTTCCCTGGATAAGGTATCAAAATCTTTGGCATGTCCCAGACCGTAACGCCCTGTTTCCAGGGAACGGATCGCCTTCTGAAAAGCTTCCTTATAGGTCTTGCCGATACTCATAACCTCACCCACGGCACGCATCTGAGTCCCCAACTTATCCTCCACGCCCTTGAACTTTTCAAAGGCCCAGCGTGCAAATTTGATCACCACATAATCGCCGTCCGGCACATATTTATCCAGAGTACCGTACTTGCCGCAGGGAATCTCCTTTAAGGTAAGGCCTGCCGCCAGCATGGAGGAGACCAGCGCAATGGGAAAGCCTGTGGCCTTGGATGCCAGCGCGGAGGAACGGGAGGTTCGGGGATTGATCTCGATCACCACAATCCTGTCCGTCACAGGGTCATGGGCAAACTGCACGTTGGTACCGCCGATCACCTGTACGGACTCCACGATCTTATAGGCCTGCTCCTGGAGCCGTCTCTGACACTCCTCGGAAATGGTCAGCATGGGGGCGCAGCAGAAAGAATCCCCGGTATGGACTCCCAGCGGGTCGATATTTTCAATGAAGCATACGGTGATGATGTTATTCTCCGCATCCCGCACCACTTCCAGCTCCAGCTCTTCCCATCCGAGAATGGATTCCTCCACCAGAACCTGTCCCACCAGAGATGCCTGGAGCCCCCTGGCACAGACCACCCGCAGTTCGTCTCTGTTATAGACCAGGCCGCCTCCCGCTCCGCCCATAGTGTAGGCCGGACGCAGAACCACCGGATATCCCAGCTTTTCCGCAATGGAAAGGGCTTCCTCCACAGAATAGGCCACCTCGCTGCGGGCCATCTCAATTCCCAGCTTGTCCATGGTCTTTTTGAACTCAATCCGGTCTTCTCCCCGCTCAATGGCGTCCACCTGCACACCGATGACCTTTACATTGTATCTGTCCAGAACGCCCGCCTTATTTAATTCCGCACATAAATTAAGCCCGGACTGCCCTCCCAGATTGGGAAGCAGCGCGTCGGGGCGTTCCTTTGCAATAATCTGCTCTAACCGTTCTACATTAAGAGGCTCGATATAGGTCACATCCGCCGTCTCCGGATCCGTCATGATTGTGGCCGGATTGGAATTGACCAATACAATCTCATATCCTAACTTCCGAAGCGCCTTACAGGCCTGAGTTCCCGAGTAGTCAAACTCGCAGGCCTGGCCGATAATGATTGGCCCTGAACCAATGATCAATACCTTATGAATGTCTGTTCTGCGTGGCATAAATATCCTCCTGTCTGAATCTTGTTTTTCATTTTATATCACATATACTTAAGTGTCAATTGTGTTGGGGGTATTTTTCTTGAGGTTGACGGAGGCCGCCCGGACAGTCAACATAAATAAGTGAATACATTGTACCTTGTGCTTGCCTGTTCAAAAGCCGTAGCGGCCAGCGAGAGAGTCGTGCTGAAAGAAGGAATATTCCATAAGGAGCCCTTTCAAAAACGCAGCGCGAGAGCGCGGCGACGTTGGAACATTCCTTCTCTCAGCACGGCCTATCGTCTTCCCCCTACAATAACGGCGCCACCGCTTTCATAACCCGCCCGATCAGCTTTACGGTCCATTTTTCATGGCGCACTCTTTCCATATCCACCAGTCGGCTCTGGGCAAGGCATGCCTGGAAATCCTCTTCTATTTTTGCAATACAGTCCGTATTATACAGGTAGGCAGCACACTCAAAATGATGATAGAGACTGCGGTAATCCAGGTTAATTGTCCCCACCACCGCCTCCCTTGCATCGCTGACAAACGCCTTGGCATGGACAAAGCCCGGGGTGTACTCGTAAATTTTCACACCCGATGCAATAAGAGAGGCGTAATGGGTTTTGGCCAGCGCATAGGGAATGACTTTGTCCGGTATTCCCGGCAGCAAAAGCGCTACCTCCACCCCTTTCTCCGCCGCAAATTTCAGCGCCGTTTCCATCTCCCCGTCCAGAATCAAGCAGGGAGTTCATAATGTGAACATATTGAACGGCACGGTTTAAGATGTCCATATAAACCCGCTCTCCCAGTTTATCATTATCCAAAGGGCAATCCCCGTAAGGGATCACAAAGCCCTTTGCCTCCTGAGGCAGCGCCGGGTAGGAAAGAAAGCGGACGGTCTCGTCCTCCTTTTCCGTAATCCCCACATCTGCAAAAACATCAGGGTAAAGCTTTTTACAGCCTCCCCTTTCACCATCACCGCCACATCCTTCCAGTGGCCGAATTTTTTCTTCTCATTCATGTATTCATCCGCCAGGTTCACTCCGCCGTTGAAGGCAGTATGTCCGTCGATCACCAGAATCTTCCTGTGATCCCGGTAATTGTAATGGGTGGAAACAAAAGGGGATACGGGGGCAAACACCTTGCATTTGATTCCCAGCGCTTTCAGCCGCCTGGGATAATCCCGGGGCAGAAGGGCAAACTCGCAGCTTCCGTCGTACATCACGCGCACATCCACGCCTTCTTTCGCCTTCCGGGCAAGGATCTCCAGAACCTTCCCCCACATCAGGCCCTCATCCACAATAAAATATTCCATGAATATGAAATGCTCCGCCGAAGATATGGGGCAGGAATTCCTCAAGCCATTGAAAAATACTGAGCAGAATCAGTACCTGCAGGATAAGCAGCATAAGCACCAGCCCGAAACGGCTGAATATGGCATGGACAATCCCCTTTTGCCCCTTCTTTAATCTCCAAACATTCCTTCCTCTTAAAAAAGGAAATCAGATTCTCATCTGATTTCCTGAAATTATGGCTTTATGAATATCCCATTCTTAATCTCTTAAAATCCTCACCATCTTATGAGGCGTCCTGTAATTGTAAGCGGAAATCTTGATTCCCGTTTTGGGGCTGCTGGCGTGGATTACCTGGCCGCCGCCGATATAAATAGCCACGTGGTTTACCGTCCCGCCCTTGGCGTAAAATACCAGATCCCCGGGCTGGAGCTCAGAAGCGCTGATGCTTGTACCCATACCGGACTGGGCTCTGGAAGAGTGAGGCAGAGATACCCCGTATTTTCCAAAAACGCTCAGTACAAAACCGGAGCAGTCGGCTCCCTTTGTAAGGCTTGTACCGCCCCATACATAAGGATTGCCAAGGAACTGCTTTGCGTACTGGCACAGATCCACTCTCACATCGGAAACGCCCTGGCCGTACATAAGCTCTGTCATGGTAATCGCCGTATTTAAATCGGATTTCACTTCCACATAATCCGCGGAAACATACACTTCCTCGTCATCCAGATACACCCGGATCCAACCGTCCTCCTGAATCTCCACAATATCCAGGATTTCCCCGCTGGCCACCTGAGTGACCACCTCCGCATCCGTATTGGGCTCTTCCCGAATGTTAAGGCCGTCTGCCGTAGATACCGCAATGGCGCTGGCAAGCTCCTGCCCTCTCTTCTTTGCATCAAACCCGGTCAGCAGATATTCTTCCTTCACATAACCCTCTACCTTTCCGGAGCGGATGAACGCCCAGCCGTTTTCACTGCTTACGATCTCGCAGGCCGCATTCTTGGGAAGCTTCCCCACCAGCTTGCCGGACTCTTCCGGTTCCTTACGGATATTCAGGTTATTTTCCTCTACATTGCAGATGCCAAGATGGGTATAGCCCCAGAGAGCTCCCTCTGCATTCCTTGCAATCTCCATATACTCCACCTCTGTCAGAGGCGAGATAAATAAATCTCCAATCCCCGCCGTCAGAAAATCCTGTGTATCATCCACAGGCAAACTGTCCGCCGTATTTTCTTCTGTCTGCGTATCATATGTAGAATCACTGTTTACTTCTGCTGCCTGCAGGCTTAAGGGTTCTCCCAAAAGAAACAGAGAGGTAAGCATACAAGCGCCGCGCATCATTTTCTTTTTCAATAGAAACCTCCAAAGTTGTTACAGTTATTACAAAATTGTTACAAATCAACAATGTCATTATAACAACTTAAACTTTGGATGTCAAATACCTATTTCAGATTTTTTCTAGTAAATTTTTGTGTTTTTATCGTATAATTTATAGTTTCGAACATATATTTCCTCTATGAAAAGCTGCTCCTTCCATGATGTCTGTCTCCATCTGCGCTTTCAGCGCTTCCACATTCGGAAATTTCTGTTCCGGTCTTTTAAACTGTAACAATTCTGTTACAATTTTCTCCCCATACATATTCCCCTCAAAATCATAAAGGTAGGTTTCCACACTGACCGTCTCGGAGTCATTCACAGTAGGCTTTTTTCCGATATTGGTGATCCCCTGATATTCCCCCTGCCGGGTATACACCTTAGAGTAATAAACCCCTTTGGGAGGCAGGAGCTTTTCCTTTGGCGGATAAAGGTTTATGGTTGGCATTCCCAGGCGTCTCCCCAGCTTTCTTCCCTCTTCCACCACTCCCTCAAAGCAGTAATATCTTCCCAGAAGCCTTCTCACCGTGTCCATGTGCCCCTTTTCCACTTCTTCCCTCACATAAGTGGAGCTGATCTCACGGCTGCCCTCCATCATCTTCTCAATAATTTTCACTTCATAGCCATAAACGCCTGAAAGCTTTTCCAAAAGCGCCCTGTTACCCTGTCCCTTATACCCAAAGGTAATGTCTCCTCCTGCAGCCAAATAAGCCGTGCGCATCTGCCTGACCAGGTATCTTTTAACAAATTCCTCCGGCTCTGTCGCCGCCGTCTCTTTATTTAAGGGAAATTCAATCAGAATATCCACGCCCATCTTTGCAAAGAGTTCTCGCTTTTCCTCCCTGGTGGTAATCTCCTCCGCCGGGGACTGAGCGAAAAACACCGCTGCTGAGGGATGAAAGGTAAAGACCACCGCCAGGAGCCCTTTTTTCTTTTGCTCTATAATATAGGAAAGGAGCTCTTTATGCCCCTTATGGAGCCCGTCGAATTTTCCAATGGCGACGGCGGCCTTTCCCCTGATCTGAAATTCTGTGGTATCGTGAATAATTTTCATAACAGCTCTCTATTTCTGCTTTTAACAGTTCCTTACTGCAAGCCTGACACAAAGAAGCCTCAAGTGGCCGCTTTGCCTTTTTGTACTATTTCCTCCAAGATACGGTTGTTATTCTGGCAGAATTCCCGATACAATAAGAGGTCAACCGTGCAATATGTTGAGCATAGAATACAGCTCCATTTACCGCATATTGTCTGACATCTTTCGTTTTTTGCTAACTATACCATCTTCATTGTATCTGACTATCAAACAACAAATGCATGTCTTCGCCGGAAATCCTTATCCCTCCTCCGGTAAAAACATCTTCACCGGAACAAGAAGCCCTCTTACCTCATCATATCGATAAATACCGTAAAAGATATTCTCATGGCTGTACATCCGAAATTCCTGTCCCTTCGAAAAAGGAAGATTTGCACCTTTCCCTTCCCTGAGAACCCCTGCCGTCCGAAAGTTCAACTGGTTTCCGTTCCGCAGCGCCCGGTAATCCTCCCGGCCCGCTTTAAATCCCGGAAGCGCACGGAACATATACTCCACAGGGAGCAGAACCTTCCCAAGCTCTCCTGACTCGGAAAGCTTTTGCAGTTCCTCCAGGGTATACGCTTGTTCGATCCAAAACTCTCCCACTCTCGTCCTTTTCAGCCCGGTCATTACGCCGCCGCAGCCAAGGAGTTCTCCCACATCATGACACAGTGTCCTGATATAGGTTCCTTTGGAACAGGACACCCGAATGGTATAGTCCGGATGTTCCTCCCGCAGAAGTTCGATGGAATAAATGGTGACCGGCCGGGGCCGGCGCTCCACTTCCTTCCCGGCCCTTGCCAGGTCGCAGAGCTTTTTCCCTCCCACCTTCAGGGCAGAATACATGGGCGGCACCTGAAGGGAATCTCCCAAAAAGGAAAAGACCGCTTCGCGTACCTGCGAAGGGGATACCAAAACCTCCCTTTCTTCCAAAATCCTGCCGGAAATATCCTGGGTATCCGTTGTGACGCCCAGCCGGAAATCAGCCACATATTCCTTCTGCCTGTCCGTGAGCATATCGCTGAGCTTCGTTGCATTTCCAAGACATACAGGAAGAACCCCCACCGCGTCCGGGTCAAGGGTTCCTGTATGTCCGATCTTTTTCTGTTTACAAATACCGCGGAGTCTTGCCACCACATCATGAGAAGTGCAGCCCGCCTCCTTATATACGTTCAAAATCCCATGGTACATTTCTATACCCGTGCTCCTTCCAATTTCCGGGAATTTCCTAATTCTCCGGCTTCATCTGCGCGACAATCCGGTCCGAAAGATTGTTAACAATATCGTGGAAGGTTCCCCGCATGGTGGCTCCCGCCGCCCTGGCATGGCCGCCGCCGCCAAAGAACTCCGCTACCTTTGCCACGTCCACTCCGCCGCCTGAGCGCAGGCTCACCTTATATTCCATCACATCCGTCTGATACATGAAGATGGCGCACTCCACCCCTTTGGTGTTGCGAAGCTGGCTCACAATCCCGTCCAGATCATGGGGCTGTGCCTGATAAAAATTCATGGTTCTTTTATCCAGCATGCTGACCACGCATTTGCCGTTCATAAACAAAATACTCTCCAGCAATGCCCTCCCCAGAATCTGGTTCTGTATGTAAGTCTTTTCGTAAAAGGTTTCCTCAATCAGCCTGGAAAAATCAAGTCCATAGGAAATCAGCTCCGCCGCCGCCTTCAAAGTAGAGGGCGATGTGTTGGAGTACTGAAACACTCCCGTATCGTGAATGATACCTATGTAAAGCGCTTTGGCAATCTCCTCATCCAAAGCCGATTTGTCCTCGATCAGGTCATAGACAAGCTCGCTGGTGGAGCTTGCCCCCGGCATGATATAATTTACATCCCCGCTCCCGCCGTTGCTCACATGATGGTCGATATTGATTTTCTTTTTTGCGCCGTCAAAATATTTTTCGCCCTCTCCCAAACGGTCCTTTGCCGTATCCAGAGCAAAAAATACGTCAAAATTCTCCACCTGCGTGGTAAAATCCGTATGAATCTCATTGACGCCCCTGATACAGGAAAAAATATCTGCCGGTTTTTCAAGCAGCACCTCTATCTCTGCACCGGGACATATCTTTTTCAGATACAGATACAGCCCCATCACTGCTCCCACACAGTCCCCGTCAGGCCTGACATGACCGCCAATCCCGATGGTTCGGGCATCCTTCACTTCCTCAAACAAATTCATCCTCATAACCACACTCCTTTCAAAAACCGGAGACCATACCACTGCTTAGTCTGCCGGGGCCGGGCCGCAAAAGCGCAGCCCCGGCCTGAAAGCAGCGGCTCTACTTTCTGTTCACCTCATCGATCAGCTTTGACATCCGCACTCCATGTTCGATGGACTGATCCACGATGAAGCGAATCTCCGGCGTATTCCTTAAGTTTACTCTTGCGGCCAATTCCCTGCGGATATATCCTTCCGCGCTCCTTAGCCCCTCGAAAGTATCCTTCTGCACCTTTTCATCCCCGTAAACACTGATATATGCCTTGCAGGTCTTTAGATCCGGTGCCACTTCCACAGACAGCACTGACGTAAGGGGGCCGATTCTCGGATCTTTCAGATCCCCTCTTATAATTTCGGCCAGAACTCTCTGTACTTCCCCGTTAATCCGGGTATTTTTCATACTGTTTTTTCTCACCTTGGAACCTCCACCATAATATAGGCTTCCACGATATCCAGCTCCTGCATCTGGTCAAAGCCGTCAAATACAAGACCGCATTCAAAGCCGGCTCTCACTTCCTTCACATCATCCTTGAAACGCTTTAAGGATGCCAATGCGCCTTCATAGATCACACCGCCGTTTTCCTCCACACCGGCTCTTGTGATGCGCACCTTGCAATCTCTCTGCAGCGTGCCGTCAAGCACATAGGAGCCTGCAATGTTTCCCACTGCGGAGGCCTTAAAGATCTGCCTTACTTCCGCATGTCCGATCACCTTTTCTTCGAATACCGGATCCAGCATCCCCTTCATGGCCGCCTCAATATCCTCAATGGCCTGATAGATCACCCTGTAAAGTCTGATGTCAACGCCCTCTCTCTCTGCGATGGTCTTGGCCATATTATCCGGACGGACATTAAAGCCGATGATGATGGCAGAGGATGCGGAGGCCAGGGATACATCGGATTCATTGATGGCGCCTACGCCGCCGTGAATACATTTCACCACCACTTCCTCATTGGAAAGCTTCATAAGGCTCTGCTTCACTGCTTCCACGCTGCCCTGTACGTCTGCCTTGACAATAATATTCAGTTCTTTGAGATTACCGGCCTGAATCTGGTTAAAGAGATCATCCAGAGACATCTTTGCCTTGGTATCCTCTAACATTCTCTCCTTATTCTGTGCAAGATAAGTCTCCGCATAGGACTTGGCGGTTTTGTCATTTTCATGGGCAATGAATACCTCTCCGGCGCTGGGCACATCGGAAAGTCCCAAAATCTCAACAGGCGTGGAAGGATAAGCCTCCTTCACCCGTCTTCCCTTATCGTCTATCATGGCCCTTACCTTGCCGTGGCTTGCGCCTGCAGAGATAAAGTCTCCTACATGCAGGGTACCCTTCTGCACCAGCACAGTGGCCACCGGCCCGCGGCCTTTATCCAGCTCGGCCTCAATCACAAGGCCTCTTGCCCTTCTGCTTGGATTGGCTTTCAATTCAAGAATCTCCGCTGTAAGCAGAATGGTTTCCAGCAGGGCGTCCAGGCCTTCTCCGGTTTTAGCGGAGACAGGCACAAACTCTGTGGTCCCGCCCCAATCTACCGGAATCAGCTCGTATTCCGTCATTTCCTGCTTCACCCGGTCAATATTGGCTCCCGGCTTATCGATCTTGTTCACCGCCACAATAATCTCGGTTCCTGCAGCCTTGGCATGGTTGATGGCTTCCACGGTCTGAGGCATCACGCCGTCGTCCGCGGCCACCACCAGAATGGCAATATCCGTGGAATTGGCTCCCCGCATACGCATGGCGGTAAAGGCCTCATGTCCCGGCGTATCCAGGAAGGTAATGGACTGATCGTTAACAGTTACAGTATACGCACCGATATGCTGTGTAATACCTCCGGCCTCTTTATCCGTTACATTGGTCTTACGGATGGCGTCCAAAAGAGAAGTTTTACCGTGGTCAACGTGTCCCATGACGCAGATGACCGGCGGCCTGCTCTTAAGCTTGCCTTCCTCTTCCTCGTCCTCTTTTAAGAGCTCTTCGATGACATCCACCTTTTCTTCCTTTTCGCAGATGATCTCATACTCAATGGCAATATTCTCCGCATCCTCGAAGGTAATTTCGGAGTTTACGGTCATGATCTGCCCTTTCAGGAACAGCTTTTTGATAATCACGGAGGGCTGGAGCTTCATCTTATCCGCCAGATCCTTGATGGTAAGAGTATCCGGGATGGTGATCACTTTAATCTGCTCTTCCACCGCTTCCTCGGGCTTCTTCTCAGGCTTGATGAACCTGCCTGCTTTGTTTTTGTTCTTTACCGCTGCATCGTCCTCTTCGTAGATGAAGTCTTTCCTGGACTTTTTATCTTTCTCCTGGCCAATCCTGCGCTTCTCGTCATCCCTGCGCTTCTCGTCCTTAACCGGGGCCTGCGTATCGAAACCCTTACCCTGCTTTTCGCCCCGCTTAAATCTACCATCCTGTCCCTTGTCGCCTCTCTCAGGGCGGTTATTATTACTGCCAGGTCTGTTATTATTCCTTTCAGAGCCATTACCCCGGAAATCACCCCGGCCAGCCTGACCGCCCTGACGATTAGAGCCGTCAAATCTGCGGGAGTCATTTCTCTGATTCCTTTCGCCCTGACCGTTTCCAGCGCCTCTTTCATTTCCCTGAGTTCTCTCATTTCTCTGACGCCTTTCCTCTCTCTGGGCAGGCCTGGATGCAGCGCCGTCTCTGCCGGCTGCCGGCTGCCTGCCCCGCTCCTGGCCTGCCGCATAACCCGTCTGAGCGCCTGAGCCAAAAGCCTGCGCGGCGTTTCCTCTGCCGCCTGCTGCTCCGCCCCCATTGGAGCCGGTCCTCTGGTTATTATTTTCACTGGCCTGCGCATTTACGTTTCCGCTGTTTTCCGCGGCTTTCTCCTCGCTGCTCTGAGCCTTCAGGGCCTGGGCATTCCTCGCCAGCCTTTCATTTTCAAGCCTGCGGGCATTTTGCTTGAAGTCTACCTGCATACTCTCCGGCACGGAGGGCGCTGTCAGGGGACGGATAATCTTATGCTGCGCTTCCTGCCGGAACGTTCCCTGCTTGTTTGCGCCGGCATTTCTGTTATTCCGCGCATTTCTGCCGCCGTTATTCCCCTCGTTCGCCCGGCTGCCCTGCCGGTTATTATTTCCCTGGCCGGGCCGGGCGCCGGTCTGGCCAGGTCTCTTTTCGCCCTGGGAGAGTCTCTTTTCGCCCTGGGAAGGCCGCTGTGTCATATTGCTGTTGTGAGGATTGCTCACAAAAATAATCTTCTTTTTCTTTTTGGGCTTTTCGCCCCCCTCTGGACTTTTTGCGTCCCTGTTTTCGGGCGCCTTTCCCGGCTTTTCTTTGCTCTCTTTCGGTACATTCTCTGCGGCTTTTGGTTTTTCCTCCGCCTTCATTTCCTTTGCCTGTGCTTTCGTCTCCATCTTCCCCTCTGCCCGAACCTCGGGCTTTGCCTCTTCCTTTTTCTCTGTCACTGCTTCCCTGACGGCTTTTGCTCCGCCCATAGCCTTCCTGACTATGTCTGCCACATCCTCCTCAAGGGAACTTTGAGCCGCTTTCACCTCAATCCCTTTTCCCTGCAGAAAAGCAATGATCTCTTTGCTCTGTTTATCCAATTCCTTTGCTATTTCATGCACTTTTATTTTGGCCATTCCAATCCTCCATGCCGCCGCCCCTGCCCTTGCAGGGATCAGCACAATTTGTCGTCTCACCTTTCTGATTCTTCCAAATGTTTGATGATGCCGGAAGCTAAACCTGAATCTGTCACTGCTGCCGATGCACGCATCTGCTTTCCCATCGCCCGGCCCAGATTTTCCTTATCCGAGTAGAAGTACACCGGAATATCATAGAACGTACACTTGTCGCGAAATATCTTTTTGGTATTGTCCGAAGCATCCTCCGCCACGATCACCACCTGCGCCTTTCCTTCCTTAACCGCTTTTTCCGTAGAAAATTCGCCGCTCACCAGATTTTTCCCTCTGGCTGCCAGTCCCAGAAGGGACAACACTTTATCTCTCATGAAAAGCATCAAACTCCTTTTCCAGATTCTCATAAACCTCATTTGGAATACTCATTTTAAAAGACCGCTCCAGTCCTTTACTCCTGCGCGCCTTCACAAGACATTCTTTCTCTTTACATAGATACGCGCCTCTTCCGTTTTTCTTCCCTGTTATGTCCAATACAATTTCATTTTCGGGGGTTTTCAGAATACGCATCATTTCCTTCTTCCCTTTCATCTCCCCGCATCCAATGCACTGACGCATGGGAATTTTTTTTGCCATCCAAATCCCTCCCTTACTCTATGTTTTCATCATCGGCTTCGGTCTCTTCCCGGCTGTCGTCCTCCCAAGCCGCCTCGTCATCTCCTTCCGTCTCCGCTTCCCCGGTAAGGCCCTCGTCCTCATAGCCGCCGTCATCGCAGCCCTCGTCTTCATTTCCTTCTATATAAGTTTCCGGGCTTTCCCCGTAAGAAAAAGCGTCTGCACCCTCCGCTTCCTCCTCATAGCCTTCTTCGTAAGCCTCTTCCCCGTCATACTCCTCGTAATCGTCGTAGTCGTCCATATAGTCCTCATAACGGAAGCCCGGCGCATCCTTGGCCTGGGTCTCGCTCTTAATATCGATCTTGTACCCGGTCAGCCTTGCCGCCAGTCTGGCGTTCTGGCCTTCTTTGCCGATTGCAAGAGAAAGCTGGTAATCCGGAACCACCACCTTCGCCGTCTTTTCATCCGGATCTGCAAATACCGCGACGATCTTGGCAGGAGAAAGGGCATTCTGGATCAGATTGCCGGGGTTATCATCCCAGTTGATGATGTCGATCTTTTCTCCCCGCAGTTCGTCCACAATAGAATTCACCCTCGCGCCGTTAAGCCCCACACAGGCCCCCACCGCGTCCACATTGGGATTGTTGGAACGCACCGCCATCTTGGTACGGCTCCCTGCCTCTCTGGCAATACTCATAATCTCCACCGTGCCGTCCTTGATCTCGGTAACCTCCGCCTCGAAAAGACGCTTCACCAGCTCCGGATGGGTACGGCTCACTAAAATCCTGGGGCCCTTAGGCGTATTTTTTACTTCCAGCAGATACACCTTAATTCTCTCTGTGGGCCGGAATACCTCTCCCTTTACCTGCTCGCTTTCGTTCAGGATCCCGTCCGCTTTTCCAAGATTAATACTGATATTCCTTCCGATATAGCGCTGTACAATTCCTGTTATGACATCCTTTTCCTTTTCAAAGTACTGATTATAAATGACGCTTCTTTCTTCTTCACGGATTTTTTGCAAAATAACATTTTTGGCATTCTGAGTCGCGATTCTTCCAAAGCTCTTGGATTCAATCTTTACATGGAGAATATCGCCGATCTCCGCACCGGCCTTTACCTTCTGGGCATCCTCAAAGGAAATCTGCAGGCAGTCGTCCTCCACTTCCTCCACCACTTCCTTTTCCGCATAACAGAGAAAATCACAGGTTTCCCTGTCGATCTCAACCTTCACATTATCGGACTTGCCGAAATGATTCTTGCAGGCTGTGATCAGAGAATTTTCGATGGCTTCAAAAAGCGTATCCTTACTGATCTCCTTCTCTTTCTCCAAAATATCCAGTGCTTCCATTAATTCTTTGTTCATTTCCCTTATCCCTTTCCGCCCGTTATCCCCCGGACTAAAAATCCAGCGTCAGCTTAATCGCCGCAATCTCTTTTCGATTCAATGCAGCCTTCTGCGTTTCCCCCGCAGAATCCATCTCGATTGTAATGGTATTCTCATCAAAAGCCTTTAAGATCCCGGTAAATTCTTTTACACCGTTTACCGGCTTGTAGGTCTTAATATCCACTTTCTCTCCCAGGCTCTTTGCAAGATGCTTATCTTTCTTGAGCTGCCTGCCAAGCCCCGGAGAACTCACCTCCAGAATATAGGCTTCCTCGACAAAATCAGCCTCGTCCAGCCGGTCGGAAAGCGCACGGCTCACCGCCTCGCAGTCGTTAATGCTGACTCCCTCTTCCTTGTCGATGTAGCACCGCAGGTACCAGTCGCTCCCCTCCTTCACGTACTCCACATCATAGATTTCCACGTGATTTTCTTCTGCGATGGGCAGGAGCAGCTCTTCCGTCCTGGCTTCATAATTTTCTCTTTTTGACATTCATTCACCTCTGTATCTTCAAATTCCTCAAAAAAGAGTGGACCGACAAGTCCACTCTAAATTAACAATCCTCTTTAATTCTAGCTTATTGTAGCACTCTATTGCGGGAAATGCAAGGGTTTTCGGGATTTTTTGTTACTTTCTACCGCATCTCCCAAAGCCTGGCATGACAGCCGCCTTCGCAAAAATAAACGGGCCCTTTATAGCAGATTAACCCATATGCAGATTAAAACGTAAATTCCTTCCCCTCATTTTCTTCTTTGTACAGGCGGTACAAAAGAAATCCCGCCACGATAATAAACCCTGCCCCGCCGATCAGACCGGTAGGAGCCGGTCCCAAAAATACGTTATAGGGGTGGTCTAAGGAAGTGAACATGAGGCCCACGGATGCAAAGCCGTTGAGGGTTCCGTGTCCCATAATGGCAGGAATACAGCTTTTGGTCTTGATGGTCACATAGGATAGAATGATCCCCATGGCAATGCAGAACAGGCACATGGCAAAGATCCCCATAAACGGGTAGCCCGGATAACCCACACCATAATTATGTCCCATGACGGTAAGAGGCGCATGCCACAGTCCCCAGATCAAACCGCTTAAGAGCAGGGCCGGAACCACCTTAAACTGCTTTAACATTCTGGGAAGCAGAAATCCTCTCCACCCCCACTCTTCTCCAAAGCAGTTGATCAGGTTCACAAAGGGGGCAAGGATCACGCCCATCACCAACTGCATCACCACCGCCTGCTGAAGCTGGGTTTTCGTCGTCTCCAGTCCCTGGGCCTGCGAGATCGCCTTCATATATCCCAGCTCCGGGTCAAACTGGCCGGGAAAGATCAAAAAGTACAGCGCCGCCCCAAAAAGCGTAAGCAGCACAAAGCCAAACCAGGCAATTCCATAATATTTCAGATCCTTTTTCAGTTCAACGGTAAGCATCAGGCTTTTGGCCGTCAGCCGCTCTTTTGTGAGCAATCTTGTGAGAAGAGCGCCGATGGCCGGGATGAACATAACGCTGGAGATCATCTGCTGAGCGGCAAGGGCCTGCTCGGGATCCGCGCTTCCCACCATAGGCATAATGCCGAAAATTTCCGTGCTGTAAGTAAGAAGAAAGGTGAGCGCCAGATAAATAACGATCTGCCTCAGATTCAGCTTTTTTTCCTCCTCGGGGGTCAGCCTGGGCGTTCCCGCAGCCCCTGGCTGCTTGTTAAATTTTTTCCATATTTCCTGTTGTTGATTGTCTGTACTCATAGGTTCTCCTCTCAGTTTAAAACGTTCAGCCCTGGGGCCATTCATATTTATGCTTGTCCGAAACGCTGATCTCCCGTCCCAATTGGATTTCGATGATCTTCAATTCCGTATCGGCAATCACACTGTGCTTACATCCCGCCGGCATTCTGACCACATCCCCGGCCTTTAAGGTTCTCTCTGCTCCGTCAAGTATACTTCTCCCCCGGCCGGAAATCACGTTCCACACCTCGTCCCTTCTCTCGTGGCTGTGATAATTCATCTTATTGCCGGGATTCAAAGTTACCTTAATGGTCAGGCTCTCCTCCGTGGCGTCCAGTACCCGGAAGCTCCCCCAGGACTTCTCCGCAAACATGATCTGCTGGTCGATCTCGTCCACAAAGGGCTTGATATAGCTGGACTGGACTTTGTCGGAAACCAGAATCCCCTCCGGACTGGCCGAGACTACCATATTCTTAAGCCCCATGCACAGGACCGGCACATCCAGCTCGTTCACCACATGGACGTTCTCACACTTTTCATTTAAAACTGCCTTTCCCACACAGGACTCTTCCATGGCCTCGGTGAGGGTGTTCCAGGTTCCCAGATCCTTCCACTGGCCATGAAAGCGCATCACTTTAATCCGCTTTTCTTTTTCCGCCACCGCATAGTCAAAGCTGATTTTGGGTATGGCATCATACCCGGCAAACAAATCCTCATAGCCCTCGAACTCTATGAGCTCGTGGGCCTTTTTCAGCATGTAGTCCAGCCTGTAGGCAAACACGCCCCCGTTCCACAAGGCTCCCTGACTGATATATTCCCTGGCCGTCCGGGCATCCGGCTTCTCCCGGAAGGTGGCCACCCGGCTTACCGGCTCCTGATCCACAGGAATCACATAGCCGTATTTCTCGCTGGGATAGGTGGGAACCATCCCCATCAGTACCAGATTGGCCTCCCCGGCCGCTGCAATCTCTCCAAGCCTTTTTATGGCCTGAAAGTAATCGTTCTCCACATAGGGATCTACGGGACAGACCACCACCGGCTCCTGGTCCGGCACCTTCTCCACGTCATGGAGATACGCACTGGCTAAGGCGATGGCCGGAAAGGTGTCCCGCCTGCAGGGCTCCACACACACCGAAACCTCCCCTCCAAGCTGATTATGGATGGAGGAAACCTGGGTCTTGGAGGTTGCAATGATCACTTTGGCCTTACTGTCCACCTCCCGTATCTGCCGGTACATACGCTGTACCATGGACTCATACTCTCCGTCCTCTTTTCTGAAAAACTTGATAAACTGCTTGGAACGAATATCGTTGGAAAGAGGCCACAGACGCTTTCCCGAACCGCCGGACAACAAAATAATATGCATGAATCCTGACTCTCCTTATTTTCTCTGAAATTTTTTAGTAGAAATATGTCTACTCAGCATTGTACTCTGCTTTGCGGTTTTGTACAATGTTTTTATTACTGCTTTTCCCGTTTGTCAGGCAGCGAAAGGAGTCATCTCATGCAATCCCGGGCTATTACACTGCCCTGGAAACCGTCTCCAGAGCCCAGAATATTTTAAGCCTGAACGCCTGCATCGGGTATCCGGAAAAAGAGGATGACTATCTGACCCTGAACAGCGTCAGGTTTCATGAACATATGGGCTATTCCATGGCGGGCAAGTTCCACAACTGCGGCTACAAGTTCGGGAACTGGTATCACATGGTCTGGATGGAAAAGCAGATCGGGGAGCACTCCTCTCATCCCGCTCCCGTAATCCCTTTTTCCGAACTGAATTACAGGGGCGTTGAAGATGGGGCAAAGGGGACGTCTCCTTTTACTTCCTTCTGATAGGCAATCCTCGGGCTCCCATCCGCCACATAAATCCTGCCGCACTTTTGGTAGCTGTTTTCTTCCAAAAGATGCTGCATGATCAGGTTGCGCTCATGGGTGTCGATTCTCACATTCGCCGCCCGTGCCTCGCAAAACCCAGTGCATTGCCTGAAAATCCCTTTTCCTCTTCCACTGCCGGCGATCCGGTGTATGGTTCCGTAAGGCTGTTCGTTGAGCCAGGCGCCGTCCTCAATCCGCCGGTAGGTGGGGTCCTCCCCGGGGATAAACGCGAATACCCCGACGATTTCTTCTGCCTCCTCCACCACATAGCTGTTGCCCTGCATAATATCGTTCTCCACCATTTCCGGGGAAGGATAATTTTCTCCCCACTGATCGGGATTTCCGTTCAGCCGCATCTGCCGCCGTGCATATCGGTAGACCTCAAGGATTGCTTCCATGTCGCACAGAGCTGCTTTTCGTATCGTCATAATGAGTCCCCCTCCCTTTAAAACCCCTCTTCTCTGCGCTGCCTGCGCATTTCCCGTCGTCTGATCCCGGCTTCCCATTCCGCCTTTTGAGCCTCCGTCTCCAGGATAAGCCCCGGCACTTCCACGGGATTTCCCTGGGCGTCGATGGCAACCAGCGTCAAATAGGCCCTGTTTATGGGTTTCCTGATTCCTTCTATGCTTTCGATATAAGTATCTACCCGCACCTCCATGGAAGTCCTTCCCACGAAGGTCACTCTTCCGATCAGCACAATAATGTCCTTCAGATAGGCACCCCGGATAAATTTCAGATTATCTATAGAGGCCGTGATCACATCCTGCTGGGCATGTCTGATTCCCACAAGTCCTGCCAACTCGTCAATCCACTCCATTAATTTTCCGCCAAACAGCCTCCCGGCACCGTTTAAATGCTCCGGGCGGACCTGGTATACCTGCTCTATTCTGGATTCCGATACCGCTTTTTCCATGTCCTTTTGTCCTTTCGTTCAATATACCCTGAATCAGTGAAACTCAATTGCTTTGAACGCTGACAACTGCATATTTAATCAG
>CAJTVL010000063.1 GCA_910579425.1 uncultured Lachnospiraceae bacterium | reverse complement strand
ATGTTGAACCGCCAACCGAGTAAGGCTGTTGTTATAATTTTACCGGGATTTTAGGGTATACATAATTCGAAAAGATGGCGATTTAGACCACAACAGTCAACTTTCTCCTCTCTTTTGCTTTCTGCAATTGACTGATTCAGTATTTTTTCAATTTTGAAGTCTCCGCCTTGCAGTTTTGTACTCAAAAGCATACACGCAAAAAATGAGGAAAAACCGAGAAATCCCCAATTTCCACAAAGTTATCCACAATGACACAAGTGTCATTACAAATGTTTTTCGGCCAAACTCGACGTCATTTTTATCAAAATCCTTCATTATCTGACAATTATCCTTGTTTTATCCCATTTTTCTGCCAAAAACAATGTAAAATGAAGGTATGTCCTTCATCTGCTCATCCACACGCAAAAAAAGCGCAAAAAAAGTTATCCACAGCTTTTTTGCACTCTTTTTACATTTTTCCTGTTCAGAGCCATTCATCCCAGAACCGCTCCACTCTTTTTTCAATCTTTCTCAGGGATACCTTTTCATACTCTGTCCACTCCCTTGGGAACATTTTCAGATAGGGAGCAGTACAAAACCTCTCGTCCAGCAGCACCACAATCCCCAAATCCTCCGCCGTCCTGATGACCCTTCCTGCCGCCTGAAGCACCTTGTTCATCCCCGGGTAGCGGTAAGCATAATCAAAGCCGCAGTCCCCTCTTTCTTCAAAATAACCCTTCAAGATCTCACGTTCATTGCAGACCATGGGAATTCCTGTCCCCACAATGATGGCTCCGATTAATCTGTCTTTTTTCAGATCGATTCCCTCACTGAAAATACCTCCCAGCACACAAAATCCCAGAAGGGTCTTTCCCTTTCCCTCTGAAAACTGCGCCAGAAAGGCCTCCCGGGACTCCTCGTCCATGGCTTCCTCCTGAAACAGATATTCCTCCCGGGACTGATCCAGGTAGTGATCCTCATAAACCTCACAGACCTTTTGCATAAAGGCATGGGAAGGGAAAAAAATCATATAATTTCCTTCTCTCCGGGAAGTAACTCTGTGGATGTAAGATGCTATGCTTAAATACTCCTCCTCAGATCTTCTGGTATATCTGCTGGTTACATCTTCTGCAATGAACAATCCCTGTCTGCGGGAATCAAAAACCGAGTGAGCGTACACCTCATAATCCTCCGGGGAGGCCCCGAGCAGTTTTTTGTAATACTGAATCGGCAGAAGCGTAGCCGAAAATAAAATACTGCTCCTTCCCCGGGCCATACATTCCCGGAGATTTTTAGAAGGATCCACGCAGAGCAGCTTCATGAAAAAGCCTCCGTCCGGCTCCAACTGATTGTAGATGACATAGGCCTTGTCCAGCTTATCAAATATCAGCATAAAATGAGAAACCTGGAAATAAAATTCCAGCAGCTCCTTTTTCACAGGGCTGTCCTCATGCTCCTCCAGATACTTGTCTATCGTCCGCAGGAGCCTGATCAGAGTATTTGCAAAGGGCTCCGCCTCCTCCCGGTCAAGATACACATAATCCTCACATTCACGTTTCATTTCCAGCAGTTCTCTGTTGCATTGGTCAAGCTGATAACAAATCCCGCCGTCATAGTCCTTCACTGCTTTTTTCAGGACAAGGAAATCCTCCTTCCGAAGGAGAGCGCTGTACATTTCCCGTCCCCTGTCAACCAGATTGTGCGCCTCGTCTATGAGAAAAATATATTCTTCCTTCACTCCTTCCGAGAAAAAGCGCTTCAGATACACATGCGGGTCAAACAGATAGTTGTAATCTCCGATTACCACATCCGCAAATAAACTCACGTCCAGGCCCAGTTCAAAGGGACAGACCCTGTGCTGCCTTGCACAGTCTTCGATGACCTCCCTGTTGATATTGTCCACATGAGTCAACAACTCATAAACAGCCTCATTGATCCGATCAAAATGCCCTTTTGCATAAGGGCAGTAGTCCGGATTACACTCAGTTTCTTCCATAAAGCAGATTTTGTCCTTGGCAGTCAATGTGATGGACTTGCACCGAAGCCCTCTCTCCCGCATCAGCCCAAGAGCGTCCTCCGCTACGGTTCTGGTAATTGTCTTGGCTGTCAGATAAAAGATTCGCTGCACCAATTTTTCTCCAAGAGCCTTGACTGCCGGAAAAAGAGTGGATATGGTTTTGCCAACGCCGGTTGGGGCCTCGAGAAACAGCTTTCTTCTGTGATAGATGGTCTGATAAACATAGGAGGCCAGTTCCTTTTGTCCTTTCCGGTAGGGAAAGGGGAAGGAAAGCTCCTTGATGGAGTCCGTGCGGAGCTTTTGCCACGCAAACCGGAAATCCGCCCATTTCCGATACTGTCTGATCATGTCTTCAAACCATTCCGCAAGCTCTTCCATGGGATATTCGAAATGGAAATACCGAACTCTCTCCGTATCTATATTGCAGTAGGTAAGCCTTACTCTTACCTGCGCAAGTCCATGCTCTCTTCCGTATATATAAGCATAGCATTTGGCCTGGGCCAGATGTACCGAAACCGCGCCTTTCATTTTGTCAATGTCCCGGTATGTTCCTTTGATCTCATCAATGGTGACGATTTCCGTTTTCTTCTGAATTCCTTGTGTAATAATTCCGTCCGCTCTTCCCTCAATGTAAATATCATACTCCCCGGCAGGATAGACATATCGCAGGAAAACCTCCGCCTGATAATCCGCCCCCATTCCCCGCTGGAGCATACGGTGAATCCTTCCGCCCTCCTGCATGGCAGTCTCGCTGAAGGTTACTCTTCTGTTGTCTATATTCCCGGAACGCAGTATAAATTCAACCAGCTTCCTGACCGATATACGTATTTCCATCTTAACCGCCATTCTGCCGCCGTCAGGCGGCCCTCAAATCAGGATGGGAATTTGCGGGACAACACAAACTCCCTGTAAAGATAGTACGCTATCCGTCACAGGGAGTCAATCAATTCTTATATACTCTTTTAACCTTACAGAGGCAAGTTCCATGCGGTCTGTTCCCTCGTTTCCCGACAAATGGCGGCAGGAGAGCCCTGCCCTCTTCTCAGCCTGCTTTCGCCAGCCGATTAATCATTTTTTCAAATTCCGGATTATATCCGCTGTAAGACACTGTCAAAATGCGGTTCAGATCAAGCCCCAGCACTCCCACAATTGACTTGGCATCCACCACGAATCTGTTATAAAATACGTCCACATCGAAATCACATTTGGAGGCCACCGTCACGAAATCCTTTACTTCCTCTAATTTCAGTCTGATTTTAATTTGCCGCTGCTTCATAATTACCGCCTTTCCCTTTCCATGTCACAGGTCAGAAAACGTTTTCTTCTATTTATAAAAAGGTTACCACCTGATTTCTTTCCTGTAAAGTTCTTTTTTTCATACAACGCGCCGGGCTGCAAACCTTGATTTTCCTGATGGAAATCGTTTTCAGCAATATGCACTACACTATTCCCGGCTCAAGGAATATCTGCCATAGGCATTTGGCTTATATAAACAATTATTTCCAAAAGCAAGGAACAATATACCTTCATTTTCCCTGAATTTTTGTCATTTTCGCCGAAAAACCTGCCTGTTACTGAAATTCAGTCATATACTTGCGGTACCGTAAAGGCAGCATATTCCTTTGCAGTCCATAGTTTCTGCGCTCTTTTATTGCTATGGTATGAAAGAAGTGTGTAAACAGTTCACTGTATTTCTCCTCCCCCCGGGAATAAACCATATTTTCCCCCGGCGCTTCCCCGCCGTTCCCCGTCGCCAGATACCAGTCTCCTTTCGCAGGGTGGAGAGCGTAAATTTCCCGCAGGGTATCATGGATGACGAAGTTTTCAAGAGGAAGCCTGTCTGCAAAATGAGGCACGACAAAAGTGATCACGTTGTTCTTGGGCCCCATCTGAGCATAGAGGATCCCGTTCTCCAGCTCCTTAAACCGCAAAAACTCCACATGATAATGAGCCTCGTTGGCAGTGAACCTGGCCAGCTCAAACACTCTGCGGATAAAGGGATCCTTCAGATTCCCCATCACCTGTTTTTTGTTTTTCATGGAAAGGCCTGTCACTACCATTTTGTAGACGGCTTCCCCCTTATCCGGCTCCGGCGAGGCCAGGGCGCGGCAGATCGCCATGTAAGCCTCTCTTCCAAGCTCTCTGCCTATGGTTCTTGCCACCTTGACTGCCTTGGTCTCATCCGGCAAACACGGTTCATAAACGGCAAAAAGCCGGTAATTGTCCTCCTGCCCCACGCACAAATGGACCTGAGCATGGGGCTTTCTTTTTAAGTAAGCGTCATAAATCCCCGTAAATACTCCCTCCAGGGAATCCTCACAGATCAGATAATATTCCTCCAAATCCAGCCTCCTGTCCGCTCTCTAACCGTTGATCGCCTGCTGCCACATAAGCTCCTGATGGTCGTCAAAAAGGGAAAGCTGCCGGTAGGTCATGCCGTCCCTGTCAAAAGGAAGCCTTTCCTTCTCCCCAATCAAATTCCGGGTGATATAATCCTCCTCCATTTTGGTGGGATACATCATCCTGCCGCTGCAGGTGATAAAATAAAGAGCCCGCTTCAAGGTGACGCCGATCTTCTTCAAATCCTCAAAATTCAGGCTGCCGCTCCGCCTGGCCCTCACAATCCTCTGGGCGCTTTTGACCCCGATGCCGGGCACCCGCAGAATCGTCCGGTAATCCGCCCTGTTAATCTCTACGGGGAACTGTTCTAAATGCCGCAGCGCCCAATCCGCTTTGGGATCCAAAAGCACATTGAAATTGGGCTTCTCCCGGCTCAGAAGCTCCTGTGCCTCAAAGCCGTAAAACCGCAAAAGCCAGTCCGCCTGATAGAGCCTGTGCTCCCGAAGCAGGGGCGGGCCTCCCGGAAGGGCCGGCAGGTCCTTATCCTCATTAACGCTGATAAAGGCGGAGTAATACACTCTCTTTAAATCAAATTTCCGGTAGAGATTCTCCGCCACCGTCATGATCTGATAGTCGCTCTCCGGGGTAGCGCCCACAATCATCTGGGTGGACTGCCCCGCCGGGACAAAGGAGGGCGCATGGCGATAGACGGTTAATTCGTTTTTATTCTGGGTGATCCCCTGCTGAATCTGCCGCATGGGAGTCAGGATATTTTTGCGGTGCTTGTTGGGTGCAAGATTCTTAAGCCCCTCCGCTGTGGGGAGTTCTAAGTTGACGCTCATACGGTCCGCCAGAAGCCCCAGGCGCTGCACCAGCTCCGGAGCCGCCCCCGGTATAGCCTTGACATGAATATATCCCTGGAAACGGTGCAGAGTCCGCAGTTTGTACACCGCCTCACAAATCAGTTCCATGGTATAGTCCGGGCTCTGGAGGATTCCCGAGCTCAAAAACAGCCCTTCAATATAATTGCGCCTGTAAAACTGAATGGTCAGCTCGCAGATCTCATCGGGCGTAAAGCTGGCCCTGGGAACATCATTGGATCTGCGGTTGATACAATATTTACAGTCATAAATACATTCATTGGTAAAGAGAATTTTCAGCAGGGAAATACACCTTCCGTCCGCCCCAAAGCTGTGGCAGATCCCTGCTTTCAAGGTATTTCCGATTCCGGTCCCATCCCCCCTTCGTCCCACTCCGCTGGAGGAGCAGGAAACATCATATTTCGCCGCGTCCGAGAGGATCCCCAGCTTTTCCATAAGGGACATTTTATTTTCTACAGGGGAAACTTTGGTATCCTGCAGTTCAAATGCCATCTCCTGCCTCCTTCTTGTGGGCGGAATGAGCCGAAAGCCCCTCCCGAAGAGAGCTTTTAAACGCCTTCACCTGCCTTAGCTTCTCCCCCACCTGCGCTTCCGCCCCCTGGGTAGTGGGCACGTAATACTCCTTTCCTTTCAGGGAGTCGGGCAGACATTCCATTTCCGTCAGCTTTTCCGCCCTGTCATGGGCATACTGATAGCCCTCCCCATAGTGCAGCTCCTGCATCAGACCGGTCACGCCGTTCCTGATCTGAAGCGGTACCGGCTCGGTCAACATTCTCCCCGCATCCTGCTTCGCTTTTCCATAGCCCACATAAAGCGCATTGGACTTGGGAGCCATGGACAGATAAACCACCGCCTGTGTCAGATTCACGTCACACTCCGGCATTCCGTTAAAATGACAGGCCTGATAGACGGATACCGCCACGGTAAGGGCATTGGAATCCGCAATCCCCACATCCTCGCTGGCAAACCGAATCAACCGCCTGGCAATATAAAGAGGATCCTCCCCGGCTTCCAGCATTCTTGCCAGCCAGTAAATGGCCGCGTCCGGATCGCTGTTCCTCATGGACTTGTGCAGGGCCGATATCAGATTGTAGTGCTCCTCCCCGTTTCTGTCGTACAGAAGCATTTTCCGGCCGGTGCATTGCTCCAGCACCTCCTCTCCCACTGTGACGGAACCGTCCGTCTCAATCCGTCCGTTTAAAACCGCCATATCCAGGGTATTCAGCGCCATTCTCGCATCCCCGTTTGCAAATACGGCGATGGCGTTCAAAAGCCTTTCTTCTATATAAATGGTCTGGCTCCCAAGCCCCCGCCTGTCCGTAAGCGCCTGCCGCAGCAGCTTTCCCATATCCTCCGTAGTCAGCGCCTGCAAAACAAATACCTTGCACCGGGAAAGCAGGGCGGAATTGATCTCAAAGGAGGGATTTTCGGTGGTGGCGCCGATCAGGATGATACTTCCCTTCTCCACATAGGGAAGAAATGCGTCCTGCTGCGCCTTATTGAAGCGGTGGATCTCGTCTACAAATACAATTGTCTTCTGCCCCATCAGTCTGCTGCTCTCCGCCTGCTTCATCACCTCCTTGATCTCCTTAATTCCGCTGGTGACTGCGCTGAAATCAATGAATGACGACCGTGTCATATTCGCAATAATACGAGCCAGCGTGGTTTTCCCCACGCCTGGAGGCCCCCAAAAAATCATGGAGCTGATCAGATCCTTCTCCAACATCTGGCGAAGCACCTTCCCTGGGCCCAGCAGATGTTCTTGACCAATATAGTCATTCAGCGTCCCTGGCCTTACTCTGCTGGCAAGAGGCGCGCTCATATTTACTTCCTCAGAAAACAATGAGAGCTGTTCCATTTCTCTGATCATACTCCTTTCAAAAGCCTAAATTTCTTCAATCCTGAACGTGTGTTTGGATTTATAATAACATATTTTGTGACAGATAGCAATGGATTTCAGAACATTTGTTTGCATATTTGACAACCGGACTGTCACGCCGCCCAACAGCAACAGGGCTGCCGCACTTCCATAACCTGTAAACAGATCATTTTCATGCAGCAGCCCTGTCTTAATAAGGAACCTTATTCTCCTATTTGCCGGACGGAATAAATGGAATAATCCTCTTTGCAAGCTCCGACACACTCATGGTCTGAAGCCACACTTTCCCCGGCCCTGTAAGGGTGGAAAGGAAAAGCCCCTCACCGCCGAACAGAATATTGGCAAAGCCCTTCACCATCTCGGAAGAGTAACCCACTCCGGCCTCAAAAAAGGCGATATTTCCGGTATCCACCTTTATCTTTTCCCCGGGAGCCAATTCTTTCTCCACAATGGTTCCGTCAAGTTCCAAAAATGCCATGCCCTGTCCCGAATACCTCTGCAGTACAAAGCCCTCGCCGCCGAAAAAGCCTGATTTTGCCCCCGTAACATGGGCGCTCAGAACCACATTGGGAGTCGCGCACAGAAAAGCATTTTTCTGCGCTATGTATTCCCTGCCCGGCCCTACCTCCAGCACCCTGATCTCTCCGGGAAAGCTGGAAGCAAGAGTAATTTCTGCCTCCGGCCTCTGGGCCGTATAGGTTGCCATAAAAAGACTCTCCCCGGAAAACATCCTGCCGATCCCTTTCATCAGGCCGCCTTTCATGTTGGTCTCCATGGAAATTCCATCCGACATCCATGTCATGCCTCCTGACTGGGTATAAATGCTCTCTCCCTGTTCCAGCTTAATCGTCAGCGCCGGCATAGGCGCGCCCTCTACTCTGTAATGCATATGCTTAACTCTCCTTTGTCATGTTTTTTGCTTTATCTCTATTTTGCATTCAGGGGAGTGGATTGTCAATGGGAAGAATGGGTAGTAACACTGTCTTGAATTTCTCGCTTTACTGTGATATATTTTTTTATGTACGAATGTGAGGTTACGACTGTGATAAGAATTTGTTTTGTTATTCTGATTTCCCTTCCTATTGTGATCTTTTATCTGTGCAAGGTCACTTATATTGAAAAGCATGATGAACGTTACACCGAAGAGGAGCGCTATGCGGTTGCCCGGCGCGCCGTTTCTATTCTGCAGCGGAACGGCCGGATTCATACGGATGTATACGGAACCGAAAATCTCCCCGCTGAGGGCGGTTATGTCATGTATTCCAATCATCAGGGAAAATATGACGCCCTGGGTATCATTTCCGGGCACGAAAATCCCTGCACGGTAATGATCGACGATAAGCGTTCCCATCAACTGATCACCACGCAGTTTATTTCCCTGCTGAAAGGAAGCCGGCTGGATAAAACAGACATGAAGCAGCAGCTCAAAACCGTTCTTGACATTATCGAACAGGTAAAGGCCGGAAGAAGGTACATTGTCTTTCCCGAAGGAGGTTACTATCATAACAGGAACGAGGTTCATGAGTTTCTTCCCGGAGCCTTTAAATGCTCGATTAAATCCAAAACTCCGATTATTCCGGTGGTACTCATCGACTCCTACAAGCCTTTTGAGCTTAATTCTCTGAAAAAAGTGCGGACACAGGTTCACTTCCTGCCGCCGATTCCATATGAAGCCTACAAAGATATGAGTTCTAAAGAGATAGCCGAGAAAACCCGGGAACAGATCGTTGACAAAATCAAAGAAAATGTGTGCCGCACGGCGCACTGCTGAAAAGCGGCGCCAGGGCACAATTTTCCTTTAAATTTCGGCCTTTTGACAGGCCACCACCACAAACCGTCCCATCTTTTTATGATAGCTGCAGGTACTCAGGATCAGCAGGCGGTCTCCGTACTCTGCCTCTTCCCCTGTGTCATAGATAGCCAGCTTCCAAACCTGACGAAGGTAGTCCTCAAAGCCCTCCCTCTCTTCCAGGCCGGTAAATTGGTCGTAGCGGAAGATGTCCTCCTGTGAGGAATCCGCGGCCTGACTGTAAAATGCGGTCAAAACCCTGTATTCTCTCTCCCGGGTCAGAGTATCAAAACGAATCACCGGATGCTTCCTGGCATATTCCGGATTCTGATACCGGTCCAGTTCCCCAAACATACTTCCGTCTTTCATATTATGCCCATAAATAACAGCATAATTTGCCTCCGGTTCCCAGCTCTCCCCCAGAAAAAGACTTCCGCTCCGGGCATACTCGCCGTCAAAGGAGCGGTGCAGATAATACTCCGGGGAGGCAGGAGTATACATTACCGGCAGATCAATTCCCAAACCCTCTATGGTCAGCCAGCCGGCAAGATCATGATTCTCCTGCCAAAGACCGTCATAGATCAAAAGCCTGCCCGAGGAAGCATATGGAGACGATGTCCCCCCTGCGGCGGACAATTCCTCCCGCTCCCTCCCAATCCGCTCGGAGAGCCGTTGGTTTGCCTTCCTTTCCCGGAAATACCGGCTCCCCTCCCGAATTAACATTGCGGCGGAAAAAAGAAACACTGCTGCCAAAAACAATTCTATAAACCGCCAGCCCTTTCCTGCGGATTTTGCGCTTTTTCTCATAGAACAGTTCTCCTTCAATCCGTATCCTTTTCCCCGGAAGCTTTCTTTTTACGAAGTTTTGTAAAATAGATCACTGCCAGTCCCACCAGAGAGATTCCCCCAAGCATGAGCCATAAGCCCGAAAGACCTTCATCGCCGGTATCCGGTGTCTGTCCGGCTGCTCCCGCCGCCGTCTCTGCCGCCAAAGCGGCTGCCTCCATGGAAGGATTTACAAAAGAGGGATGCTTTTTATCCAAAGGCTCTGCCGGCTCCTGCGAATCTGCAGGAGGCTTCTGCTCTTCCCCGTCCTCGTCCTCACCTTCATCCTGATCGTTATCCTCCCCTTCGTCGTCATCTTCCGGGTTTTCCCTGCTGTTGACAAATTCCGCCATAGCAGTTTCGTTCCTGATAATCTCTCCGCTCACCGTACCGGACGCGGGCGTTACATACCATCCCTCCTCCTGTCTTTCGGTTACAGTATACTTTGTTCCCGCAGGCAGGCCGGAAATGATAACGGATTCGCCGCTGTGGAGGAAAATTTCCCCTCCGCTGCTGATATATCCGGCCTGTTTTCCGTCCCAGATGCGGTACTTTAGGGTTTCATCCATGGGATTGCCCTGTGCATCCTTCAATTCTAAAACAAATGTGAACTCTCTGGTATGATCCTCCTGCGTCATCCCCTGGCCCGTCAGCTTTTTGCTGACAGAAAGCCTGCCCGTATTGCTCTCCGTGTCGATCCGGTCTGTCACAACCACGATATTTAACAGGCTGAACAAATTGGTCAGATCGGTATCTCCCAGATTGTCCTTGTTCACATCTACACTGGCCCCTTCATACTGATTCCCGATGAGCGCGTCATAATTCTGCTCTACCCGGGCACGGACAAAGTCTGTTTCCGTGACAAAAAAGGGCTTGTAGAGCCTGCCTCCGTCCTCATCATGAAGCCCATAGTCCACTTCGGCATTTCTCCCAAAGTGAAGGTTCATGCTGCGGACAGCGCCCGTGCCTTCCTCCTTCACATCCTGCCAGCCGGTGAGCTGAAAGCTTTTGCCGGGCTGGGTCTGCATAAAGGCGGTGATGTCCTGAAGCGTCACATCCACATCGCTGTCCATGGCATACTGGCGCATTGTCTGCGTCAGCCGTCCCACTCCGGCCATAACGCTTACGCCGTCATCCGGTCCGCCTGCGTCAGCATAGATCGAATAGGTACCCACAATCACAGGTACCACCGTGTCATTGAGCTCATATCCGGCAGGAGCCTTGATCTCTTTCAGATAATATCGGGTGTTGGTGCTGTTGGCCCAAATCATCTGGGCCTCTCCCTCGCTTTGATTCCCGCTGGGTGAAAATATCAGCATTCCTCCCCTGTCTGTAACGCCGGAAGCAACCATCGCGGTACAGCCCTCGTCATTGAAAAGTCCAAACTCCGTTCCCTGTAAAGGGGCGCCGTCCTGATCTACCTTCATTACCCAAAGTTCTCTGCGCTCATTGGGTATGTAGATTAAGGAACGGAAGTCTCTGTTGAACTGGTCTACGCTGAGAAGGCGGAAGCCATTCCCAAGAGCGGCACAGGCCTCCTCTGCCGTATGCGTCGCGCAGTATTCCCGCAGGGACGCATATCGCTCTTTGGCCGTATTTCCATGGATCGAAAGATTTTTCAGTGTCTGGGCCGAAAGAATCCCATATACCATATGCATATCACCGTTGGGATCGTTGAGCTGATAACGGTTGGCAAGTCCGGGCAAATCGTTCAGCGTCCCGTAAAGACGTTGATTCCCCTCGTCCCAGTCCAGGTGCCAGTCCGCAGTGTCATTTGCCCCGGCCTGCTCCAGGGCAGCCTGCAGCGCCGCACGCTCCCAGTCATTCTCTCCGTTTCCGGCAATCGGCACGGAAAAAAATCCGCTTAAATTGCTGCCATGAAGGGCCAACCAGGCCTTGCTGGATTTCTTTTGCAGCAATGGCACTGCCACCACCAGCCCCTCCGCCTTGTCCCCAATACCCACGATGTCGCTTCCCGACGCAACCATCCCGTCTTTCATTTCTCCGTAATTGATCTGTATCGGGCTTGTAACATGGGACACAGAACAGGCATAGGCACCTGTGGTCCAGCGGTTGGCCACGGAAAGCATGGAGGCAGCGCTGTCATAATGCAGCACAATATCAATAGGCTGGGTACGGTAACCGTTGCCGGTCTCCACCTCTTTGAGCACATAATACTGATCTCCCCGGTCGGCAAAATTGAAATAACTCCCGTCCGGCGTAAGGAATACTGCGGAACCATTTTGATCCGTCTGGAGCGTCACCAGAGACTTACTGTAATCCGGACGGACAAAGAAGGTCTTTCCCCTGTCGCCGCTGTCCGTATAAAGGCAGCGGATTGTTCCCTCCCCCTCGTCTGCCTCTGCCGCCGGGTAGAGCTCAAACTTTACACCCGGCAGGGATTGTCCGTTCTGATCTACTTTCGCAATCCGCTGGTAAAGCAGGGGCTGAAGGTTAAAACGCAGCGCAATGCTGGAATCATAATTTCCCCGCTCCAGATAAAACATTTTCAGGGTATGGGAGGTATTGCTTGCAAAGGTATTTCCCGTCCAGGCTGTGTCCCCTTCTTTGTGTGCATTCTGATATTCGGCTAACAAACTGGTTTTGGTCACCAGACCGGAACCTGCGGGATCGGAGGGAATCCCATGTGTACCAAAGGCCCGTCCGATGTAAATGTCGCCGGTGGAAAAATCTATGGTTCCGTAAAGCTCACTGTGAATCCCCCCCCCAGATCCAGCACCAGAACATCATCAATAAACACCCATACATCATCGTCTCCGGCAAACTCAAAGGTCATAGGCTGGATTCCGCCTGCCGTGTTAATCGTTCCATTGGCGGGCTGACGGAACTCCACGTCCACGGTCATACCCAGATGGTGGTTCATGGCGTTATTGGCGCAGAATACGCTGCTGGTCAGTCTTTTACTTCCGTCCACACCGTTAAACACTTCATAGCCCTTGTTAAAGGGAAAGAAATTCCCCACACTTTGATTCCCGTCAGTCCGAATGGTGGCAGGCGCATCATAAAGGACAAAATGGTTGCTGCCTCCCTCCTGACTGAACTCCGCAAAGTTCTCGCGCATATTATAGTAATAGTAGCCCTTGTTGTCTAACTGGAACAGCCCCGTAACGTCTGTGTAAGAACGCTTATACGCATTCTGCTGTTCGGGGTCAAAAAGGTATTGCAGGGATTCTGTATCTGCATGAATATCGCCGCCCCAGCATTTTTTAATTACTGTGTTGCTGAAATTTTGGATTTTTTCGGATGTATATTGCTCTCCTGCACTACCATCATGATCCCCGGTCAGCTTAAAGTCTTTGATTAAGTTTGCCCTTTTTTCAATATTTTCATCACCAGTAAGAATCTTATCTGCCATCTCCAGATTAAGTTCCGGAAATCCGCTCCCAGGCAGAACATTCTTCACGATTCCTTCCATTCCGGCATTTTGCTTTCCGTATCGACAGATTTCTCCAGCCCCTTTGTTCCAGAGCCCGGCATGGATCATTCCGTCCCCAAAAAGCAGAAGATGTCCCTTATTAATGCCAACATTCCAATCTCTCTCTGCCGAAAAATCAGTAGGCGTTAAGCTAATTGTACCCTCCCCGTCGGTTTCGTAGATATGTTTTTCGCTCTTATCCAGAATATCGCCATTGGTCAACGCGGAGGGCTTCTCGGTTTTCGCCCAATAGTCAAACAGGTTTACGGTAACGTTCCCGGGATTTGCGGGGGTAACGGTATGTCCCGAAAGATCAATGTTATGTACGGATACTTTGAGACTTAAGATTTGAGGCTTGGTACTTGTATCTTTAGCTGCCTCCGAATAATTACCGTTTTCATCCTTATAATCCTCTTCCTTGTTGGAATTAACATATACGCCGTATGTTAAATGATTGTATTCTACCTTGGGAATTTCCGCCCGGAGAGTATATTCTTTCCCCTCAACAAAATTTTCCGGGAAATCCACCCAGTTGATTTTGATACGTCCCCAATCGGCCGCCTTATCGTATAATTCCTTTTTTCCGCTCTCCGTAATAAGATATTTGGCCTCACTTTGATCCTTCTCTTTCTCAAAAGGTATTTGGGAAAAAACAAAATCCGGATCGCCAGCCGAAGTCCATCCTCTGATCTCCAAAGGAAGCACTGTATCTTTCAGCCACTGGATAATTTCATCCCTGCTTCGTTTTCCCATATCCGCAATGCCCGCATTTATAGTTACATCCTCTGCAAGCACAGATTCATCCCGGGCAATATAACTCCACTGATTAAGATATTTCGCTTTATAATTGCCATCCTGCAAGGTTACCTTGAGACTAAGGATTTCCGGCTTTGTCATACTATCCTTTTTTATATTGTCAGGATTCCCATCACTGCTTATATAATCCTCCTTGTTATTAGAATTTACATAGACATGGTAACTATTATTATCCTTTCCAGTAAAAACCGGAATTTCTGCTTGAAGGGTAAATTCTCTGTTATGCTCAAATGCATCCGGAAATTTGCTGTTTTCCCAACTGACATTTACATGGCACCAAATCCCTGAGTCATGCTTTATCGGATCACCTGCTGTTGTTTCAAACTTTTCTTCCCCTGGATTATTTCCAACACAAAATTCCACATCATTAAATATTAGTTGCTTCTCATCACCGGATGTCCATCCTCTTATTTTATTCGGCAAAGCCAATTTCAACTCCTAATTTGATCCCGGTCTTTACTCTTCAAATTATCTATCTTGACAATTATACTATTTTTAGAAATTCACTTCCCTGTCGAATCAATAAAACTCCAGCCATTAAGATACTTAGCCTTATCCTCAAACTCATCCCCCTCTCCCAGCGCCACCAAAACCTGCAGTGCCGGGGCATCCTCTGTCAGCACATAGTCTCCGTCCAAAGAAGCCGTCAGCGTGTACTCTCCCTCAAAGGAGCTCTCCGGGAACTCGTCAAGCGTCCAGAGCAGACCGGCGGTCTGGGAGCCTGCCGGCGTCTGCGCCGTGACAGACTCGGGAAGAAACTCAGCCAGAAGCTCCCGGGTAAGGGGATTCTCCTCATCCGTGCCGGGCACGCCAAGGCCCCACAGTTTTTCATCCTCATTCCAGATCAGAAGCCCTTCTTCATCGTCCCAGCTCCAGTCATTGACACAAAATTCACAGAGAAAGCCGCACTCGCTTCCCTCCCCCGGCTCCTTAAAACCGCAGGTTTCATCATGCTCGTGGGTGCAGACGCCTTCCTCTGCCGGAGCGATATAGCCGCAGTTCTCGTCGTGCTCGTGGGTGCAGTCGCTCCCCTCCTTTGGAGCGGCATAACCGCAGTTCTCATCATGTTCATGAGTGCAGTCGCTTCCCTCCGATGCTTCCCGATAGCCGCAGGACTCATCATGCTCATGGGTACAGTCTGCACCTTCCTGGGCCGGGGTGTAGGCGCAGTCGGGCTGATGAATAATATTTCCCTCATCATCGGTTTCCGTACAGCCCAGATCACAGGGGATCTCCTCCACCGCCTCCTGATAACCGCAATTCTCATCATGCTCGTGACTGCAATCGCTCCCCTCCTTTGGGGCAATATAGCCGCAGGTATCGTCATGGACATGATTGCAGGGCTCTTCCTCCTTCGGAGCCGCATATCCGCAATCCTCGTCATGCCCGTGACTGCAGACGCCTTCCTCCGTTGGGGGGATATAGCCGCAGTTCTCATCATGTTCATGGTTGCAAAGCCCTTCCTCCGGGGCGACATAACCGCACTCTTGTGTGTGCTCCGGATGATGTATGCACAAATTATCCCGGGACTGCTCTCCCTCCCTGGCAAAGATCTCATTCGCTGACGGCATCAAAAACGCAAAGACCAACGCCCACGCCAATATTTTGGATTTCCGTCCTTTCCACCGGATTCCCCGCAGATGTCTCCTTACTGTTTTCATCCTAAGTATCCTCCTTAATCATGCGTCATGTTTATACGATATATCTATTTTGTACAGTATCCTGTCTCTTTTTCCCTATCAAAAAATTCCCGCCGAAATCTCTCATCCAACAATCGTACTGGTATTTCCATGCAAAAGAAGCCGCAGGATCCCGCACAAAACCAGGTGTCCCACGTAGAACACATAGAAAAACCATTTCATCCCTTTTGCCTTTCCCCTTGTGCCGTTATAAAAATGCATCAGCGGCCAGACCAGAATAATCCCAAATTGAACCAGACCGTAAACAAAATCAATACACAGACACCATACAAGCACATACATGGAGATATAGGCCAGCATCCCCAGCACCTGCTTTTTCAGGTTCCCTCTGTTTTCGTAAATGTGCAGGGTACATAAGACCGGAAAGCAGGACCAGTCGGACGGAAATGCCAGCACACACAGAACTGGAATCATCCCTGTTTTCTGCCAGCTCTTTAGGGGAAAGCTTCGTTTTTCATCATCGGAAACATACAGAGCCAGCGCGGCGCAAAAAAGCGCCCAGATCACGCTGGTCTGGTTTAAAAAAGAATCCCTGAAAGGAACTAAAGATATTCCAAAGCAAAAATTGTATGCAAAATGGGACAGTATGGCTAACACAAAGAGTCTGGTCAGATATTTTTTCAAATTCCCTGTGTATTGGTATCCTTCTGCGATCATAAACCACATCACCGGAGCCGCCAGCCGCCCAAACAAATGAATGCAGATCAGCCACCAGGCCTTATTCTCATATCCCGGCCAGATTGTCCATGTCAAATGATCCGTCAGCATGGATAGAATTGCAAGCATTTTCAGTTGATTGCCGGAAAATCCCCTGACTTCCTTTTTTAATACTTCCTCCATGATTCTTCTCTCTCACAAAAAACAGGAATCTTCGTTCCCGCCCCCAAACATGGCAAAGGACACTTCCCTCTCTGAAGTGTCCCTTACCCTTAATTCTTATTTCTGCTGCACATCAGGAAAAAATCACCTAAATTTCTACCAGCTCATATTCTCTTACCCCGTAGCCAAGCTCCGCAGCCCTTTCAATGGTATGCACTCCGTTTCGCGACTCGATTCTTTCAAGCAGATGATCTCTGCCCGGATCCTTTGACGCATATACCAGATCAAGACAGGCCTGGTCAATTGCAACCGGGTCGAGACTGGCAAGGATCCCAATATCGCCCATGCAGGGGTCTTCCGCCACCGCACAGCAATCGCAGTCAACGGACATATTTTTCATTACATTGATATAGACCAGATTTCCTTTGAAGAAATCTACCACGGAAGACGCCGCCTCCGCCATGGCCTCCAGGAAAGAATCATGATCTGAGTTCCAAAAATCATTCAGGTCTCCCACCCCGTGAATGTATTTTTTTCCCATGGCGGAGGCTACCCCTATGGATAACTGTTTGATCGCTCCGCCGTATCCGCCCATGGGATGTCCTTTGAAATGGGAAAGCACCAGCATGGAGTCATAATTTACAATATCCTTTCCCACAAAATTCTTCCTGATCTTCTTCCCGCCCGGAATGGGCAGTTCCAGATCCGGCCCCTGGGCATCCAGAAGCGCCACGTCAAACGTACCGCTCCAGCCATGCTTTTTCAGCGTTTCCAAATGCTTTTCTGTTGTATCTCTGCTTCCCTCATAAGCGGTATTACACTCTACCACAGTTCCCTTCACATATTCAACCATGGGTTTCCAAAATTCCGGTCTTAAAAAATTCTGGTTTCCTTCTTCTCCGGAATGCACCTTTACGGCTACTTTCCCTTCCAGATTTTTTCCTGTCAGGCGATATAACTCTACCACCTTTTCAGGTGTGATTTCCTTGGAAAAAAATACTTTCGCTGCCATTTTTTCTCCTTTCGAGTCCGATTTTTTAACAGATGAAACCCTGTACGATTATATTACTCTGCCTTTTTGGAGATTGCAAGAAAAAATCCTGATGTTTCGCCTTCGGCTTCATAGTTACTGAATCCACGGCGATCCCGCCCCTGCGCCCTTTTTAAGCTTTCTCATACTCCTCATTTTAAAGGAAAATATACTTACATACAAACAATACCGCAAGAATATACATAAGCGGCGTAATCTTCTTCGCCTTGCCGCATGCCAGATTGATCACCACATAAGCGATGACGCCCACCGCAATTCCCTCTGAAATGCTGTACAAAAGCGGCATGGCCATCAGACACAGATAAGCAGGAATCGACTCTGTCAGATCGTCGAAATTGATCTGCGTCACGGCCATGACCATCAAAAATCCTACGAACAAAAGTGCCGGAGCAGTTGCAAAGCCGGGGATTGCAGTAAAAATGGGGGCAAAGAAAATAGCCAGCAGGAACAAAAATCCTGTTACTACGGAAGCAAGTCCCGTCCTTCCGCCTTCCGCCACGCCCGAGGAGCTCTCCACAAACGTGGTGGTAGTGGAGGTTCCCAACACCGCGCCTGCACTGGTTGCAATGGCATCGGCCAAAAGCGCCTGTTTGATCCGGGGAAGCTTGCCTTCTTTGTCCAGCATGTTCGCCTTGTTTGCACATCCGATGAGCGTTCCCAGAGTATCAAAGATGTCTACAAACAGAAATGCCAGGATAATGACGATAAAATCCATGATTTTAATGGCGCCGAAGTCTGCCTTAAAGCACTGCCCGAAGGTCAGTCCGATGGATGTAATGCTGAAACTGCTCCAGGACGGAATCAGTGAATAATATCCCGCTTCCGGAACCACCGTATACAGGCCCGTGAGCTGGCAGATGATGCCCAGGATCCACGTGGCAAATATTCCGATCAGAATAGAGCCCTTCACACCCTTGATATAAAGGATTGCAATCACGAAAGTACCGATAATGGCCAGCAATGCGCTGATGCCTGCCGTATTGAAATTTTCGGTAAAATCAATGACCGTAACCAGGGTGGAGTCGGAATTCACCACAACTCCTGCATTCTGAAAACCAATAAATGCAATAAAAAGGCCGATTCCCACGGAAACGCCTTTTTTCAGCTGAAGGGGAATGGCATTGAAAATCGCCTCCCGCACATTTGTCACAGACAATACAATAAAAATCAGGCCCTCCACAAACACTGCAAGAAGCGCGATCTGCCAGGAATATCCCTCGACGCCGCATACCGTGTATGCAAAATAGGCGTTCAGCCCAAGCCCCGGCGCCAGGGCAAAGGGATAATTGGCAAGCAGTGCCATCGCCAGCGTCCCGATAAAGGAAGCAAGGGCCGTGGCCATTAAGATCGCGTTGCTGTCCATACCGGATGCGGACAGGATCGACGGGTTGACTGCCAGAATGTAGGCCATGGTCATAAAGGTGGTGAGCCCGGCAACTACTTCCGTTTTGATGTTTGTGTTGTTTTCCTTGAGTTTAAACCATTTTTCCAACATCACTTTTCTCCTTTTCTCATAAGCAGGTAAACAGGTAAAAACTTGTATCTTTATATTACCGTGCATTGTGTTGGAAAGCAAGAAAAAATCAATCAGACTGTGGGAAGTACAGGGTTTGTAATTGGAGTCTTACAGCTCAAGTAAAAAATCTTTCCCAGCTAAAATACACACGGCTTTCAATCCAATTCTCCAGACTAGCCAAAACAGAGTCCAGGCTCCTGTCTGTAACAACACCGGATTTCAGGAGCAGCCACTCAAAAGACTCCGGAAGATACAAAGCAACTCCTTTTTTCCGTAAGGCAAGCTTCATCATCCTGTCCATCTCCGCTCCAAAGGCCGCCCCGTCCGCAATAACTAAGACATTCCTGTCCAGACAGTTCATAACTCAGGGCAAATCGTTTTTCTGATTTCTGTATTTCCATAAATATGGTAAAATTCATTATAGACCCTCTTCATGGATGCATATTTTCCTGACTCCCGGATGCCATAAATTTCTTCTACACTATAAGGAAGGTTTGCAAGCCCTTCCCGGGATACAATCACATAATAATTATCTGACTCCCGCACCGCCCTTGCAAAATCATCTGTCGGGAGAAATTCATTATCTTCATCTATAAAAATGATACTGTCATGCATCGCTCCTAGCAAAACATTCCAGTCCCTTCCCGCAAGTACCCTGCAAGTCTTTTCACATTTCAGGTCAATCCCGCTTGACACTCCGGCCTCATAATGCTCACGGATCATCTCTACAAGAGTTGTCTTCCCTGTTGCGCTGTCTCCTTTGACGACTGTAATATTTCTCCGTATCGTAAACTCATAACGCACTTTAACATTAGAAACCACAATTTCATAACTTCCCGTCATATGCCACCCCCAACCTAGCGGACAATCAATCCCGCAACAGGCAGTAATTCATCCATATTATGGACAATCTGATTTGTATTCAGAATTTTTATCACAAACTCATCTTCCCCAAAATCCATCAAATGCCGTAAGTTAATCGTTACGTCCTGTTTTTCTCCTATTTTTAAAATCCATTTTGCACAATTATCCCCACAGGCCGACGCGTTAAAAATTTGATCCGGTACTTTATAAATCGCCATCAACGTTTTCACGCCCCCGGATAACTCTCTCGGGGTAATTCCCCCCAGAACAGGGCTGTCTATGATTCGGGGGCCGCGCACTTCCGATTTATCCACATCTCTGATCATTTCCCGGGAAAACTCATCCATAATCCATTCGTCCGTATATCTGTTTTTAAAATAAACCACAGGATTATAAATTGCCTGCGGCATATCCCCATAAAAAATACTCAGCATTTCAAACCTCACCCGTTATTTGCTGTCTATTTACCATTTCCATTGGTATTGTATCAAAAAGTAAAAAAAATATCTATACTATAGTTACAAACTACGGCTGTCCGTGTTAGACTTAACCCAGATACCTCTTGCAACCGAAAAAGACCGGTCCTGCCGGCTTGACTGCCGAACTTGCCAGACTGCGCGCCTGGGTCAAAGAGCAGGGATATGATCCCGAAAATATCTGATTCAGAAAGGAGCAACATGATTTATATCGTAACGGCAATGTATGCGGAAGCACACCCTTTCATTACCCGCTTTCAGTTAAAAAAGGATCTTTCCCACACTCATTTTCAAGTCTTCTTAAATGGAGATCGGAAGAGCACACGTCTGAACTCCAGTCACATTACTCGATCTCG
>CAJTVL010000062.1 GCA_910579425.1 uncultured Lachnospiraceae bacterium | reverse complement strand
TTAAATATGCAGTTGTCAGCGTTCAAAGCAATTGAGTTTCACTGATTCAGGATATAGTTTTCTTCCGGGTTTGCTATAAACTCCTCACACTGGGAAATAATCGTGTCCGCGGCATAGTCCGACATAAAAAGCCCGGCCTGCGCCTTTTCCCTTTCAAACTCAATCAATTCCTCCGCCATCTCGTCTATTCCGGAAACCAGGGTGAGATAATCCTCAATATCCCGCTCCCGCCGAAAGGTGTACTCTGCCAGAATCACCGGAAGCTGCGACTGGTAACCGCTGATGGGGCCAAGCACCTCCGCATAAAGCGGCAAATCCTTCACCGATAGCTCTGTCTGCACATAATCCAACAGAATATCGTAGGTGAGCTGCTGGTCTTTGGTCAGGCCTGAGCGCCGGAAGCCCTCCAAATTCTTTTTCATGTCCTCCAGCTCTGCATACCCCTCCTCCACATCGGCAAGAGAGACGGATCCCAGGGTAACTTCATAGTCCGTGATCCCGTAATTTTCAGGGTTTGCCAGGGTGTAATGAAGGTTTATGGTATTTTGTACCACATCCTCCTGAAACAGCTCCTGAGTGTAGTCGTCAAATTTCGCCGAGGCAGACTCGTTCCACTTATTAAATGCAATAGCTCCGCCCACAGCCAGCAGGCATAAGGCCAGCCCCAGTCCCATGATCCATTTCAGCTTTGGTTTTGTTTGTTTGTTTTCCATCCGCTTTCTGCTCCTTTTATTGAACAAATATGTTTTTTATATCGCGGCCATTGCAATATCGCGCTACAGGAAATATGCGCTGCAGGGCACACTACAGGCAAAAGGCCGCATATAAAGGAACGGCCCGGACTTTTCCGTCCGTACCAAAATTTTTCCGGGACAGCCGGATCATTTCCTCCGGCCCTGCAAGCCTCTGCAAATGCTTCAGGCTCCTGGAATTAACGTTTTCACCGGACTTTACTTCTACCGGTACTACTTTTCCTTTTTATTGTATTAAAAAATCCACCTCGGCAGCCGGAGAATCCGATGTCCAATAATATAGCTCATATCCTGCCGACTTTAAGGTTTGGGCCGCGTAATTCTCGGTCAGCGCTCCTAAATAAAGCTCTGAGAGTTCGTTTCGTATGATGCTCTCCGGCATGATCCTGGTAAACGCAGAGAGCAGTCCCACGTCCGACAAATAGAGCTTAAAGGCTGATACGTCCCGAAAGGCAATCAAGGGCGCCTCCGGCCTGGTAACTCTCTCCGAGCTTAACACCACTCCGGAAAATATCAGCCAGGCAATGGAATCCCCAAACAATCCTGCGGTTGCGCCCTTTCGAATTAATTTGTATTGGAATTTTCTATTTTCCTTTGCCAATTGTACCGGCATCGACGCAAATGCGCTCCTGATCTTTGTACTCTCACCGTTACCGGTATATTTGGCCATGTCCGCGGTATAGGCATTTAAGATCAGACTCTGCACCTCCGGCACATTGATCAGAGACTGCCGCTCCATATATTGATTGACCGCGGCAGGCATACCTCCTATAAACAAATATCTGTCATACCAATATAAAATTTCCCTGTGCAGGGTCTGGGGCATTTCTTCCATTTTATCGTAATGTTCCCATATCAGACTTACAAGATGCCTCTGTCCCATGGCCTGCAGAAACTCGTCGAATCCCAGAGGATATAAGGTTTTGGTTATCACCTTTCCTACCGGATAGGAATAATTTTCCCTGTGAATCGCCACTCCCAAAAGGCTTCCGGCCGCTGCTACATGATATTCAGGCGCTTCCTCACAAAAATACTTTAAGGACGTAAGCGCCCTCTCACAGGCCTGAATCTCATCAAAAATAAGCAGAGTCTCCTCCGGGATTATCTTTTGACCGAAATATTCCTCCAGCAGGTGTATAATCCTTTCGGGAGAAAGCTCTCCCCTGAAAAAATCGGCAGCAGCCTGCATACGCTCAAAATTAATATAAAGGCTGTTCTTGTAATAACGATCCCCAAATTCCCTTAAAATATAGGTTTTTCCCACCTGTCTTACGCCATATAGGAGCAGAGGCATCCTGTTTTTCTTCATTTCTCTCCATGCCACAAGCTCCTGCATGATTTTTCGTTCCATCCCATTCCCTCTTTCGGCTTTGCAATCCGCCTGACTATTCTTAAAAATAATAACACACAAATGATTTATTTTAAAGAAAAAGTCATTCTAAAATGATTTTTTCTATTTGTCTCCAAAAAACAACAGGGCCGATACCGCAAATTTCCCATCCTTTACCTCCAGGGTCAGAAAACCGTTATATTTCCTCACCGCTTTTTGTACGTTTTTTAACCCCCATCCGTGACGGCTCCTGTCCCTCTTGGAGGTAGCAAAAAAGCCGCGCCCCTGGGGGCGTTCTTCCGTACAGGGATTGGTCACACGGACGACCAGGAAGTGATGAATGTGGCGCAGGGAAACTTCAATTGGAGGATACGCCCTCTCAAACTCCCCCATCCCCTGCTCTCCTTTCTCCATTGCAGCCCGACCGGCCTTTTCCCTGTCCATGGACTCAATGGCATTGTCCAGCAAATTCGTTAAAACCGTGCAGAAATCATCCTCAGAAATTCCCGTGTTGGCAGGCAGTTGGGCATTCACATCCATTTCATAGCCTCTTTCTTCGGCAAGCTGCTTCTTGGCGTTCAATACTGCATCCACAACCCCCACTCCCGTAAAATATATGCTGCCAAGCTGCTCCACAGGCTTGCTGATCCGGCTGATATAACGGCAGATTTCCTCGTTTTCTCCGGCCTGTGCCAGATGAAAAATGGTCTGCAGGTGGTTTCCCATATCGTGAAAAAGCATGGCATTTTCTGACCACGCTCTCTGAAGCCGCTCGTACTGCTCGCCGAGCATCCTTACCTTTTCCGCTTCCTTTTTCGAAACGCCTCCCATTGCCCCTCCTCTCACGCATATTATTAAATATGATGCTTCCAGAATTCCAGAAGCCGCTCCTTAAGCCCGGGCATCCTGGACTGGCTGACGCCAAGCCGGGTGCCGTCCTTTAAAATACAAAAGTCCTCTTTAATGCTCATGATCCGGGACAGATTCACAATACAGCCTCTGTCGATAAAGAAAAACTCCCTGTCATCCAGCTCTTCATACACCTGCTGAAGGGATTTGCGCACCCGGAAGCAGAGATTTTCCTTCCCCGGCAGGGACAAATTTCCCCTGCCGGAATTTTCCCCTCCGGAAAGATCCGTGACCAACAGCGCGTTTTTGCCCTCGTGGGTAATATAAAGAAGGTTTTGCAGTGGAATCCGCTCCAGGCGGTTCTGGTTTTGGATAATATAGCTTTCCCGAAGCTGCACCTCCACCATGGCCGCCGCGTCTAAAAGGGCATGGGTAAGCCGCTCCCCCTGATCTGCCTTGGGAACATAACGGAACACCGACAGTTCATAGGCATCCAGCACATATTCCATGTGGGAGGTGATAAAAATAATCAGCGCCTTTGGCAAAAGCTTTTTCACCCGGGCGGCAAGCTCCATGCCGCTCAAACCGGGCATCTCAATATCCAGCAGCAAAAGATCGAACCAGGCGCCGTCCTCGATCTCATAAAGCAGAGCCTGCCCCTTCTCAAAAGCCTGGGCTTTGGCAAAAATCTGGTTTTCTGCATAGCAGTCCGACACAAAGCTATTCAGTTTTTTCAGCAAAACCGGATCATCATCACACAGACCTACTCTGATCATACTTATCGCCTCTGCCCCCTGGTATTTTCTGTCGCTCTTTCTTATTATAAACAGTATCCCCCATCAAAACAATCTTTTTCGCTGCCGATTCAGGGACAAAGAGCTGGAATTGAAGGACAAGTTTGGATTTTTCCCTCCCGGACAGGTATACTAAACCAAACGAGCAGCACTCTGCAAAGAAAGGAATCTGATAACCAAATGAAAAAGACTAAAAAAACCGGAACTGTCGTCCAGGCAGTCAGAAACAACCTGTACATCATGGGCTTTGCCCTGCGCATCTGCCCCTCCCGGGTGGTTTTCTCCGGCATCCGCTCCGGGCTGGATCAGTTTGAATATCTCTTCTTTTCCGGATATTTTTTGAAAAAGGTGCTCTCTCTGATCGAAACGGGAGGCAGTTTTCAAGAAATCCTTTTTTTCCTGGCTTTTACGGTAGGTTTGTTTTTCCTGGTCTTTCTCTATAACGGCTGGTATGACAACCTGCTCCTTCCGGTAACCGACGTAAAAATTTATCAGGGGCTTTACCGCACCTTATATCAGAAGGCGGGAAACAACGATCTGTCCTGTTTTGAGAACAGTGAATTTTATAACCGATATATGATGGCTATGGCCCAAAGCGACCAGCGGCTGATCAAAACCATCGGCAATCTGTGGCAGATTATCATCGGCACCGCGGCTGTGGCCGTCTCCTGGGTAATGATGATCCGCATCGACCGGTGGGTAATCCTTTTCGTCATAGCCCCTCTGATCGGAAATTTCGTGTTTGCCAATGCCCTCAACAGGCTGTCCTACCGGATCTATGAGGAATCCATGATCTTCCGCCGCATCGCCGATTACATTAACCGTGTCATTCATCTGGCGGACTATGCCAAGGAGCTTCGCATGACCGACATTTTCCATGTGATGGAAAAGAAGCAAAAGGAGGCCGAGGCGGGCATCACGGGCACCATGGACAAATATATGGTGAAAAACATCCTGCTGGGATGGGGGTATCTCTACTTCACCTTTGTCATCATCTTCGAGGGCGTGATCTTCTACGGAGCCTACCGGGCTATGGTTTCCAAAACCATGCCCTTATCCGACTTCGTGATCCTTACCAGCCTGATGACCTCCGTCTCCTGGATCCTCATCTCCTATACAAAGGCTTTGTTGGAGAGCATGAAAAACAGCCTCTTTATCCAGAATCTACGGGATTTCATGGCCTATGAGCCTGCCATTCCCGAGGACTGGGAGGGGATCCTGCCGGATCAGGAGATCCGAAGTATCGAATTTCGCAATGTGGGCTTTGCCTATCAGAACGGCCGGATGACCCTGAAAAATATCAGTTTCACCTTAAAAAGCGGACAGGCCTGCGCTCTGGTGGGCTACAACGGCGCAGGCAAGTCCACCCTGATCAAACTCCTGATGCGCCTTTATGACCCTACGGAGGGTGAAATTCTGTTAAACGGCATCAACATTAAGGAATATAACCTGAAAGCCTACCGAAGCCTGTTTACCGCAGCCTTCCAGGACGGAAAAATCTTTGCCCGGAGCATCCGGGATAACCTGGTGATGGGCCGGGAGAAGGGACAGGATACGGACCCTGAGCCTCTTTGGAATGCCCTTTCCCGGTCCGGAATCGATTCTGTTGTAAAAAAACTGCCTAAAGGCATGGACACTGTCCTGACACGGGAATTTGATCCCCAGGGCGCCGTCCTTTCCGGCGGACAGGCACAAAAGCTGGTGGCGGCCAGGGCTTTTTTTCAGGATACCCCCATCCGGATCTTTGACGAGCCCTCCAGCGCCCTGGATCCAATCTCGGAGCATGACCTGATGGAAAGCATCAAAAAGGATGCTCAGGGACGGATTCTTCTGCTCATCTCCCATCGGCTCTCCTGTGTACAGGACATGGAAAAGATTATCGTCTTAAAGGACGGACGGATTTCGGAGCAGGGAACCCATGCAAGCCTCATGGAGGCGGAGGGGGAATACTCCGCCCTTTACCAGATGCAGGCCCGGCAGTATCAAAAGGAAAAGGCCTTTGAGAACCCTGATTTTCCGAAAAAAGGAGGAATTTCTTTATGAAAAAAACATTATCCGGCCTTTGGTGGCTGTTTCGCTTTTGCCTTAAGACCTCACCCAGGCTCCTTCTCTTTAACCTGTTTGCCGCCGTTGAACAAAGCGCCTTTGTCTTCCTGGAATACACGGTCTGGATCGGATATAACCTGAATGCAGTGGAAAACGGCGCACCCTTTTCCCAGGTGGCCCTTCTGACTCTGGGAGTATTCCTGGTGTTTGTGGTGCATCAGTTCATTGACAGCATCTATTTCCAGTGGTCCTTTGACCGCATCAAGCCTGTGCTGAGCTTTGCCCTGCGCAGAAAAATCTACGAGAAAGCTCAGACTATGGATTTATCCTGTTATGACGACCCTGATTTTTATAATGATTTCGTGCTCTCCACCACCCAGGCCGATCAGTGCGTGGAGCGGTTTATGGACGACGGCAAGGCTTTTCTCTTTGAGCTCACAAACGCCGTACTGTACTTCTCTTTCCTGTTTGCCACGGATAAAACCGGACTTGTTCTTGCCATTCTCTGCGGCCTGGTAAGCTACCTTGCCAGCCATGCCTATTTCAGACTCCAGGAAAAGCTTAAGCTGGAGCGGCTGTACGCGGAAAGAGAGCGGGATTATCAGCACAGGGTTTTTTATCTCCACGATTACGCCAAGGAGCTGCGGCTCCATCCTGAGATGAAGGAACTCCTTATCCGGGATTTTGACAGGTGCAATGAACGGTTAAATGTCCTGAACAGAAAGTACGGACTTCGGCTGTGGTTTCTCAGCCTTTTTAAGGAGTATGTCCCCACTTACCTTTTGCTTTATGCCCTGTATCTTCCCTGGCTGCTGTATCAGGCTATGGTGAAGCAGAGCATCTCCCTGAGCTCCATTGTCATCCTTCTTGCCGCTGTCCGCAGGCTGATCAAACGCACGGTGGCGCTGATCGGCTCCCTGCCCGCTTTTTCCTACAACGGCGCCTTTATTCAAAAAATACGCCGTTTCCTTGCCTATGAGCCCAAAATCACGGACGGGGAAAATGCAGTGACAGAGGGCTTTGACCATCTGCGCTTTTCCCATGTGGGTTTTTCTTACCAGGGACAAACTTGCGGGGGCCAAAGCAACGAATTTAAGAGCGGTACACCCACCCAGCCAAAGGAAATCCTGCGCGACATTAATCTGGAAATCAAAAAGGGGCAGAAGATCGCCCTGGTGGGCTACAACGGCGCAGGCAAAACCACGCTGGTCAAGCTTCTGATGCGGCTCTATGACCCCTGCCAGGGCGTCATAGAGCGCAATGGTCAGGATATACGCTGCTTAAAGCTCTCTGACTATCGGAATGGAATCGGAGCGGTTTTCCAGGATTTCAAGCTCTATGCCGCTTCCCTTCGGGAAAACGTGGTGATGGATCTGTGTTCCATGGACAAACAGGAGACCTACCAGGTGGAACATGCCCTGCACCGGGCCGGGTTCGATCTCTCCGGGCGAAAGCTGAAATACCAGATCGAGACGCCCCTCACCACGGAATTTGAAAAGGACGGAGTCAACCTCTCCGGCGGCGAGAGTCAAAAGGTGGCCATTGCCAGAACTCTTTACAGAAACCATGATTTGATTATCATGGACGAACCCTCCAGCGCCTTAGATCCGGCCTCCGAATTCAAATTAAACCAGGAGCTTAAGGAAATCGCAGAGGATAAAACCGTAATCTTTATCTCCCACCGCCTTGCCACGGCCCGGGATGCGGACTGCATTTACATGATGAAGGAAGGGCGTATTGTGGAGCAGGGTACCCACACCCAGCTCCTTAAGCTGGGCGGCGAATACTGCAGGATGTGGGAATTGCAGGCCCGGGCTTATCAGTAAAGCCACTGGAAAAGAAGGGGATCAGACAGCAGCAGCGCCCCCTGCTGTTGCCTGATCCCCTTTTCTACATAATAGTTTCCGCCTTTTCCCGCTTCCACTTTCCCCAATGATGCAATTTGTTCCGATCTGAAATGCGGCATTCACGCCCCGAAGCACCTGCTCTTCATTTTCATTATATCGGAATGTCAAATCTTCTATTTATAAAGAAGCGACTTTTCGATCCGTTTCTGTCTGAGCTTCCTGCTTCTCATATACCGGCAGGGTCATAATTTCCTCTATCCTGTCAATGCTTGCTTTAACCTCGCTGAACTTTCTGATCCATCCGGACATAGCGTTGATCGGAAGCAAAACATAGTTCGTCAGTTGTACCATTGCAATCAGGGTTCCTACATTAATCTCTCCTTTAACCGCAAAAACTGCCCCTACCCCCATTGTTACAAACAATAATGCAAAACCGATGAAGCTGTTTAAAAATGATGTAATTCCCTGGAGGAAGCTTAATAAAAGTTTACTCTTCGCCTTTTGCTCATATAGCTCCTTCGTTTCTCTCAGCACAGCTTCCCTCATCCTGTAAACCCAGAAAAGGCTCCGGTGCGTGAAAACCTCCGTCATATAAGACCGGTTTCTTCCTTCGTTGTCAACGTCCTTATGCGCCGCCTTCTGCTGCATGGGCGATACAAAGGAAATAACAATAATAATACAGGGAACCACTGCCAGCATAATCAGCGCCATCTTCCAGTTCATAGCCAGCATCGTAACTAACGCCATAATTGCAGGTAAGATTTCAGCCGCCATTTGTCCGAATATCTGCGGCATAATGTTGGTAACCCGTTCCGTATCCACTGTCAGGCGTGTCATTATATCTGCCGAATGATAGGCCTCCATTAACTGCTGCTTACTTTCCATAATATGCCCTATAAGCAAAAAGCGGATCTTTTTCTCCACCCTGTTTGTATAACCGGCCTCAAGGATCGTTCCCATAACCATGGCAGCCGCATAGCAAAGCACCACCCCACCTGCAAAAATGAATATCTTGCTGATCTGATACTCAAATTCTCCCGTAGCGATACCCACAAATTCCTGGATCGCAAGGGAAATAGCGATAAGACTGGCGGATATAATAAAGCTGGTCAGCAGCATTCCTGCCAGGAGCAAATAACCTCCTGTTATACTGCATAACTGATTTACTTTTTTATATAGCCGTTTTTCTTTATATAAATAATGGATCTTTTCATTTTCACGCCTCCTGTTTTTATCATCTTTTATGAACGCATTATATCATACTATTTTCCCTATTTTTCATATGTCGTAAAAACTCGCGCTTTAGATGTAAAAACTTGCGCCCTGATAAAACATCTATCCTATTATCTAAAAACTGCCGTCAGAGCAGTTCTTTTTCCTCTCCGACGGCAGCTTTCCCAAAAAGCATTAAATCTACTTTAAATATACAGTTTTCATGTGAAAGTTTCATTTTTCCGCCATACTTCCCAAGCACTAACTTCACACTCTCCAGCCCTATCCCATGTCCCTCTTTTCGGGCTTTTCTCGTCAGGAGCCTTCCTTTCCTGTCAGCCTCCACCTTCCCGTCATAGCTGTTATAAATACTGATGTACAAAACATTTCGGTCATATCTCATCTGCAGTTCCAGATACTTCTCATCTGCCATCTCAACAGCCTCCGCCGCATTGTCCAGCAGGTTCCCCAAAATGACGTTCAAGTCTACCTCCGCCATAATCGGTTCTCTGGGTACTTTAACAGACAGCCGGGGGATGCACCCTGTCCTTCTGCAGATCAGCTCCAACTTATAATTCAGCAGGCTGTCAACCTCCATATTTCCGGTTCTTACATACTCCTGGCCATCCCATGACTTTTTGCCAGGCTCCCTGCATATTCCCGGGCTTTCCCATACTCGCCCTTTTCCAGATATGTATTCAGCAGCAGCATATGGTTTTTCATATCGTGGCGCAGCACCCTGACATACTGCTGGGACTGCTGCAGAAGCTCCAACTGCCTGGCATACATCTGGTTTCCCTGAAGCAGGGCCGCCCTCTGCATATCCCTTTTATGACTTTCTGCTATCTTATGATATATGTGGTAGGTACTGATATTCACAATACAAAGAATGCTCAAGGCTGCCATTGCCAACTCATGGGAGTCCACCTCCTCCGTTATGATCTCAGCCAGCACCATACTCCCTATGGAAAGGATACTGATGCTCGCATAGCCGCTCAAAGGAAGCACCGCATACCTGTCAAGGGAAAGCAGCTTCTCAATCAGCACTACAAGAAACAGCAGCATTATCCCTGAACACAGGCATCCAAGGGCTGCGTTTTCCACAGGGCTTCCCAGTATACTGCTGACAATCCATAAAATATCCTCCAGAACGATTCCCGTCGCCAGCATCGCCAACACAGCCAGCGTCTTTCTTCTCCAGCTTCCTTCATACAGGAAAACGGCAAGAGTCATAAAGCAAGCCAAAAAAGACAAACTCGTAAGGTTTATGCCTGCTCCCAATACATAGAGCATGGAATTGACCAGCCATGTTCCTATATATAAAGGGACTGAAACCATCCATCCCCTGTGCCTTGGCACAAGAAATATTTCCATCCCCCGGACACATGCATAGATGCTCAGTATATTACAGATCATATTGAATATGGCGTCAGCGGCTCCCATTTGCTTCTCCCCATCCTTTCACCCAAAAGCTTCTCCTGCACACTCTCCCTGAACGTGCGGCTGACAGGCAGCCTCTCCCCATTCCTGAGGCAGACCTCCCTCGCCCCGAATTCCGATACATAGCTGACATTGACAATATAAGACTTATGGATTCTCCAGAACCGGCCCTCGTCCAACTGCTTCTCTATCTCGTCCATGTTCCCATAAAACTGCGCATTTTCTCCCTTCCCTGTGACAATACCCACCTTTCTCCCCGCACATTGGAAATACACGATCTCTTCTTCCGCTACCCGGAATCTCCTGCGTCCAATTCCATATTCAAAAACAGCATTCCTCTTTTTCCCAAACACGCGGATATATTCATTCATGACTCTTTCTATATCCTGTCTCTTCACAGGCTTAGGTAAAAAGTCCATGGGACGGTTTCTGAAAAGCCGCATGGCATAGTCCTCTACTGCCGACACATATACAATCTGCGCGGCTTCGTTTGCCAGGTCTGCACGGAGCATTTCTCCTACTTTCACCCCATCCATGCCTTTTCCAAACTCAATATCCAAAAACAGAAGATCCAGGATCATCCCTTTTTGGAGGAATTCTAAATATCCCTCTCCTGTTAAAAATACGGAAATATCCAGCCTGATCTCCCTCTGACGCGCATACTCCTCCAGATATTCTTCAATCAGATTTCCAAACGCCATCTCGTCATCACAGATTCCAATCCTGTACATAACCCACCTCTTATCGTCTGCCTCCATTCAAACCGTAAGCGGATGCAAAAATTCTTATCAGTCTATATTTTACTTTAAAATCTATAGTATCTCTATATCCAAAAACTCGAATCAATTGACAAAAACAAGACGATTTCACTGATTCCCGGTGCAAAGAGACAGAGCATAAAGAAAGGGTTACCATATCAGCCATTGCTGATCCGGTAACCCTCTCTTTTCAGGGACTTATTTCACAGCCCCTTTGTCATAAGCAATTTTATTCCAACACCATTTATTTTTTCAGTAAAAGATAATTCTCATAGGCATTGGAATTGTCGTCCAGCACAGAAAGACTGCACATGATTTCTGCCCCATGCTTCTCAAAATATTTTGCTATGTGTTTCTTCAATACAACGATACTCATAATAAACATCTCCTTTTCTCATTGCCAGATATTTCCTTGTTACGAGTACCATTTTATCCCATAAAAATGCGGCTTAAAAGAATCAAATTTGACTTAATTTAAGTCGATATTGACTTACAGCATCTCCTGATATATGATATTTATATTATAATCCAAGTGTGTTAAATGTTTGTCAATGTCTATATTGACTTTCGCCGCTCGGCACAGTCTGGTTTTCCAAACATGCAAAGGCGAAAAATGAGGAGATCTATGGAACAACCCTATTACAAAACAATACGCTCCTTAAGCCCTATGGGGACGCTCATACGATTTGTCACCACTCCCGGCGGCTATCATCCCCTGCACTGGCATGAGGAGCTGGAAATCCTTTATCCGCTGAACGGAGAAATTGACCTGCTGATCGAGGGCAGGCGCCATCTGCTGCACAAAAAAAACCTGGCAGTGATCGAATCCTCCCAGGTACACAGCACTTATGCCCATGATAAAACCTCCATGTTTGTCAACATCCACCTGTCCAAGAAGCTGCTGGAAAGCTATCTCCCGGACATCGGCCTGCGTCAGATCCGCTGCACCGGGAACGACATAGGAGACGGACAATTTCCGGGGTACCGCGAAGTATGTGAACTGATGGAAGCATTAACCCGGCTCTATATCATGGATCTGCCCGTCTATGCCCTGGAGGCAGAGGGGCTTGTGCTGCAAATCCTCGCCCATCTGCTCCGGGATTTTTCGGCGGCTGCGGCTTTTCCATCCTCCACCATGGATAAGATGACCGTGGAGCGGATCCGTTCCATCATTACCTACACCGAAGCCCATTTTCAGGAGCCGGTCACCTTAAGCCAGGGGGCTGACCATCTGGGCCTGGGAAAGGAGTATTTCTGCCGTTTTTTCAAAAAGAACATGGGTATGTCCTTTTTAAACTACGTAAACGAAGTACGCCTTTCCCATGTCTATCAGGATCTCCTAAACACCGACGCCCCTGTGGCTCAGATCATGGAAAAGAACGGGTTTACCAACCAAAAGCTTTTTAACCGGGCCTTTAAGGAGCTCTACAAACAGACTCCTTCCTCTGTGCGCCGTTTCCAAAGCTGACGGCGCCGGGTGCTCTCCCTAAGCGGCCCTTCTCAATGGGCTGCGTCCACGATCATAATGCTGGAATCCCCCTTCCGCGACTGCTCTAAAACAGCCTGGGACAGAAGCAGAAACGTCCCGTGGGAAGAGGTTGCTCCCGAAATCGCATCGATACTGCCTTCCCCCTGTCCCTCCAGGAGCTGGCCCGCATAATAACGGGTGTACTCGTTGGGATAGGTGCCGTTGCTATGGAGCATATTCTGCATATAGGCGTTATCCCAGCTCTTAATAAATCCGCTTGCATTCTCCGCATTGTACTCTACGCATACAATGCTTCCGCCCTTTACCAGGATCGTGATATATTCCTTCCAGCCGTGGCTGAACTCGGACATCTTGGCAGTATAATAACCGTCCTTAAGTCCCTGCTCTGTCTCCTCCTGATTCCCGCAGGCTGTGAGCAGCGATACGGTCAATAACATGCTTAAAAGTATGACTAAAATTCGTTTCATCCCTTTATTTCTCCTTCAAAACAAATTTCCGCACATGGCTCTGAAGGGCCTCCGCTTCCTTTGCCAGCGTGCCGCTGGACTGCTCGGTTTCCCCTGCGTTTTGCAGATTGCGGTCTGCAATGGCTGAAATGTTATCAATCCTCGCCTCCATAACCGTCAAAGCACTTTCCTGTCCCTCTACCGCCTGCGCGAGCTGATCGGAAATTGTGCTGATCTGGGCGGAAACACCTGATATGGCGCGCAGGGAATCTGCGGTATCCGCAGTCAGTACCACACCGTTCTGGATGATCGTTTTTGTGTTGTTGACCATCCTGGTTGCGCTTTGCGCCGCTTTTGCACTCTTATCAGCCAACTGCTTCACCTCATTGGCTACCACCGCAAAGCCGCTTCCGGCCTCTCCCGCATGGGCTGCCTCCACAGAAGCGTTGAGAGCCAGAAGATTGGTTTGGAACGCAATGTCCTCAATGTCCTTTGCAATCTTGGTAATCTGCTGCGCATTGGCGCTGATGTCGTCCATCGCAGAAGACAGAGCCGCCATCTGTTCGTTAGCATTTCGGATGCGCTGAGTGATTTCCTCCGTCTGGGAACGGGTCTGACTGCTGCTCTCCTTCACATCGGCAAGCTGATCCTTCACATGAGTCACCTCCGAAACCAGCTCTTCGGCCGACTGGTTCTGCTCTAAGGAGGCCTGGTGAAGCTGCACGGACTGTCCGCTTAACTGCTCAGCCATATCCGTAAGCCGGTCTGCCGCGTCGCGGAACCCAAGGAGGGTTTCATTCATGGACTCCGTGATGGTCTGCAGGCTGCCGCGGATCAGTACAAAGTCGCCCTTGTAGTCCACCCGGGGACCGGTACGCAGATCCCCCTCTGCCACCTGTGTCAGTACCTGCTGTATATCGGATATGTACCGGTTCATACTCTCCAGCGTGGCATCCAGCGTCCGTGTCATAAGCTCCAGCTCATCCCCTGTCCTGACAGAACGCACCTGAGTGTGCAGATCGCCGTTGGAGAGAGCCACCATCCGCTCGGTTACCCCCTTCACCGGGCGGGAAATCGAGCGTGCAAGGCGCAGAACCAGCAGAATTGAAACAAGTAACACCGCCAGAGTAGCCGTAAAGGACACAAGCATTGCCCCGTTAATGAAATGGCTGTAATCCGACTTGGGGATTTGGATCACCAGTGACCACTGGGTTCCCCGGATAGGCGAAAACGCCGCCAGCATCTGCTCCCCTCCAACAGGAAATTCAACCGCCCCTGTTTCCCCGGTGGTCACCCGCTCCACCGCCTCCTTGTTTCCGTCGCTGAGCTGAGCTAAGGTGCTCCCGCCAAGGGCCAGGGACTGATCCGGATGACCGGTCACAATGCCCTCCCGGTTCACCATATAAGCCATACCGCTTTTCCCTAAATTGATGCTGCTGATGACATCATTGAGCAGGTCATACTTATAAATCCCCACCACATAAAGAACGGTCCCTTCCTCCCCCTTCACCGGCATTCCCATCCGAATCCCCAGCTTATCCTGATAGATGGTGGAGGGATCGGTGGTCAGATTATCTGTCTCCTTTAAAAGGGCCAGAAAATCACCCTCCAGGCTTTCGGGTGCTCCGTCGATCCCCTGTACCAACCGCCCATCCAAATCATACAGGGCAATGGCGTAAACCTCATAAATCTCTGCCGACTCTTCCAGTACCTCCCTGCGGCTTGCTTCTACTGCCGCAGATTCCAGACCGGATGACTGTCCCTCCCCCGTCATCCGGGGATCCAAGGCAATGGTCATCATACGATCCGCCAGCATATGAATGTTGGCCTCCACAGTCTTAGCCGCCTGCCGGGCCATTGGCTGAAGACTGTCCAGCAAAATGTTGTTGGCAAGAGACTGCATGGAAAGAGCCATGATAACACTGCTTACGATCACCAAAATCAGGATATTAAAGGTAGTGTTACTTAATATCTTTCCATTCAGGCTCCGTCTTATCCCCCTTCTGGCGGGGGCGTCCCCTCTCTTTCCTGTCACGTTCCTATCGCTCCTTTTCTTAAAAAATTTTTTTAAACCTAAGAAAAGCCGCTCGTTCTTTGTGTCCGGGGGACTTATGCCGCGCGGACCAATGGACGATAGACTTTGAGAGACAGTATACCATAAATTGCCGGTTAAGAAAAGAGGCTGGGGATGTGAATATAATCACTTAATTTCCTGCGAATTAACCGAGTTGAAAATTTCCCCGCTGTCCCCGTCAATATAATTCACCACAGTCATCAGTTCGTTTTCCTGTTTCCCCTGATAAAGCTGGAATCTGTCGCCGACAATGCAGAGCGACATTGGCAATGTATTTTCATATAAGCTGAGCTCCCTGCCCGAAAATGTAACATTGAACTGGGTGCATTCAGGATTTACAAAAATGCCGATAACATGGGGATAAAAATCCTTATCGCTGAGCACCTGGTTGACGCTCTCTTCGATCTGCGCTGCTACCTGACGGGCTTTTTCGGCCTGTTCTTCTCCGCTTAACAAACCGGCCTTTTCTCCCGGGCCTTTCTCCGAACCGCAGGTCTCATCATCAGAATTTTCCTCCTGCCCTTCTGTCAGGTAATCGGGAATCTTGATCTCCCTGTCCGGAAGCTCCTCAAGCACTTCTATGGAGCCTTCCATGAGAGGGGATGTCTCTTCCGCCTCTTTTGGAGTCCTCTCACCGCCGTGTCCTTCCTCTCTCCCGCCGCAGGCACTGCAGAGCAGAATGGCCGACATTAATAATGTGATCAGTATTTTCTTTTTAACATTCATCATTGTTTTCCTCCTGAAATGAGCATACAGGGCGCAGGATACTCTGCCGATCCCCTTACACAGTAAAAAACCAAGCAGCGTGCCAAAAACATTATTCATGATATCGTCTGTCTCGAACTTCCCCAGCCTCCCCAAAAGCTGCGTACATTCGATCAAAAGACTGAAAAGGCTCCCGGCCAGCATTGACCGGCCGATTTTGCGGAAAGGCTCCCATAAAATGTAGAGCAGAATCCCTAACGGCACCATCATAAGGATATTTTCCAGCCACAGGGTCAAATGCCAGAAATCCGTACCCCATGTAGCAAAAGGCGCCAGCCGCAGAATCCGTACCTCACCTGCACTGCGGGAAAATACAGTGATTTCTAAAACCAGACAGGAATAAAAACCCAGCAGGAATGCAAATGGAATCTTAACGAAGCTCCGTCCTAAGCGGGGCCAAAAATTTTCTTGCCGGTGGATGAGCTCCCGGGATACTGCAATAGAATAAAGTAAAGCGAATACTATCCCCCATATTATACCTATTTTATAATAACTGTGCCAATATGCCGCACAATCATTAGACATCCCAATTAATAAAATTCTTATTTCATTCATAGTCACTCCTTAAATAGTCTGTTCACTTTCAGCCTTTTCCACATATAATCAAATTCTGGCTCTTTGAAATAACAAACGTACAATATCACATTAGGGATCACAATACATACAAGAATACTCCAAATAAAATGCGCCGTCACATTCTCCTTGGGGAATAAATGACATATCGTATAAGTGACAATGCATGAAAAGATACATAGACATACCTGCTTTATGTAAGAAAAATAATACTTCCCGGCACCGTTTCCAGAGTTCTGACAGGCAGCGCAAGGGTCAATGAGATCAAAAAGGAACAGGTTCTGGCCGCGGTTGAAAAATACAGCTTTACCCCCAACGCCCTGGCAAAGGGGCTTGCTGACGCCAAAAGCCGTATGATCGGTCTTTTGATGGCCGACATCAGAAATCCCTATTATGCCTCCATGTTCGTGGCTTGTGAGCAGGCGGCCAGAAAGGAAAACTACAGCGTATCCGTATACAACTTTTTAAGGGATATGGAGCTGGAAGAACAATTGCTGGGAAAGCTTAAGGAGCAGAGGGTGGATGCCATCATTCTTTTGGGCGGACACGCAGACGAGCTGGTTACCGATATGGAGTACGCAGAGCAGATCAATAATATCATGGAACAGATTCCTGTCATCCTGACCGGAAAGCTGGACGGTACCGGATGTGATATGGTGAGAATCGACCATATGAAGTCCATGGATCTTTTGATGGGGCACTTACTCTCTCTCGGCCACGAAAGGATTGCAGTTCTCGGGGGAAAAATGGACGTGCTGTCCACCTACGAGAAAGTGATGCGTTACAAACAGATTTTAAAGAGCAGCGGGCTGTCCTTTGACCCCGACCTGATCGGGCAAGGCGGCGGTTACGACATCCGTTCCGGCTATACCCAGATGAATGAGCTGTATCAGAAAAAAGACCTGTCCGCCATGCCCACCGCGGTGATTGCAATTAACGACTATGGGGCCCTTGGAGTCATGCAGAGCATCCGGGAGCACGGAGGAAAGATTCCAGAGGATATATCGGTGGCCAGCTTTGACAATACCTACATAGCAGAGACCGCCATGCCCGGCCTTACCAGTGTCGGTTATGATTATGAAGCGTATGGCTCCCTGCTGGTAAAGGCGGCCGTCGGGCGGATGAACGGCCTGCCGGTGGAAAAGCTGCAGATGGTGGAGCCGGTGCTTGTCGTGAGGGGAAGCAGCGGTTTGCTGCCTAAATAGTATAGACAAAAACCGCCAAAGTGTAACAGATTTTTACACTTTGGCGGTTTGCACGATCATGCACTTGACAGCCTTCGTTTTTTCGGGCTGCGCCTATGCCATGCCCATGTACATCCCCGCAGGGACGCCTCATTCCAACACTCTTTATTTATTCAGCAGGCAATAATTTTCATAGGCATTGGAATTTTCATCTAACACGGCAAGGCTGCACATAATTTCCACTCCATGCTTCTCAAAATACTTTGCAATGTTTCTCTTCAATACAACGATACTCATAATAAACCTCTCCTTTTCTCATTGCCATTTATTTCCTTGTTACGAGTATCATTCTAACCCCAAAGCCCTGCAATGAAAAGAAAGCATTTTGACTTTGTTTAAGTTGATATTGACTTCACATTGCTTCTGCTATATGATTATTTATATAAAATACAGGATGTGTTAATTATTTATCAATGTTTATATTGACTTTTCGTTGCCTGTACAGTTTGGTTTTTCCATATACAAGAGCAATATTGATGCGGAAGGAGAAAGTTATGGAACAGCCCTATTATAAAACAATACGCTCCTTAAGTCCCATGGGGACTCTCATAAAATTTATCACCACCCCCGGCGGGCGCCATCCCCTGCACTGGCACGAGGAGCTGGAGATCCTTTATCCCCTGAACGGGGAAATCGACCTGCGGATCGAGGGAAAGCTGCACCTGCTGAATAAAAAAAACCTGGCAGTGATCGAATCCTCCCAGGTACACAGCACCTATGCCCACGATAAAACCTCCATGTTCGTCAACATCCATTTATCCAAAAAGCTGCTTGCAAATTATCTTCCCGATATTGAACTCCATCAGATCCGCTGTACTCCTGACGAGATAGGGGACGAGCGTTTCCCAAACTACCGGGAGATATGCGAGTTGATGGAAGCCCTGACCCGGCTTTATATCATGGATTTGCCCGTCTATGCCCTGGAAGCGGAGGGACTTGTACTGCAGATCCTCGCCCATCTGCTCCGGGATTTTTCAACGCTCACCGCTTCCGCTGCCTCCACTATGGATAAAATGACCCGGGAGCGTATCCGCTCCATCATCACTTTTACCGAACAGCATTTTCAGGAGCCTGTCACCCTCAGTGACGGGGCCGACCACCTTGGCCTGGGGAAGGAATATTTCTGCCGCTTTTTTAAAAAGAATATGGGAATGTCCTTTTTAAACTATGTAAACGAAGTACGCCTTTCCCATGTCTATCAGGATCTGCAAAATTCGGACGCTCCTGTGGCGCAGATCATGGAGGATAACGGATTCACCAACCAGAAGCTTTTTAACCGGGCCTTTAAGGAACTCTACGGACAGACCCCCTCCTCCGTGCGGCGTACCCGGAATGTCTGAAACTATTCGGCTTTCTCCGGCTTTGCCTCTAATGCTGCTCTCAGTTTTTGGATAGTTGCATCCTTTTCCGCAAGCATTGCGTCTTTTTTTCCCAACATTGCATCCTTTTCCGCCAGTATTGCATCTTTCTTTTCTAGCATTGCATCCTTTTCTTCCAGCAATGCTCTCTGCTCCGCCAGCATCCACTGCCATCCAAGCTGTGTACGGTAATAATCTTCCCGCGCCTCACACTGCATGCGGATCTTCTCCTCCTGGGTCAGCTGATGTATAGTATTTGCCGCCTCGTCTATATATTCATTCTTCTTCGCCAGCATATTGATCTCCTCCCATGTGGCCGCCTTGAAGAGAGCCGCCCAATTATTAAGCTGGTACTTTCTGTCCTGCTCTGTTGCCAGTTCCCTATGGGTTAAGTCTAACACAGAAAGGCGCAGTTTGTCACTATATAAAGTATACGTTTTCACATTTAACATCTTGTAGGTGGCATAGAACTCCGGATATTGGGGAAATAAGCTGAAATTCAGGATTCCGATCTGAATTACCGGTTTGACCGTCTGGTATTTCTCTCCTGATGTCAGCTGGCTGAAGTCTCTGCACAGATAACATAAGGAGCGTTCCGTCCAGTTATGCTCATTGATCACCTGCATTTCAAGGTTGATTCTCGTATGATTATTTAAGGAAACCCGGATGTCCAGGATAAATGTTTTATCGTTCACTGAGTTCCCCAGTTCAATAGGATTCATAATCTCCGCGGAGGCTATGGCTTCCGGTTCCTTATAGAGCAGGGCGGCCACAAGCCCCTTAAGCGCTCTGTTATTCCTCTGTAAAAAGGCGCGGAACAAGTAGTCGTTAGTCATGGGAATCGGCACTGCCCCTGTGGGGCGCGGTTTCGGGGACTGGGACAGTTCGGCATGGATTGGCATAGAGGGTTCCGGTTTGACGGTTTCTTTAGATACCTGAGATTTGTTCATAGACGTGTCCTTTCTTGGTTGTTCTTGGTTATTTTCGGATTGGTTGGAAAAACATTGAAATGAAATTAATTGATCAGGAATGTGATAAAGTTCCCTGGATCTGATGATATTACTTAGAGCAAAAAGAATGTATCGGACAAGAATACCCTGTAAAAAAGATAGCATATTCAAAAGAGAGAGGCAAATTAAAATTTTCTAAACTCATCTAAAGGCCTGAAGGAATTTGTTATATGAGGACAGCACGCAGAATGTGCTGTCCTCGTGTTATGAATCAGGATACTCCACAATATTTCTATAATTTTCTAAAAAGCCGCCTCAATCCCCTCAAAATTCACCCTTCTGACTTCTCCGTTTTTCAAACAGATCGTGGTAGTGCCATAGGCGCCCGTGCGGGGCGTATCCTCGTAAAGGATTTCCCGGATTGGGAACAGTTCCTCATCCGTAAACACACATTCCGCTTCTTCCTGTCCTGGCTCTTGTCCCGGCAGCTGCGCCGTGATCACCTGGGAAATTAAGAGGTAAGGCTCCGCTGGTGACACGGGTTTCCAACGACACGGAGGCGGTGAACGAGCTTTTTTCCTCTATTTTGGTAAAGCTCTTTAAAAACGTGGTGAAGATCATCGGCTATGCCGTGGTCATGCTTTCCATAAACGTTACCATGGCGCTGGTGTCTTTCGCCCTGCTTCCGGTGGTGACGGTGCTTACTTTCCTGTTCCGCCATCTTTCCCGCAAGGCTTATCAGATTACCCGCAACAAAATCACGGACATCAACACCTTTTTATCCGAGCATATCTCCGGTATGCGCCTGATTCAGATTTTTGCCCGGGAAAAGGAAAAGTATGAGGCCTTTTGCCAGAAATCCCAGGAGCTCTACCAGGCCAATTGGCGGGAGGTCATGACCTTTGCCATTTTCCGTCCCTCCATCTACCTGGTCTCCATCCTTGCCATGGTGCTGGTGATCGGAGCCGGCGGTTCCTCCGTATTAAAAGGAAGCCTCTCTCTGGGAACCCTGTTTATCTTCATCACCTACATCGGCAGCTTTTTTGAGCCTATCCAGGAACTGGCGGAGCAGTTCGGCACCCTCCAGTCCTCCCTTGCCTCCGCCCAGAAAGTCTTTTCCATTCTGGATGAAAAGCCCCAAATCACAAATCCTCCCCAGCCTGTGGAGGTAGAGATTCAGGGGCGGATCGAGTTTCGCCATGTTTGGTTTTCCTACGAAAAGGAGCCCACAGACGAGGATTATATTTTGAAGGACGTGAGCTTCGTGATCCGTCCCGGTGAGAAAGCGGCCTTTGTAGGAGCCACAGGAGCAGGAAAAACCTCCATCCTGAATCTGATCGGACGCTATTATGATATTCAGAAGGGGGAAATCCTGATCGACGGTGTGAACATCCGGAATATTCACACGGACGTACTGCGAAGGGCCATCGGGCAGGTACAGCAGGACGTGTTCCTTTTTACCGGAGATATTAAGAGCAACATCTCCCTGGGCAATCCCTCCATCACCGAAGAGGAAATCCGCTCGGCGGCCCGGACGGTGCATGCGGATACCTTTATCGAAAAAATGCCCGGCGGCTACGACGCCCCTGTCACGGAACGGGGCAGCACCCTCTCCGCCGGACAGCGCCAGCTCCTCTCCTTTGCCAGAACCCTTGCCTACAAGCCGACGATTCTGGTGCTGGACGAGGCCACTGCCAATATCGACACGGAGACAGAGAGCCTGATCACCCACGCTCTGGAGAGCCTGATGGAAGGCCGCACCACCATCATGGTGGCCCACCGTCTTTCCACCATCCAGCACGCGGATAAGATCATGGTCATGCATAAGGGCCGTATCCGTGAATCAGGTTCCCATCAAGAACTTTTGGCAAAGGACGGGCTGTACAAACGGCTCTATGAACTGCAGTTGGTGGAGGTGGGGTAGGCAATGCAGAAAATAATGATCATATAGGATGAACCGGATATTCGGGATGAGTTTGCCCTGTTACTGGAAAAAGAAGGATACCTGCCTTTTCCGGTGACGGATTTTAACGATATTCCCAGGCCATCGAAAATCACCGCTCCCTGCTGTTCCAAAGCGGTGTCCGGGTTGAAATGCAGAATCTGGACTACCTTGTCTATACCGACGAAAAATGGGCTGCCTTTGTCCTGGGCCAGCTCCTCCAAAATGCCGCCCGTTACCAGGCAGCGGAACCGGTCATCACCCTTTCCGCCAGATCCTCTGGAAAACAAATTCAACTGACCGTTCAGGACAACGGCATCGGCATCCCTGCTCACCGAGGGGAGCGGTCTGGTGATCAGCGGCATCATCCGGGGACGGTCCATGGAAAACGCCTCTTTCGACCTGTACTTCGGCATCGAGGGTCAGAGACCTGAACCGGGGATCATGGTGGGAGCAAGCAGCCCGGGAAGTATCATCGCCGTCTCGCTTGGGCTTTTCTTTCTCATCTATGCAGTTTACATCCTGCTGGCCTATCACAGCCTGAAACGAAACGCTCTGCCGTAATAGCGGAGCGAAAGATGGCCGGCAATGCGCCGGTTTCCTGTCGGGTCGGGGAATGAATTGGGACCATCCCACCAGTGATTGAAAAAACACAGGTGAGACGGCCCCTTTCATCCTTTTCCATGAAATACAAAACAAAACATAAATCAAGTGTACATTCAATTTGCCTGATCGACATCTATATATTGCTCATTTTTATTCTATGTATAATGGTTAAATATAACCTGAATCCGTGAGCTTAGCCTCAAATTAAAACCGGACGAAATTATCCGGTAAAA
>CAJTVL010000061.1 GCA_910579425.1 uncultured Lachnospiraceae bacterium | reverse complement strand
AAAATCGCAACAGGCTTTGAAATTACAGCAGGAGCAGTTGAAAACTGAACGCAAGGCTATGAGCCGGGAGCAACGAGAAGCAGAAAAACAGCGGCAGTTTGAACTGAAACAGCAGAAAAGGAAAGAGAAACATAGGGGTAGGTAATGCCTGCCCCTACCTACTCGAAAAGTTATAAGAAGTTTTAAGAATAGTCATTGAGCCATTTGGGTATTGTGATACAATGTAGGTAAGGCTGACAATATGCTTTATGAGACCAGAAGATGAAGAGGTTCAAAACAGACCGACGAGAGAATTATGTACAGTTACATTCTGCGAATTGAGCGCATTATATAATCATGCGGTGCGGTTCTACGAATTAAAGAGCAATCCTGTTGTCAAAGCTGGGCCGCTTAGGAAAGGGAAAGCGGAGGAAATGCTTTTTTGGACAATGACTTCTTTTTTATATCCTCCACTACAATTGCTTTTAGTTCAACCTTTTCGCTTTCCTGAAAAATCACTTGACCGCCTCCTAATTTTATTCTACCCGCATTCTACTCATTCTTGTCAATCATTTTGTTAGAATGAGTAGATTCAAAAGACAAAACAAAGCTCCCCCTTATGCTCGATCAGTCTCATCAGCATGCGCTCATTGATTTCAGCCAGTTCCTCATACTTCTCTTTTACAGAAAAGTATGCCGTACAGACGATTTGAACAGAAACGGCATTGATGATGTTGAATTTGCATTAACGCTTATGGGTACAACGCCAAAAAATCACGAATAAAAAGATAAAGTGGCGTAAGGCAGATGTGATTTATGACGATTGGGGAAATGATTTTGATGCCGTAATTTTAGGCGATAATTTTTTGTTTAATATTGTGTCTGATATGAATTATGAGCAATCTCATAAATTGATGATTCAGAAGTCTGCGGATGCGTTAGCTGTTGGCGGCCACTTTTTTTTGGATTATGGATACACGCTATATCCGGAAAAATGGTTTCATAATCCCAATGCGAATATTATATAGGAAGGTACCGACAGTCATGGGAACTTCGGAAGAATGGCTTTACTGGATAGCACTTTTTCAAGAGGATTCGTTGAAGGAGGATTACAGTTGTCATAAAGTATTGACTCATGAATTAATACACCTTTGCCTGATGGAAGATTATCCTGTGTCATACGAAATGTCATATTTTGAGGATTTGAATTATACTGCTTTTAACGAAGGCTTTGCTCACGCATTAACCTATGTGGAGAATATCTATGATTTTGTGTTTGACGGATTTTTAGAGGAAAAATTTAAAAATGCGAAGCACACATTACGGGCGGCACTGGCGGAAACAGACAAACAAAAGCAAAAAAATTATAGCAGAATGGCAGATACCGGGGCATACTGGGATAAATTTGCTTCTATAGCCGGAAAGTTATATTTACTTCGACATATCGATGATATGAAACGCATTTATCAAGAAGGCTGGCATGATTTTACAGCCCGAATATTAAATGAATAAATAAGAACAGGAGAATTCCCATGAAAACAATCCTTACAATTCAACATACCCAATCCATCCATCACACAAACGGCATGGTTGGTTCCTGGACAGATTGGAAACTGTCAGAAGAAGGCATATTGCAGGCAAAGAAAATTGGAGAAAAGCTAAAGACAGAGTTAGCCGAAAAGAAGCTTGTAATGTATTCATCCGATTTATTGCGCGCAAAGCAGACTGCCGAAATTGTTGGCGGATATTTAGGTCTGACTCCCGTTTTAAGAACCGAATTGAGAGAGCGGAATCTTGGCAGGTGCTGTGGTAAATCCGTTCAGTGGCTTCGTGAAAATTTTGAGGTGCAGGAAAAAACCATTGACGACCGGTTGTTTTCGGATGCGGAAAGCCGCAGAGATGAGTGGAACCGATTGAAGCCTTTCTTTGACGAAATTATGAAAATTGATGATGAAAATATTATCATTGTTTCTCACGGGGATCTTTTGAGCGTTTTCAATACGATGTTTCTTGGGTTAAGCATTGAATCGATCAATACGGGCGAAATCTTCGGATTGGCTGGCGGAGTCTCTTATATGTTTGAGGACAATGACGGAAAAAGATTTATTAAAAGGATAAGCGACATGTCTTATATCAGGTAACCTTTGGCGTATGCGCAAAAACGCGCGGAAATGAGGAAAAAATATCAAATAACGAGAACGCCGTCCTTAAAAGCAAATTTTCTTAGAGACTTTTTAGAGATAGGTTTGCTATCCTCTTGTTTGTACAGAAGGGATGCTATCTCTGTAGGCATCCTCATCGTGCAAATACAAAAAGAAAGGACAGGTTACTGTCGGTACAGACAGTAACAAGGAAACACATGATGCCACGCAAAACTATTTTTCAAACATTAAAAAAGTTCTCGGCGCTCTCTCTTATCCTGGCTTTGGTACTTACCACTCTCGCCGGCTGCGGAGAATCTGCCGAGGAGGCCGCTCCGCCTTCCGTAGAACCAATTGCCGCCCCAGCCTCCTCCGGGGAAAATACCGGCAACGCCTCTGAAGAAAATGGACCGGTTGATGAAAAAAGCCCTGAGCAGGGCTCCTCTGGTGAAAACTCCTCGAAGGACGGACAGGCGAATCTCAGCGACCAAAATGTTCCGAACCAGAGTGACTCTGCATCTGCCCCACAATCCGATTCCGAGCTTGACGGAGACGTAAGAACCGTAGGAACAGACAGCTTCGTTGTCAGCCAAAGCTTTACAATACCCTCGGAAGATTCCGAAAATGCAGAAATCATGATCTCTCCCGCGGAAGGCTCGGAGGATGAGATCCTGATCACCGTACATATCACTGAAAGCACTGTATACAAAATCCACACCGTCAAAAACGGCGGAGTGAACGGGGATTCCGATGTGGAAAAGACAGAGGGCAGCTTTGCGGATATTCAGGAAAAAACCTCTGTCAACGCAAAGGGGTACTATGAAAACGGGGATTTCTGGGCGGATACCATTATTATTTTTCGGTTTGTGTAATATGGTCTGACACACTATCCGGCAGGAAGATTGGGCTTTCCGCTATCTGAATCCAGAGTCGGCAGCCAGCGTTATCGGTTCTGGATTCAGCCTCTTATAATTCTTCACACAAATCTTTTTTCATTCTCTTGACAATAGTACGAAATCATACTACACTCTCATTGTACGATTTCATACTATGGAGGAACACTATATGGATTCTTATTCATCCAAAGAACTCAAACGCTATAATCACCTGGCCAATGAAATTGACGGTACATACCACGAAATGTCTTTAAAGCTGGGCCTCTCCGACAGTGCAATGATCATCCTCTATACAATCTGTAACCAGGGAGATCACTGTCTGCTGGCTGACATCTGCCGCTGGTCCGGACTCAGTAAGCAGACCATCAATTCCGCCCTTCGAAAGCTGGAGGCAGACGGCGCCATCCGTCTGGAAATGGCCGGATCAAAAAATAAAAACGTGGCTCTCACCGAAGCCGGGAAGAAGCTGGCCCAGAGGACTGCCCTGCAGGTGATAAAAGCAGAAAATGAAATTTTTGCCGACTGGGCCGGGGAGGATGTCGAAAAATATCTGGAACTGACAGAGCGGTTCCTGACCGCCCTGAAAGAAAAAGCCAAAGGAGTATTATCAAAATGATCCGCTTATCAGACCACTTTACTTACAGACGCCTTTTGCGTTATACCTTTCCCTCCATCATCATGCTTGTCTTTACTTCTGTCTACGGCGTGGTGGACGGATTTTTTGTGTCCAATTTTGTAGGCAAGACGCCCTTTGCAGCCGTCAACTTTATTATGCCCTTTTTGATGATCCTGGGCTGCATCGGTTTTATGTTCGGCACCGGGGGCAGCGCCCTGATCTCGCTGACCCTGGGGCAGGGCCATCCCCAAAAGGCCAACGAAATTTTTTCGCTGATCGTCTATGCCTCCGCTTTTTTGGGCGTCATTTTTGCCATATTGGGCTTTTTTCTGGTGGGCCCCGTAGCCTCCCTTATGGGAGCGGAGGGACAGCTCCTTGCGGACAGCATTCTTTATGGAAGAATCATCCTGCTGGCCCTGCCCTTTTATGTACTGCAGTACGAATTCCAGTGCCTGTTTGCCACCGCCGAAAAGCCCAGGCTGGGCCTTGTCGTTACCGTAGCGGCGGGCCTTGTAAACATGGCCTTGGATGCCCTGTTTGTGGCGGTTTTTTCCTGGGGACTGCCCGGCGCGGCCGCCGCTACGGCCTTGAGCCAGTTCATCGGCGGCGTATACCCGCTTGTCTACTTTAGCCGCAAAACCCCTGCAGGCCAGAGTCCAAGCACCCTAAAGCTTGTAAAATGCCGGATCTCAAACCGCCGTTTCTACGCCGGTGCTCTTTTAAAGACCTGCAGCAACGGCTCCTCCGAGCTGATGAGCAATATCTCTATGTCTGTTGTGAGTATGCTCTATAACGTCCAGCTTATGAAGTATGCCGGGGAAAACGGGATCGCCGCCTACGGTGTACTGATGTATGTGAGCATGATCTTCCAGGCTGTTTTCCTGGGCTATTCCGTGGGAAGCGCGCCTGTCGCGGGATACCATCATGGCGCGCAGAATTATGACGAGTTACGCTCCCTGCGCAGGAAAAGCCTTCTGCTCATCGGTATATTTTCCGTACTGATGTTTACGGCGGGAGAGCTGTCCGGCAGACCCCTCTCTGTTCTGTTTGTAGGGTACGATGCCGGACTTCTGGCTCTCACAGCCCACGCTTTTTCCGTTTTTTCTTTCTCCTTTTTGTTTTCGGGATTTGCCATTTTCGGCTCTTCCTTTTTTACGGCTTTGAACGACGGGCTGACCTCCGCGCTGATCTCTTTTCTCAGAACCTTTGTGTTCCAGATCTCGTCGGTTTTGATTTTCCCCCTTTTCTGGGGCGTGGACGGAATCTGGTTTTCCGTTGTGTTTGCGGAAATTATGGCGGTGGTCATTACCGTTTTCTTCCTGATTGTGAAGCAAAAAAAGTATCATTACTGAACGCTTTCATAAGCCTTTCCGTGGGCGCCGCCTGCCGGAGCGTCGGCATACGGGGAACCACTCCGCTACTTTATCACCCCGCTGAAATTCAGCCCAAACCCGAATTCATAGGCGTTCCCCTGGCTGTCCACATAAGCCTCATAGTCAAAGGGCAGATCCTCGCAGTGTCTTTCCACGGTTTCCATGTCCTTTGGCAGGATGGCCGGCAGCCGCCCGGAGGGTTCAAAGTTTCCTGCCAGTATGTCAAAGGGAGCCTTCGAGCTTACCCCAAAATTCACCAAAATGGCATCCGCATAAGGCTCCAGTTCGGCCAGAACCGTGGGATTTTTCATGGCTATGGAAACGATCACCGGCTTTTCTCCCATCTGTCTTCTTGCCTCTGTCACCATATCCAAATCCGCTTCGTTGGCGCAGGTATTTGTCCTGCCAAGGTAGCTTCCCTTTCCGGTGATCCCCTCCGCCCTTGCAGATTCTGCAAGGTAAGGACGGTACTGGAGAGTGATGGGCTGATACCCGTTTTCATAGCCCATACTGATAGGAGAGGTGATAAAGCACAGGGCGGCATCTGCCTCCTCGGGAGAGTCCACTACCTGGAAATACTCTCCTGCTGCCTCCTTATTGGCCGGCGGCGCCGTAAGTTCCGGGGTAAAATTGCCGAAAAATGTCCGGTAGGGCTTCACATGTCTGTCCGGAATATAGACCTTTGTTTTCTCAGGCAGAGGAAGTACCTGCTCTCTGTTTTTCAGCAATACCATGGATTTTAGCTGGGAAAGATACCCTTTTTTCACATACCGCTCATTCCCCACGATGGCCAGGGATTCTTCCAGATCCAGATAAGGATTCTCAAACAGTCCCACCTGAAAAATATTGGTGAGCAGCCGCACTGCGGATCTCTCAAATCTTTTCCTTGCCTGATCTTCTCCGTACTTTTCGCAGGCCATTTTGTAAGCTTCCAGCACCGGGCCGGCATCGTTATTTCCGCCGAACTGGTCTACCCCCGCCTCCAGGGCTTTCAAATGTCTCTCTGCCACAGTGAGGTTTTCCACTCCCCAGCACTTGCCTCCCAGGGCGGAGTGAATATCCTCCCCCTGATCTGCCGTGATGGCCCAGTCGGTGCAGACTACACCCTCATAGCCAAGCTGCTCCCGCAGCAGGTCGCCGATGAAATAGCGATTGAAAGAATTGCCTACATTCTCTTTGTTTTTGGTATCCTGGTCAAAGGAAATAGAATAGTAGGGCATCACGGCGCTGGCTTTCCCGGTAGGTCCGTCCAGCTTAAAAGCAGCCTCTGAAAATACCTTCAGGTGCTCTTCAAAATTATTTCCCGGATACACCGAATACTTGCCAAAGCCGTAGTGGGCATCCCTTCCGCACTCTGCCGGTCCCCCTCCGGGAAAATGCTTCACCATGGTATTGACGCTCTCCTCTCCCCAGCCCTTTTTTGAGCCCTCAGTAGTCTGGAAGCCATCGCAGTAAGCCCTGGCCATGTCGCAGGCCAGTTTCAGGCTGGGGCCGAAGGTATCCGCCCATCTCATCCATCTGGGCTCCGTGCCAAGATCAATCTGGGGGGAAAGTGCCGTTGTAATGCCCAGCGCCCGGTATTCCCTGGAGGCAATTTCTCCGAACTCCCTTACCAGTTCCTGATCAAAGGTGGCGGCAAGCCCCACACCGTTGGCCCATTTACTGATGGGCTCTCCGGTAATTGCCTTATACTCCGTGTCCGCGTCCACGCCGTGCCTTGGATCCGTACTGTTATTTGCCGGAATGCCAAAGCCTGTATTTTCTGCAAGAGCCTGCAGCCTGTTATTCCACTTCACCGCCGTCTCCGTATCGGCAAGGCGCGTTACCAGCACATGGCGCACCCCGTCCTTTTCAATAAACTGCTTCTGCTGGTCCGTCAGCTCCCAGGGCTTCGTCTCACCCTCTTTAAATTCCTTTCCCTGATAAGTCCCGGAAAAGGAATTGTCCGCCGGAACCATCTGATGGCTGCTGTAGAGCATAAGCCCCGCGATCTCTTCTATGGACAGCCTGCCTGCCAGATCCTCAGCCCTTTCCCCGGGGTCAAGCCTCCAGTCCGCATAGGGCAGAAGCTCTCCCTCTCCTGTAAAATCCTTAAAACAAAGCCCGTCCCTTTCTATGATCTTTACCCGGGAATGCTCCGCGACCCCAAGAGCTTTGCCGCCTTTGTTTCTGTAAAGCCTGTAACCGTCCTTTAAAATACTCTCCATATAGCCTTTCTCCTTTTCATCTTTCCTTTGTCCCCGTCATTAAGGTGTCTCTGAGCTGCCATTCCTTCTCCGGTCCAATCCGCTCCGGCGCCGATTCCAGGTAGTCGCAGCTTTCCATCCGTCCGCAGGAAGCGCAGGAACCGTTACAGGCCATGCGCACCCTTCTGTACTCCCCTTCCCCTTCCTTCTCGTACAGCACCGGCTGCAGGCTGGTGTAGTGGGTTTCCTGGCAGAACCCCTGTATGTAGAGATATTTTTCCATACCTTCTCCTTTCGCTTTTGCCGGACATTCCTGATTTTATTATAAAGGATTTATAGCAAATGTAAATCAGCTTTACACTTTTTATACATCTTGCTATACTGATATTGCATCACTTAAACGAGATTATCAAACAAAAGCAGGGGGATTACCTATGGCGATTATGTCCGTAATCAAGAACGAGGCGTCCGGCAATATGCTTTGCTCCAAAGTTCCTTTCGAGGATTTTAATATTGGTTCCCAACTGATTGTGGCCGAATACGAGGAAGCTCTTTTTATGAAAAACGGAGTGATCGAAGAAATATTTGGTCCGGGAAGATATACGCTGACCACCGAAAATTACCCGTTTCTGACCAAACTGGTATCGAAGCTTGTGACTGGTGGAGTCAATGCCTATCACTGTAAAATTTTCTACATCAATCAGTCCCACCATCTGGAACTGAAGTGGGGGACCGGCTCCCCGCTTCGCCTGATTGACCCGTACTGGAATATCGAAGTCCATGTCCAGGCAAGAGGCGCTTACACCGTTGCCGTTAAAAACGGCAAGAAGTTTTTCTTAAAGCTTGTGGGGGCTGATATGGAAGCTTCCGAGCAGGCTGTGGTCAGAAACTTCCGGACAGCCTTCATCCAGAATATCACAGATTCTCTGGCGGATTACCTGGCCTCTTCCTCCGAGGAGGTTTTAAAGGTATGCAGCCGCAAAAAAGCTCTGGCCGATACGCTTTTAGATATTCTGAATCCCATCCTTGACGAATACGGTATGGAGCTGGTCAGCTTCTATATCGAAAGTATCGAGATTCCTGAGGATGACGCCTGTATGGAACGGATCCGTGAACTGCGTATCCGGCGGCAGGAAAAGGAATTTATCCGGCAGCAGGAGCTGGCGGATGAGAACCTGCGTCTGAAGCTCAGGGCCAAAAGCGCCGATACGGACCGTTATGTCTCCGGCCAGTACGCCCAGGCGGATTATGAGCGTATGCATATCCGCGACCAGGACGGCAGCAACGGCTGGGCACGGCAGGAAAACGCGGAAATTTTGAAAAGCGCGGTGGAGAACGGCGGTATGGGCGGCGCTATGATGGGCGCAGGCATGGGCCTTGGCCTTGGCTCCGCCATGGGAAACATGGTAAACGCCATGTTCTCATCTCCGCAGCCTCTTAAGGCCCCTCCTTCCGGGGAAGCCTCCACCGTCATCTGTCCCAGCTGTAACTGCGCGGTTCCCGTCGGAATGAAATTCTGCGGCCAATGCGGCGCTCCTCTGGCTCCCCCCAAACCCCTCTGCCCCGGCTGCGGAGCAGAGGTTCCTGCCGGAATGAAATTCTGCGGCCAATGCGGAACCAGGATCGGATAAGGCTTCGTGATATCCTCCACGCTGGTTTCTTTCGGATTGCCCGGCCTGCAGGCATCGTCATAGGCTGACTGGGCAAGGAAAGGAATATCCTCCCTCTTTACGATCTCCTTCAAATCTCCCGGAATCCCCACATCTTCTGAGAGCTTCTTAACCGCGTCCACCGCAGCCTTTCTGTATTCTTCTTGACTCATAGAGTCAACTCCCGCAACGCCCATAGCCCTTGCGATCTCGCGGTATTTTTCCCCGGCGGCCTCCGCGTTGTACTCCATCACCGTGGGAAGGATGATGGCATTCGCGATGCCGTGAGGAGTGTCATAGAGCGCCCCCAGAGGATGGGTCAAGGCATCCATACCCGTTGCCGCCGTGAGCCCCTTGGGCATAGTGGACATCATCTCCGGATCCACAAAGGCCAAACTGTTCCCTTTTTAAAAAGGGAACCCGGGAATACGCGCCCTCTATTATTTCTTTTCATACAAAAATTTCTCCGGAAGCGTAACCTTAAAGTCCCTGGCCAGATTCCTGAAATCCTCCGGCTCTATGGTCTGCAGCTTGTGGGGGCGCATGGACAGCATCTTGACTAAAATTTCCGCCGCCTTTTCCACCGTGTGCATTAACCCGAAAGTCAAATCAAAATCCTCTCCCGCCGCAAACATCCCGTGATGTGCCCAGACTGCCACATCATAGGACTTCATCAGCTTGCTGGTTTCCACCGCAATTTCCCTTCCGCCGGGCACCATCCAGGGCACAACGCCAATCCCGTCCGGAAACACCACCGGACACTCCGTCGCCATCTCCCAAAGCTCTCTGGTAAAGACCTCATCCTTTAAGGGCAGCACAAAGGTAAGTGCAATCACATTGGCCGGATGGGCATGATAGATCACGCGGTACCTGCCCTGCGTCAGTTCCTTTTTTACCTCATGGTTCATCAGATGGGAGGGGAGCTCCGAGGTGGGCTTTCCGCCGTTTACAAGCCCCCAGACAATACGGTAGTTTTCTCCTTTCTCATCCAGCTCAATCATACAAAGAGAGTCTTCCGGTTTGAGGATCACATTGCGGAAATACTTGCCGCTTCCTGTCACCAGAAAATATTCTCCGGACAGCTTCGGAACGCTGGTTCCAATCTCCCTCCACTCTCCGGCTTCAAAGTTCTCCTTTACACTTTCTGCCTCCTTTGGTTTTACCCGGTAGGAAAGATTCCCCCCGTTTCGCTCATGCCAGCCCTGCTCCCATCCATCGTTGGCCATCCGGATAAAGCCCTGCACAAATTCCGCGTCTAAAAACTGCATTCTTTCATCCTCCTTCTGTCATTTTCAAAGCTTTTGCCCGCGCCTTTCTGCAGCGCCTACCTCTTTAACAAAACCTCTTCCTCATACTTCTCAATGGCTTCAAGCCACTGCCTTCCCTCTGCCGCCATGCCGCACTGCCTGCAATATTCCTCCCACACATCGCCGAAGGGGGCAAGCTTTACATCCTCCTGGAACATCATCAGCTTGGTCATGCGGTTTTCATCCTGGAGCTTTTTCAGCTCCTCATTGGGCGTACAGAGCGCATTCAAAAGCGCTTTCTGCCAGCTCCGAAAGCCCACCGTCCAGGCCGCCACCCGGTTAATCCCCGCGTCAAAATAATCAAGCGCCATATAGACTCTTTCAAGGGCGTTGCAGCGGATGATCTCCTTTGCCATTTCCCTTGTCTCATCATCAAATAATACCACATGATCGCTGTCCCATCGCACAGGCCTTGTAATATGGAGCGCAATCTCAGGATAAAAGCAAAGCAGCGCTGGGATCTTGTCGGAAACCATCTCCGTGGGATGATAATGGCCGTTGTCCATCAACGGCAGACAGCCATGGGTGGCGGCAAAACTCAAAGCAAACTCCGCCGACCCTGCCGTATAGGATTCCACGCCGATTCCAAACACCTTGGACTCCACGCAGGGCTTTACCAGCGCCTTGTCATAAGGCTCTGACAAAATCTGCTCTATCGAATCTTTATAGCGCATACGGGGCCCCATTCTGTCCGCCGGAATGTCCTTATAGCCGTCCCCAATCCAGATGTTCATCACACAGGGCATCCCTGTCTCTTTGGCAAAATATTCGGAAATGCGGATGCAGGCCTTTCCATGGTCGATCCAGAACTTCCTTGTCTCCTCGTCGGGGCTTGTAAGGGTCAGCCCGTCCTTTACCCTGTCGTGGGAAAAGAAGGTGGGGTTAAAATCAATTCCCATATTCCTTTCTTTGGCAAAGGCCACCCACTTTGCAAAATGCTCAGGCCCGATTTTATCTCTGTCCACAAACTTCCCTTCCTCAAAGACGGCATAGCTGGCATGGAGATTCAGCTTCTTTTTGCCCGGCATCAACCGAAGCGCCTGATCCATGTCCTGCATCAGTTCTTCGGGGGTTCTTGCTTTCCCGGGATAATTCCCCGTGGTCTGTATGCCGCCGGTCAGGGGTCCGTCATGGTCAAAGCCAATCACATCATCCCCCTGCCAGCAGTGAAGGGAAACCGGGATCTCCTTCAACCTGGCGATGGCCTGATCCGTGTCCACTCCTATTTCTGCATACCTTTCCTTTGCGGACTCATATCTTTCTCTTTGATTCATCATTTAACTCTGCTCCTTTCCGTTTTCGGAAACCTTCTGTCATACGATCCATTTTCTGTCCTCTGAAAAAATCCACCTTCTGTAACTATGCGCCGCCAGCACTTTACTCATATACCATGATCGGGAAGGACTGATAAATACAGTTTCTTGCCTCCTGTAAATCCTTAAGCTCTCCTTCCGCGATCATCTGGGCGGCAATATTGCCGATGGCAGTAGCCTCCACCGGCCCTGCCAGCACCTTCCGGCCTGTAGCCTTGGCCGTAAGCCTGTTTAGGTACTCCGCATTGGAGCCCCCGCCCATAATATGGATGCTCTCATAATAACAGCCTGTCATCCCTTCGATCTCCTCCACGGTAGCGGCATAGCACCTGGCCAGGCTATTGTAGATCACTGCCGCCACCTGGGCAATCCCCTCCGGTACCTGCTGTCCCGATTCCTCACAGGCCCTGCGCACTTCCTCCGTCATGTTTTTCGGCGCAAGGAAACGCTCGTCGTTGCAGTCTACCAAAGAGCGGATCTCACACTTAGAAGCCATATCGCAGATTTCCCCAAAGCTTAAGTCCGCTCCGATTTCCTTCTTTACCGACTGGATCATCCAAAGCCCCATAATGTTTTTCAGATAGCGGAACCGGCAGTCATAGCCGCCCTCATTGGAGAGATTGCGTCTTTTACTCTCCGGGGAGCAATCGGCTTCCAAAAGCTCTGTCCCCATCAGCGACCAGGTGCCCGAGCTGATGTAAAGAACATTCTCCTCATTGCCCGGAATGGCCATCACTGCCGATCCGGTATCATGGGCCGCAACCATCACCACGTTAACGTCAAATCCGATCTCTTCCCTGATTTCCTTTTTCAGGTTCCCTAATTCACAGCCCGGCATACGGATTTCTTCAAATATTTCTTCCGGATACCCCAGCTTTCCGATCAGTTCCTTATCCCAGGTTTTCGTCACAGGACTTAAAAGCTGGGTGGTGGATGCAATTGTGTATTCCTCTGCCGCCTTTCCCGTCAGAAGATAATTGAAATAGTCCGGTGTCAAAAGCAGCTTTCTGGCCGCCTTTAGCATCTGCGGCTTTTTCTGCTTAAGGGCCATAAGCTGGTAGATGGTGTTAAAGCTCTGCTTCTGGATTCCGGTTCGGGCATACAGCTCATCCTCGTCTATCACCTCGTAAACCTTCTCGTCCATTCCTTTCGTCCGGCTGTCCCGGTAAGCGGTGGCATTTCCAATCCGCTCTCCCTCTTCGTCCAAAAGAACAAAGTCAACCCCCCAGGTATCTATTCCCAGGCTCACAGGAATCTTCCCAAGTTCTTTACACTTTTTCATGCCGTTTTTGATCTCTTCAAAGAGGCGCTCCGGCTCCCAGACCAGTTCGCCGTCTTTTTCCGCCATCCCGTTGGGGAAGCGGTAAATCTCCTCCAGCACCATTTTCCCGTTTTCCATGTGGGCCAGGATATGGCGTCCGCTGGAAGCTCCTATATCAATCGCCAGATAATACTTTTCCATGTCTTCTCCTTTCAGTTCGGTTTCGTTCCCTGGAAGATGCACAATCCTCTCCACTCTCATAGTTTTTATCTTATCGAAAAACCAGCGCAAAAAAAAGACACCTTTTGTTTAGAAAAGTGTCCTTATTTGCCGCCTGACCCTATAACATAGGAATGGCAGACAGAGCCTGCCATTCTTACTGTTAAGAATAAAAAAGTTATGCCTTCCTGATCACTTCCATCAAAAATTCACTGCTCAAAAAGGGCGCTAATGCCTTGACGTTCTCTAAATAAGTACTCTCCTCACATCTGGCAAGCAGCTCTTCCAGACAGCCCTGGCTTACAAAGGGAAGCAGTCCCCTGATCTTCTCCATACCAATCTCATCTGTAAGACGCAAGACCAGCGCATCGATACTGCGGCTGCTCAAAAAAGGGGCAAGGCTTATGATGGTTTTCATATCCAACTCCTCTTCCAGCTCCTGCAGAATCTCATCCAGATCCTTCGTCCCGAGAAAGGGAGCAAGGGCCGCCAGTATAGAACGGTCTGTTTTCTTCCTTTTCGGCTCCTCATCAGGCTCCTGCTGATCCGGTTCCTTTGCCGAAGTCTCCTGTTCCTTCCCGGTTTGAGCGGCCTCCTGCCGTGAATTTTGATGCAAATTCATATTTACCAGCTTTGTTACTTCCTTTGGGGGCAAAAGCGGCGCTATATTTTCGATCTCCTTCATGGTGACCCCGGCGATCGCGGCCTCATCCTTCTGCATAATCCTGCGGACTGTCTTTGCCTCATCCTCCATTCCCAAAAGCTGGTCGATACTGATCTGTAAAATCTGGCATAGCTGTTCCAGCTTGGCAATATCCGGCATAGAATTTCCTCTCTCCCAATTGGAAACGGCCTGATAACTGACCTCCATGGCATCGGCTAAATTCATCTGCGTCATGTCCCTTGCAATTCTTGCCTCTTTAATGGTTTTGGCTACTCTCATAATATCAAACATATTTTCGGTCTCCTTTCTGCCCTGTCGGCAAAATCAATATACCCAATCAAGACCGAGATTGGAATCATTCCGCGCTTGAATTTTCCTGACTAAAGCAATCCTTGAATTGCCCCATTAAAATTCTCTGACTAAAGCAGCCCTTGAATTACAGACTCTAAATTTACATGCGCCTCTGAAGCGGCGCACCGCCATGACATAAATGAGCTTTCAAACGCGCTCAAGCGCCTGCCTTGCCCTTGCCACCTCCTGAGCGTCCGTCCTGAAAATACTGTACTCGTCCATTCCCGCTATCCCCATGGGAACCCCCTCTTTGCGGTATCTCATTTCACTCTCCAGCACCTTTTTGGCGGACAGATGAAAATCGGTAATTTCCGTCTCGTCCAGAAACTGTCGGATTACCTTGGGGGTTACTCCCGCCCCTGCCATAATCCTCGGCCCCTTTATTTTCTTTTGAAGCTCTGCCAGCTCCTTTAAGAGAGGCAGCCCCTTTAAACAATTCTCTTCCTGTCCGGAAGTCAGGATCGTATCAATCCCCAGCTCCTTTGCCTGCCGGTAGGTCTCCCATGGGTCGGCGCATACGTCAAAAGCCCGGTGCAGGTTCACTCTCATTCCCTTTGCCGCCGCTATTAATTCTTCCATCCTCTCTCTGTCAAGGCTGCCGTCCTTTCTAAGGCATCCGATTACAACTCCCTGTGCCCCGGCCCTTTGAAAAAGCTCCGCTTCCCTTACCATCACTGCAAATTCCCTGTCCGTGTAGCAAAAATCTCCGAAACGGGGCCGCAGGAGCACATGGATGGGAATTTCAATCTGTCCCCTGATTTCTTCAAATAAGGCAAGGCCGGGAGAAAGGCCCCCTATCACAAGCCCTGCACAAAGCTCTATACGATCTGCTCCCCCTGCGGCGGCGGCCAAAGCCGACTCCACACTGTCCACACAACACTCCAAAAGATATGTACCCATTTTTTCCTCCTACTAGTATAAATATCTTATCAGAAAAGGCCGGACGCTACAAGATCGTTTCCGGCCTTTTCTTTTTGCGCCTGCTGCCCCGTCAAAACAGAGGCAGGATACGGACTGCGCCGGTCATCATACCATGTATCCCCGGGAGTCAGGAACTGTTCCTGCACTTTTTCATATTTATATAAAAAGCCCTTACGGAGAAATCAACTCTATGGCTATCGGTTATTTGAATATCCAGGCGCGGACCGCCCATGAAGCGCTTCCCTTAAGCGGTGTGTTTATCCGCATCATGAATGCCCAGGGCGGCAGCGTTTATGAACTGATCACAGATGAAAACGGGGAAACCCAGACTGTCTCCTTAGAAACCGTGGATAAAAGCTTTTCCCAAAATCCTTATTTTTCAGGGACTCCCTATGTCAGCTACAACGTACTTGCACTGGCGGAAGGCTTCAATTCTCTTTATGTATCGCAAATCCCGATTTTTGAAGGAGAACTGGCTACTCTTCCCCTGGCCCTCATCCCGCTGCAGGAGCGTCAAACCTCCCCCATGCAGGCGGAGATTACGGTAGGAGGCCCTGCCGTTTCTTCCGGAGCCATCCGGCACCAGGAAGGGACTGTCGCCCAACCCTATGTTTTGCGCCAGGTAGCGATTCCCAATCCCATTACGGTACATTTAGGCCCTCCCGCCTCCTCTGCTGCCAATGTACAGGTTTCCTTTCCCGACTATGTAAAAAATGCGGCATGCAGCGAGATTTATCCTACATGGCCTACCGCCTCCCTCACAGCCAATATCTATGCCATCATTACCTTTGCCCTGAACCGTATTTACACCGAATGGTATAAAGGACGGGGCTACGGCTTTGACATTACCAACAGCACCGCCTATGACCAGAACTTTGTCTATGGACGCCCCATTTATGAGTCCATCAGCCGGATTGTAGACAATATTTTCAATCAGTATGTGCGCAGGCAGGGACAGAATGCTCCTTACTTTACTTCCTTTTGCAATGGGACTACCGCTACCTGTCAGGGCCTGTCTCAGTGGGGAACCGTCACTTTGGCCAATCAGGGGCTGACTCCCCTGGAAATCCTGCGTTCCTACTATCCCAAAGATATAGAAATCGTAACCACCAATATCATATCCGGCGTCCTTGCCTCCTATCCCGGCACACCCCTGCGGCTTGGAAGCACCGGCCTTGATGTGCAGACGATTCAGACTTATCTGGGCAGAATCCGCAGAAATTATCCCGCGATTCCGGTCATCACAGATGAGGCGGGAAACTTCGGCAGCAGCACCGGCAATGCCGTCACTGCGTTCCAGCGCATTTTTAATCTGGCCCCTGACGGCATTGTGGGCAAATCCACCTGGTACAAAATTTCCCAGCTTTATACTGCCGTTGCCAGGCTGGCAGAGCTGGACAGTGAGGGCAATTCCCTGGGCATCGGCTCTGTACCGCCTTCCGCTGTGCTGCGTCAGGGGGCAAGGGGGCAGGATGTAATCACCCTGCAATACCTGCTCAATGTTGCTTCCGAATACTATCCCGGCATCCCGGCTCCTGCCCAGGACGGAATCTTCGGCAACGGCACCCGGCAGGCGGTAACCGCTTTTCAGCAGGCGGTATCCCTCAACCCCGACGGTATCGTGGGACCCATGACCTGGCAGGCTCTTTACGACGTGTATCGCGGAATCCATCAAAACGTTCCCTCTCCCGGGCCGGATTCCTCTACCATCCGCTACGTGGTCAAAGCCGGGGACTCCCTCTGGCTCATCGCTCAGAAATATAACACCACAGTAGACGCCATCAAAAAACTGAACAATCTGACCAGCGACATGCTGAGCATCGGCCAGATCCTCAATATCCCGTCCGGTCAGGCCCTGCCTTATATCGAGTACACCGTCCGGTCAGGGGATTCTCTCTGGCTCATTGCGAACCGTTACAACACAACGGTAGATGCTATCAGGAATTTAAACGGGCTGAGCAGCGATATGCTGAGCATCGGCCAGGTTTTGAAAATCCCCGTAGAGTAAGCCCAAAATAATGTTGTCCTGATACTCTTTCCGTGCTATGATTGCTATGGAAACAACAGGACAGGAGCATACTATTATGAAAATACATTTTTACGGGACAGGTGCGTCGGAAGCTGTTCCAGCGACCTTTTGCAAATGCAGAAACTGTGAAAAGATAAGACGGCTGGGAGGAAGGGATTTCCGCAGCAGAACCTGCACCAGGATTGATGAAAATCTGCTGGTGGACTTCTCGGCGGATATTTTCGACCATATGCGGTATGGGGGATTAGATATGAACGATATTGATTATCTGATCGTCACCCATGCCCATATGGATCATTTTTATCCTGAGGAATTGCTTCACATTGCCCCGCCCTACTCCATGTCTCCCACCCCCGGAAAGCTTAAGGTCTTTGGTAATGAAAGCGTATGCGCCAAATTAAAGGCGTTAGGAGCCGATAAAATTTCTGATTATCTGGAAGTATGCCGGATTTCTGATTTTGAAGAAATTTCCGCAGGGGATTTTTCTGTAAAAGCGCTGCCCGCCAACCACGATCCGTCTCAGGAATGCCATCTTTACCTGATACGGAAGAATGGCAAAAATCTTTTGTATGCCCATGACACGGGCTATTTTAAGGAGGAAACCTGGGAAGCTCTGAAGAAAGAGCATTTGGACGGCGCAGTTCTTGATTGCACCTGCTGCAACGGCCCGACCTATTTCCAGAACCATATGGGCTTTGAAGATAATCTGCGGGTAAAAAAACGGATGATGGAGCTGGGAATCGCCGATCAGGGCACCGTTTTTGTCGCCACTCATTTTGTACATACCTATGGGCCTTTTCAGGATGAATTGGAGCCGGCTTTCAAAGCCCATGGATTCCTTGCGGCCTATGACGGGATGGATGTGACGGTGTAGGAGGTTTGCCTTTACCGCACATCCCTGTCACCGCTAAATAACAGGCCGGGAACCTGTAAGGCCGCTCTAACGGGTAACAAACTCCAGCTCTTCCTTCACCGTAGCATCTATGACAAACCGACAGCCCTCCTGCATCTTTTCCAGTCTATCATAGTCCTCTTCCCCGGCCATCCCTCTAAAGCATATTTAAAAATATTCTAACCCTAATTTTATCATGGAAATAACAAAACCTCCATTGAATATGGCCTTTTTATAGAATATAATGAGACCAGTGAATTAAATCAGGCTGCCGAACCACATATTGCCTGCAAAAAACAGGAAAAGAGGAAAAGATATGTATCAATTTCCGGAAGGCTTCTACACGGATGTGAGGGAAGAAACCGTACACGCCACCACCATTACCATTGAAAACGGTGTGCTGAAAGAAAACAAGACCAAAAAAGAACAAGGCGTCATCATCCGCCTCTATGACGGCCGGCGCTGGTATATCAGCTCCACCACGGAGTCCGGCAAGGTACAACAGGAGATCGACTCCCTGGCAGGGATGGCTGTTTTTTGTCCCAATATCGAAGACGACCCTGTCGTAAAAAAATACGAGATCAACCAGGAGGTACAATTGCGCTACAAAGACTGTGACGTCAGCCTGGTTCCCAATGCCTGGAAGCTGGCTGTGGCAGAGCAGTACGCCGACTGTTTAAAGGCCTGCGAAAAGATTCCCCGCTGGAAGGTTTACTATGTGGACAACCATACCCGGAAGCATATTGTCTCCAGCAAGGGCTGCGATGTAACCTTTGATACCCAGAACTGCTGCGTGGCCCCCCGCTATGTCCTGATGAAGGATGAGAAACCTTTTTATGGGCGGAAAGATATTTACCGGATGAAATTTGAGGAGCTTAAGGGCCATGAAAAGGAGCTTGAAGAGCTGATCAGGGAAGACCTTGATTACAATGAAAATGCCGTCCCTGTGGAACCGGGAGAATACACCTGCATCTTTTCCCCGGCAGTCACCGGCGTGTTCGCCCACGAAAGCTTCGGCCACAAAAGCGAGGCGGACTTTATGGTGGGCGACGAAAACATGAAGCGGGAGTGGGCCATCGGTACCAGAGTGGGGGCAGAGCTTTTGAATATCGTGGACACCGGCATGGAGGAAGGCTCCGGTTATGTTCCCTTTGACGACGAGGGCACCCGGGCCAAAAAAACTTATCTGATCAGGGACGGCATTTTGTCCGGGCGGCTTCACAGCGCCATGACGGCGGCGGCCCTTAAGGAGGAGCTTACCGGAAATGCCCGGGCAGTCAGCTTCCAGTTTGAGCCCATTGTGCGGATGACTGCCACCTATGTGGAGCCGGGCAAAAGCACCAAGGAGGAACTGATCGCCGGGGTCAAAAAGGGCATCTATATCTCCGACTATAACCACGGCTCCGGCATGAGCACTTTTACCATTGCGCCAAATAAAGCCTATATGATCCGTGACGGCCATCTGGCAGAGCCGGTAAAGATTTCCGTTATCACAGGCAATGTAATGCACACCCTTCACGAGATTGACGGCCTGTCTGCGGAGTTTGAGCTCTGCTCCTTTGCCCTGGGCGGCTGCGGCAAGATGGAACAGTTTCCCCTGCGGGTAGGCATGGGAGGCCCTTATATGCGGGTCAACCATCTCACAGTACAATAACCTGTAACGGAGGTAATCATGATTAGAGAAAAATATATTTTAAAAAACAGGGAAATCAATCTCAGTATTTCCGGCGGGGAAATCAGTTCCGTCATCAAAAAGGACATCACCCAAAGCGCCTGCCGGGTCTATGACCAGGGCTTTATCGGCGTGGCCGGAAAACTGGGCGAGGCCGATCCGGAACTCATGGAGCAGGCCGTCGAGAATCTGAAGCTCCAAATTCCCTATGAGGCCCAGGCTACGGAGGGAAAGGTGCGCCGGGAGGATTGGGCAGCGCAGGCCATGGATGGGGAGAGCCCTGCCGCAGAAAATCCCCAGAGCTTTTTAAGGGAAGTCCAGGAAGTGCTGGAAATCCTGAAAAAAGAATATCCCCAACTTATTTTCGGCAATAAAGTACGCCTGTCGCAGCTTAGCAGGTACCTTTGCAACGACGCGGGAACAGACCTTTTTTTCAGCGACAGGCTCGTAAGCTGGGAGCTGCTGGTCAAACACACGCAGTCCGTAAATGTCTTCGATGACTTTCTCGCCTATACTGTCCGCAGCCTCAACCGCCAGGCTTTCCTGAAGGAGGCCAGGGAACATCTGGATGCCTTTTTAAATCCTGTTTCCCTGCCCGATCCGGACTCCTCTCAGGACTCATCCCCGGAGGGCCGCCTGCTTCCCGTAATACTCAGCCCGATGGCTTTTGGGGGCTTTTTGATCGAAAACCTGGACGCCCTTGCATTCGGACACGGCACTTCCTTTTTCAATGGAAAACTGGGGCAAAAGCTTTTTGACGAAAAATTCTCCTTCTATGTGGACAGAAGCTCCGATTCCCTGGGCACAGCTTTCTTTGACGCGGAGGGAAGCACCTGCGAAAATGACCGGAATTATCTGATCAAAGACGGCGTACTGCAAAAGCCCTTTGCAGATAAAAAGCTGGCAAAAGAATTTGGCTATGAAAATACCGCCACCGCTGGCGGCGCCTATGACAGCGTTCCCTCTAACACGGATACCTGCTTTACCGTGGAATCCTCCGGCCGAACCCTGCGGGAACTGATCGGCGAGAAGGACGGCATCTATATTTCCGTCATGAGCGGCGGCGATTTTACCAGCGAGGGCAATTTTGCCTCTCCGGTGCAGACGGCTTTCCTCTACCGCGGCGGCAAGCTGGTGGGGAAACTGCCGGAGTTTCATATCTCAGGAAATATTTACGATATTTTCGGCGCAAACTTTGTGGGCGCATCCTGCGACAGGTCCTATGAAGGGGAGTTTAAGCTGGTAGTGAACATGAAAGTGGGCTGACCCCATGGAGCAGAATGTAAGTAACCTTATGGAGACGGGTACAATAGGGCCGGAAGCGAGGGAACTTGCGTTCTGGTCCGATATTCCCCGATGCGCTTTTTGTTCAGTAAAATCTGCAATACGCCTTTTACTTGATACGGATACTTGGTTCAATCGTTATCTTCCTGCCAGGCATTTTGCCACCAATCATCTTCCCAAGGCTTGCCCTGCCATTCGTCCTGCCACAGGTCTTTCCAGTCATCCGGGAAATTCGAGGTGTCAAATGCGTCCGAGGTGTAAATCCCCATTACGCCAGAGCCTTTCCGTGTTACCTGAATCACATTAGCTCCAGTGCCATCTGTGAAGGTAGCCAGATTTCCACTTTCCTTGAAACTCTTCGGCCTGTATATCTCACCCCAACTGCCGTTATCTGTAATAGTAGCAGTGGTATTCTTGAAATCATCTTGGGAAATCAGCTGAAAATATCCACTGTTGGCTGTAGCATCCACCTTGCCAGCGAAACCCGCTGGCAAGGTCAAAAAGACGGATGCCATATTGAAGCTGCCTACGATATTGCCAGACCTGATAAGGGCGCAAGTCAAATGTCCGCTGTCAGCACTCAAATTTACATCGCCATAATCAACATCCGGAATATACAGTTTGATTGTTTCATCATTGGTGTTCGTTTTGGTCTTGCAGGAGACAGAAACCCTCCAGTCGTTGCCCTGCTCGTTAATTTCGACTGTATAAACCTCGCTATTGTATTCAGCCGAAATTTTGTTATCCGTTGCCGCCAGTACGTTCACAGCGGCGCTGCTGACATCCAGCGACAGTGAGGGCCTGCCGGCGGTGTCCAGTGATGTACCAGGGAGAGACACTGCATGGGCATTCGCTGCAGCTGGCCCCAGTGAATAGACACCAACAAAGGCCGCTCCCAGAACTACACACAGTGTCAGCACAACAGTCACTATCTTACCAGTTCTCGATTGTTCCTTAAACTTCATAATTGCACCTAACCTTTCTTTCAATAGTCGTTTATTCTCGCTTAACGTGACAGCTCCGAGATTTTCCTTGTATCTCCCTATTGCCGCCATAGCGTCAAGCAAGGTTTTCCCATAGTCCTGTGCGCTGCCACTCCTGTTGCTACTTGTCAAGGACGTATTCATCATTTTTCATCACTTTTTCTCGGTCTGCCTTGTTTCCCATGCTCTAAGTCGTGGAGAATGACACGCTTTAACTTGTCCTCTACGCTTTGGGTACTTGTAGCAGAGAAATGTACCTCGACTAAATACCTTGTCTTGTCAATCTTCTGTTGTAAACAGGGCGTTAATCGCCCTGTGGTGTTGGTCTGAATGTTGTCGTTCATGTTCCTCCTTTTGGACGCAAAAAAACGCATGGTTTACAAATTTACTGTTCCATGCGCCTTTACGCTGTTATTTTGATATTAAATTGTTTTGCCGATTATGCTAACTGCATAACCTCAGCTTCAAGTTCTTTTAATTCTTCAAGTGATAATGACGGGACATAATCCGCAATTTCTTCCAGTGACATTTTTCCTTTTTCAATCATTCTTTTCGCTGTTTCCCTTGCGCTTTCCTGTGCCGCCTCATGCCTTTCACTCTTGATAAACGACTTCATAATCTGTTCATCATCAAACAAACTCATCATAATCGTCACAACCTCCTTTTCCCTGTCAAGCAAATATTCCTTTAAGACGTTCCTGTCTTTGCATATGCGGATCGTTTCCGTAACTGCCTTTTGTGTCATTCCATGCTTCTTTGTCTGTTCGTTAAAAACTTTGCAGAAAATAATGTACTGATTGATAATGTCGTCTGTATCGCTTTCATAGATAACCTTTGCTTTTACCTCAATGTCTATATCTGCACCCTCAAAAAATTCTTTAGACAGAGATATTTTATCGGGTTTTCTCCCTTTGTTTCCCGTAAATATTACATAAAGTTCGGGCTTTGGCATTTTTACTTTCCTGCTTTTGTAATAGTCTTGGCAGGTACGCTGAAAATATTCGTGATAGCTTTGCGCCAGATACAGCAAAACTCTTACTAAAATATTCACTGTCCATGTAGACTGTGCCTCCACAAGTATCATCAGCTTATTATTCGCAATAAAGCCTAAATCATTATACAAATTATCAGTCAATACATTTGTAATTGTCACATCTGTAAGCGAATCCTCTGTCGCTGTGGTGTCCTCCGGGTGGAGCGTTTTATACAGCTTTAGCAGATAACTCTTGTTTTGAAAAAGGTCAAGGAATACGCTGTTTTTTGCTGTACGCTTTGCCATGACTTCCTCTATCTGTTTTGTATCGTCCTGCACTTTAACACCTCGATTTCTAAAAATCTGTGACATAAGATACGATATATCCTGTTCCTGCCACACTTCAATTATACAAAAAAACGCTTGTCTTTACAATAAAATTCACATTAAATTTCCACCTCTTTGGTGTTCCTGTCCTTTGCGGGCACAAGAATATCCTTATTAACCTCCTTATCATGCAGCATGGAATGGGCGGTTTCATGCACCATTGTCTTTAATGTCTGGCTCTCGCTCATGCCCTCCTGCACCGCAATCCGTTTTTCTGTGGGGCTGAAGAAGCCTTTGGAATCTCCGGGAATATCCTCAAAGCTGACCGGAACCGGCGCAATAAAAGTGACTGCCTTAACAAAGTCCTCATACCCCTCCACCGTGGACAGAAGCTCTTTTG
>CAJTVL010000060.1 GCA_910579425.1 uncultured Lachnospiraceae bacterium | reverse complement strand
TCAGGCTCTCGCTCGTCGATAGGCTTTCACTCGTGCTACTGCTCTCACTCGTGCTCAGGCTCTCGCTCGTCGATAGGCTTTCACTCGTGCTACTGCTCTCACTCGTGCTGGTTAAAAGGGCCTCAGAAGCTTCTTCGCTAGTCGCCTCCGTATTTAACTTGCAGTCTTCTTTAACCTCAGTTTTCTTCACCCCGTCTGACATATAATCAGCTTTCTCACTAGTACTAAACGTATAAAGTGGTGTATCACTACCATCCTTATACAGTCCATATTTCCCCTGCGCATTTGTTTTTAAAACAAAGTCGCTTCCCAACTCTACGCGATTCCATGGGTGCGATCCATCTCCCTCCTTAAAAAGGAAAAACATTCCCGCTCTAATCACAAGCTGAGTATTTTTTGCCTCACTGTCATCCAAAATAAGCTTACGCCAATTACCGTCCTCATCCTGAACAACAACATATCTTCCTGCAGTTTTTAAAATTCCAGGATCCCATTGGTCGTTTCCTCCTGCAACATCATATTGCTGTCCATTTATCCAATATACATCTCTCTCTGTCGTTCCACCTCCACCATTTGTCAGCGACTTTCCAGTGTCATAAGTTTCACTATGGTATGTAAACGTCTTTCCATCTTTACTTAAAACATACCATTCTCTCTTACTAATAAAGCCACCCTCGCCTCTCACCTCGCTAACAATATACGAAATCTCCCCATTGGTATCCGTCACAGAAAGAACTTCTTTCTTCTCCGACGTTCCATCTGGCTTTGTCACTACGATATATTGAGTTTCCTCTTTTTCTTTCACAATCTCATATTTCGTGGCGTTACCTTCTTCGTCTTTCGACACATAACTCGCATTCGCCTTGTATACACGTACATTGCCACTTTCATCTGTAGCACCCTTCTTGTAAAACTCGGTTACCGTGTTTCCAGAAGCATCCACATAGGTTGCCCTGTATTCTCCGTTTCCAAGATCCTCCACATTTGTATTCGTGCCTTTACAAGCCACCTCGTACCTAACGATGCTCTGCGCAACTGCATCCTCATACTCCGCTAGTTTTTCGGGTGTAACATTCTCATCCTGCTTAGCTTTTTCCAACGCAGTAAGATTATCCTTATACTCCTGCAGCAACTTATCAAGCTCCGGATTCCGTCCTGCTTCGTTGCCCGCATCACCATTCTCCGCCATCAGCATTGCCGCGCTTCGGTTCACAAATGCCGCAATCATCTTATCGATTGCCGTCTCACTCTCCAATGCGCTTAAGGAATCCGCCTCGGATTCACTGGTGGAGACGCTGACACTCTCGGATGCAGAGATTACCGCCGATTCGCTCTCGGACGCACTTGCGGATTCCGCCTCAAATTCACTGACAGAAGCGCTGGCGCTCTCAGATGTAGAAATTGCTGCCGATTCACTCTCGGACGCACTTACAGATTCCGCCTCAAATTCACTGACGGAAGCGCTGGCTTCCTCGGATGCAGACGCCGCTGCAGATTCGCTCTCGGAGATACTTGCAGCTTCCGCCTCGGATTCACTCACAGAAACGCTCTCGCTCTCAGACGCTGAGGCAACATCTTCGCTGCTCTCACCAGAGCCTTTTTCCGATCCACTATCCAGCTCATCAGTAGCAGAATCCTGCTCCGAACCACTTCCCTGCTCGTCACTGGCAGAATCTTTCTCTGACTCACTCCCCTGCTCATCAGCGGCAGAATCTTTCTCCGACTCGCTTCCCTGTTCGTCACTGGCGGAATCTTTCTCTGATTCACTTCCCTGTTCGTCACTGGCAGAATCTTTCTCTGACCCAGCATCCTCTTTCTCATCCTGGCTGGATTCTACTGTTCCCGCGCTTTCTGCGGCAGACTCTTCGCCACTGGACGCCTGTTCGCTGCTTTCAGCACTTTCACTCGGGAATGTAGATTCCGTCTCAGTTGCCGATTCATTTACCGGCTCGCTCGACTCTGAATCGGTAAATGACATACTGTCACTTTCCGCCGCAAATACAACGTTCGCATCCAACGTTGCCGCGCCAAAAAAAATGCCTGCTGTGCCAGCCGCTTTTAAGACTTTACTTGCTTTGCTTGTTTTACGTGTTGTTTTACTCATCTTAATCCTCTCTTATTTATTTGCTTCATTGCATATCTTACTATTTGTATATCATTCCGGCTGCCCTGCGCCGCAGTTCTCCGGGAAATCTCCTCTGCGGAGTTTTCACTCTGCTAAAATCTCATTGGACAACTGGATTAACTCAATACCGCTGTGTATTCCCACGGCTGTAACACCACCTTCTCTCTGTCCGGCTAAATCTCAATATCCTGAAAGTCAGCTACGTTTTGGAATACCAGTAGGCCTTGCCGAACGCATTATCCGTCCTGCCTATGGCGATCTGCACGTTTTCCATATCCGCCCCGTCATTATCAATATGTAAGAACCGGCCTCCAACCGCGCCACACGATTCCCTGTTCGCAGGCTTTCCGCCAAAATCCATAACTTTTAGATGGGCTCGCTATTTTCCAATATCTGACACCAAAGACATATTCTATGATAGGTTATCTCCTGTAGTATAACAAAGAAACTATTTCGCAAACTCTTTCACATTGCGTATATCCGCGCATTTTTTCTCTTTCTTTTTATATGAATTGCCAAAATGCTTCCTATGGCCTACCACATATCCCCATCATCCAGAATCCGGCAGCTGACTCCCCCGCGCCCTCCGCAGCGTTTGCGAAAATCCATATCTATGCGCGCGCCGACTTCTGAAATGTTATTTTTCCCCATATCTACACACAGCAGGAGATATTGCCCGTCACAATATTTTGTATAAATATCTCCCAAACGCAGATAGCTCTGAAATACAGCGCACAGCTTTTTTCCCTGTTTATCACACGCCTTTCGATCCTTCATCGGCTGTCCGTTGCTGTCCAAAATCGTGCATAGAAGCAGACAAAAGCGGACTGTTCCCCGTTTTATAACCCGTTTGAGCATACGAAAGCAATCCAAAAAGCTTTGAAGCGTGCAGCCATAGGCTCCCTGTCTTGGTATGGCCTCCATCAGGCATTTCTCAATATCTTCCTCCGTCCCCTCCGGCTGGCGGATTTTGTCCCCGGCTTTACGCAGCCTCTCTTTCTGCTCCCTGGACAAAAAAACATCCATACGCTGTACATGGGTCATTGTTTTCTGATAAAGTTTCCCGGCCTCTTTATACTGGTTCAAAGCAATCATGCCATCGATCTGCCAGATTTCCCATCCCTCGGAAGGGTAAAGCTTTGCCGCCTGCTCCGACAGGCTCTCTAATTTGCTGTAATCACCCTCTTCTTTCAAAAAGCGAAGCAAATAATCCATCATTTCGAAATACAGCTTTTGATAATTTCTGCTTTTATCTATGACCCATTGTTCATTCGATAAATGGGGCAGAAATTCTCCCTGGTAAAGCTCGCCGGCCTGTTCACACAACAGGGCTTTTTTCTGCTCATCCTGCTCTTCCTTAAACCTCTGCGCTATATTTTCGAAGTTCCAGACATCCGATTCCACCTCTACCTCTCCGCCAAAATACAATACTCCTCCGTTTAAAATCAGATATTCCCCCGCAGGCAATGGCGAAGCTTCCAAATATTTCCGAAGGCGGAAAATCATGTTGTTGAGACTCGCATTCGGATCCTCTACCTTATCCCAATCATAAAAAGCCTCCGCTATGTTTCTCTTACTAAACCCCTGCCCCGGCCTGGTCATCAGCATCTGAAATAACTGTCCGAATTTTGAATCTCCCTGTCTTCCAAAGGTAAGCACCTCAGAACCATACTTAGCGGAAAATCTGCCAAACATCCTGACCGATAACTTTTTTGACTCCATACATCACTTCTCCCTATAAACTCTGCAGATTCGTGCCTGAGGCATCCCACTCTACCAACTCCCCAAATTTGGCCGGTTGAAGCTCATAACAGCGATGAATCAGAATATCATTTCCCAAACTGCCGGCGAGAAACTTACCTTTTATCCGATCCGCAATCCGATCTGCCTGACTTTCCGTAGTATCAATCACAAGAACCAGATATTGACTGCTGGAATATCTGGTATATACATCACCCATCCGAAGCGTAGACTGAATATCCTCTCCCAACCGCTCCATCGACATCTCTTTCTCATATGGAAGGAGGCCCTCCCCTTGTCCTCCTACTACTGTTATCAAAATGACACATGCCTTTTGCCCGCTTCTGATAATTCCCCGTTCCAAAAAGCGGTAGATCCCTTTAAAGGTTTCATAATCCTGACAATAGGCTCCCGGTATTCGAATCTGCTCCAGCAGATCCCTTCGAACTTTCTTGACATCCATAAGGTAATAGTCCTTCTCATTACCTGTCTGTTCATCCGCCATATGCAATTCAGCCCTACACTTTTCCAGTTCCGCACCTGCCCGGTCGAATAATTTTCTAACGGAATCTCCCTGCTCCCAGCAGACATACACAACTGTTATGGAAAAAGTGATCCTGCCCTTTTCCCTTCCCCGGCCAACCCGCAACCGGTTTTCAATTCTCTCCTGAATGTCCCGTGCCTGCTGTTGATCCCTGCAGTTCGGCATATAAATAAGGAATTCGTCACCTCCCCATCTGCCCAAAATATCCCCTTCGCGTGCCATAAAAGACAGAATCTGCGCCGCCTGCCTCAGGCATTCATCTCCGGCCTGGTGTCCATACTTCTCATTAATCTTCTTCAGGTGATCCACATCGCATATAAAAATCGTGCCGCCACGCCCTTCTCTCAGCCTGAGAGCAATCTGCGCTTCAGCGGCATCTTTCTTAAGGACACCCGTAAGCTGATCCAGATTCTCTGCCCCCGGCTGTTTCCTGCTCAATTTTACCCTCAACTTCTGCATCTCATTCAATGACATATCCCCCATACTCATGAATTAGATTTCCCCTCGGTATCTGCTCCTCTTTCCGGCAGACCGATTTCCCCTCACCTAGGGCGCTGCCTATCACAAATAGATCAATAAACCACCACAATTTCCACATAAAACACTTTATATTTTCTGGTTTGGGATTCTGTTATGACGACGGAATCTTTCCGGAAATGAATTGTTTTTAGTTAAAGCCTAATGTTAAATCTTTATCTTCCCTTCCTTACTACCATTTCTGGTAGTATAAATAGTCTTGAGATATGTATAACTGTAGACAAATTTAACATTCTGACTACAGAGATATGGTATGTTTATACATCTTTTGTATTATACCATTTTTCGATTACCACTGGCAATATTTATTTAGAATTAAACGTTCAAAAAAGGCATACGGAATCGGAGTCACAGAAGGATTTTTCTTTGACTCTGATTTCTTATGCCTTGAAATATATTTTTATGAAGGAAATAAAATATTATCTGTTTTTCAGTTCTTTTCAAATCTAACCATATTCCTTATAGCTGTAGTCAGAATGTTAAGTTCGCCTACACCACCAGCCCCATCTTCTCCAAATGCCTCGTATGCTCCTCCCCTGTAGTTTTTAAATAAATCCGTGTCGTTTCAATCGAACTGTGCCCCAGCACGTCCGCAAGCTTTACAATGTCCCTGCTTACCTTATAGTATGCCGTGGCAAACAAATGGCGGAGGTTATGAGGAAACACCTTCGTCGCCTCCACCCCCGCGCTTTCGCACAGCCCTTTCATTTCCCTCCAGATCTGCCTCCTTGACAGCCCCTTCCCACTCCCTGTCAAAAAGACCTCCCCGGTTGTAATCTCCTGCTTTTTTATATATTTCAGCAGCTTACGGCAGAGTTTCTCCGACAGGAAGATCACCCGCACTTTCCCTTTCAGGTTCACTTCTGTCCGTCCCCTCTTTACCGCCTCCACTGTGATATAGGAAACTTCACTCACCCGGATTCCTGTTCCGCAGACCGTCTCCATCAAAAGCGCCAGCCGCTCCTTCCCCTTTTCCCTGGCCGTCTTAAGAAGCTTCTCGTATTCCTCCCTGGTCAGTTCCTTTGACTGATTCCTGAAAAGCTGCCTCTGGATCCGCAGAAACCTTACCCGGCATTCCTCCCAACCTGCGAACCGGAAAAAGACATTCAAAGCAGACAACTTGGCGTTCACCGTGACAGGCGCATAGCCCTCCTTCTGCAGGTACGCTTTATACTCTGCCGCCGTCTCCTTGCTCACTGTCCTGCCGTCCAGCCACTGCTTAAATCCCCTCAGCTCCCGCAGATATTTTTCGATCGTTGCTGCTCCATACTCATTTTCTTTCAAATATTCTCCAAACGCTTCCCACTTCTCATCCGTCAATCCATGATCTTCCATTGTCCTAACCTCCAGGTATGATTTTATAGAATTATAGTACCATATTTGGGAGTATGGAATCGAACCTGTTTTTCTTTTCTGGGTATGAATCTTTTCTTTCTATTGTATATCCTTTTCCAAAGGTGAATTCCAAACTCCATCAATCGTCTTTATATTAAAACAACAGATCACGTATTTTCGAACTTTCCTTATAAAAAGGAAGCCGCCGAACCTAAAATCAGTCCGGCAGCTCTCGTCTTTAAAGCTCTGCATATAGTTGTTCACAATCAAAATCCGGCGCATATTTCTGCGCCTCTGTACAGATTCTTTCAATAGCAGTTAAGTCCTCTTCCAGCTCTTCCGCTATCATATTCGGAGTTTTTCCCTTTTTAAGCTTCTTACAGACCTGTTTGATTAACTGTGCTTTTTTTCCCTCTGCTTTTCCCTCGGCTCTTCCCTCATCCTTTGCATATACCAGTTCCTCCCATTTCTGCAAATATTTCACCCCCATTTTCTCCGATGCCCTGATCTTTTTCACATTCTCATGGAGAAGCTTGATCCTGGGACTTTCTGATAAGCCTGCCACCTGATCCGTAGATGCAGTGATGTATTCCATAAGTTCCAGAAACTCCTGCGAAAACTCCTCTCTATTAGTGCCCTTGGTATTTATAAATATCCTTACAGCCCCGTCCCTGATCTTTAGCTCCGGGCATTCCCTGCATGTGCCCTCGAAAGTATACCGGTAAAGTCCTTTCTTAAATAAGTCAAAAGGCGCTATCAGAATAAAACAACTATCGTTGAGCAGGTTAAAGTTCACCGTTCCAGGCTCCAGCAGGGATACATCAAGCTGGGCCTGGTAATACCTGCTCCTTCTCCGCAGATTTCCGGTATCCTGCTTCTGCATTTCCGTGAAATAGACCTTCTTCTCCCGGTCCATGCTCACAACGTCAAGCCTCACCTGGCGAATCTCCGGGGAGACGCGCAGTTCCTTTTCCGTCTGCGTTTTGTCGAGAATTTCAATCTCATTTTCCAGAAGGATGCTTATGAGGGCCTGATAGGACGCCTGATCCTCCATCACTTCATCAAACAGGAAACGATCCACCAGATTCAGATTTTCCAGTTCCGTAATTACATTTGACATACATTTTCCTCCTTTTGGCAGGAAAATTTCCTTTTGGGTAGGAAAATGCAGTACAGTTCTTTTTCCGCCGGTGTACAGGCGCTATCCTGACATTCCTTCTTTTCCTGCTGTGTATCAGTTTTTGGGATATAAAAGCAGGATTTCAGAAAAGGAAAGAGCAGAACGCTCCGCCAGACGCGGCTTTCACCGGAAGAAATCTTTTGCTTTTGCATTTATGATAGCACAGTATGATTGTTATATCAACAAAAATTTATTGTCAAGTCAAACGGATGCTTTGCATCCGCTTGACTCATTGCCCGCAGGAATAAAACGTAATTACACCACTTCCACTAATACCCCGCGCCCGGCGAATCCCACGGCGCCATCCTACAGATTTCCGCCGCCCCGGTTTATTCCCCCCGCAAAGCCCCGGGCGGGCTCCCGGCCACCCTCTCGAACAGTTGATAAAAAAAGCTGGTATTTTCATAACCCACCTGGGCGGCAATCTGTTTCACAGGAAGCTTTGTGCCCAAAAGCAGCTCCCTTGCCCGCTGGATCCGAATCTCCTGTACGTACTCCCGGAAGCTTTTCCCCTTATATTTTTTAAGTAAAAGATTGTAGTAATTCCGGTGATAGTGAAAAATCTCCTCAAGCTCCGCTGCCGTCACCTCTGCCGCGTTGAGCCTGATATACCGCTCCAGCTCATACAAAAGCACCCTTTCCTTGCTCTCCTGGTCGGAGCTGTAAAGCTGCAGGGCATAGGAGGTGCAAAGCAAATGAAACAGCCGGATCAGGTTCCCCCGGATAATTTCCTCCGCCCCGGGCTTTCTCTCATAATCCTCCGCCACAAGCCGCTCCAAAAGCTGCCCCATTTCTTCCACACTCTTTTCCGCTTTCAGCTCCAAAAAGCTCTGTTCCCTTTTCTGCCTGTCAAGGGCATGGAACAGGAAATAATGCAAATCGTCCCTCCTGTCGTAGCTTTTTAGCAGATTATCCAGATAAGACGGTTTCAGCCACAAAAACAAAACCGCCGCATCCCGGTTTTCGATCAAATCCGCATGCTCGCAGTTCTGGTCAGTGATCACCACCTCCCCTTTTACGAAATGCCTCTTTTCTCCTAGCAGAATCTGAGCAAAGCTTCCCTCAATTACATAAAACACCTCTATGTATTCATGTTTGTGATATTTCCCCTGCCTGGGCAGATCATAATATGTCGTCTGCCTGCCCCGCCTGCTGATACTATGCTCCCCGCCGCCCTTGCCGTAAAGACACAGCAGGGCAGCAAAATCCCCTTCCATCATACGGCTTTCTGCGTAGTGCTCTTTCGGGGGTGCCTCAGCCACCAGCCCTCCATCGCCTTCCCTGCCCTTTTCCTCTGTCCGGCTTTCATCTGCATTTTGCATATAAAGCTTTCTGTAGGCAAGCGCCCTTTCTTCTATATTTAAAAAAGCTTTCCCCTCTCTCCACAGCAATTCCGGCCGAAAATCCGAATCCTTCTCCCACATCCTCACGCCTCCTGTATCCTGTCAGAGCCCATCTTTGTTCATCGTGCAATCAGTCCTTCTTTTTCAGTATATACTTATCTTTCGTTCTTGTCATTTCTTTGGGGACAAAATATGATTAAATCAGTTAAAAAAGATTTTCTGGAAAGGAGAAGAAATGAATAGAAATATTGTAAATTATGAAGTTTGCAGGGACACCTTTCCCCGCACCGTCAACATAGACGGCGGATGGAAATTCCAGTACGGCCCTTTCATGCCGGGAGATGAACTCTCCGGGAAATGCACCGCCAGAACCGTGAACCTCCCTCACGATTACATGCTGGAGGACAACGTCTGTGAGCACGCACCGGCGGCAGCGGCTATGGGGTATTACAACGGCCGGGTGGCTTATTATTCCAAAACCATCCGTATTCCCGCTGCATGGAAGAAGGAAAAGGTCTTTTTGCATTTTGACGGAGTCATGATGAACACCGTCCTTGAAGTAAACGGCTGCCAGGTTCTGCTGCATCATTATGGGTATACCCCCTTTTGGGCGGACATTACCCCTTATCTTTACTGGGGAGAGGAAAACAGGCTCACGCTCTGCGTAAATCCCAGTATGCAGCCAAACTCCCGCTGGTACACCGGAGCAGGAATTTTCCGCTCGGTGGAGCTGGTACATACCCCCATGCTTCATATCGCCCCTGACGGAATCTTTACATATACAAAACGTGTGGAATATCAGGAAAATCGGCCGCTGGAGGCATATCTATGCTCAGAGGTAACCGTCTGCAATGATACTCCTGTCACCCATATGGTGAAAGTGGAAGTAACCTTGACTCCTGAGGCAGAGGACCAAGCCGCCATTACCCGCTCTGCCACGGTACAGGTCAACGCCATGGACAGGGCCGCCGCCATTCTTCCTATCACTTTACCTGACCCGGTTCTCTGGAGCGCAGAAGAGCCCAATCTTTATCAGGTATCTGCCCGGATTACCGACCTGGGGGAATTTCACTGCGGCCTGATTCCCGCAGAAAAGACTTCTGCCAATGAAAGCGTTATGACCGACGAGCTTTCCGTTCTTTTCGGGATACGTACGCTCAGCGCAGATTCCACTCACGGCCTTAGGGTCAACGGCCAAACCGTGAAGCTGAAAGGCGGATGCATCCACCACGACAACGGTATTCTGGGAGCGGTTTCTCTCTACGACAGCGAATACCGTAAGATTAAATTGCTGAAAGAAAGCGGCTTCAACGCGGTGCGCACGGCTCACAATCCGCCCTCCGCCGTATTACTGGAGGTCTGTGACCGTCTGGGCATGTATGTTTTTGACGAAGCCTTTGACGCTTGGGGTATGGCCAAACAGCCCGGTGATTATAACCAGTTTTTTAAGGATGACTGGAAGAAGGATATGAAGGCCTTTATCCTCCGGGACCGCAACCATCCTTCTATCCTGTTTTGGTCCACGGGAAACGAAATCCCGGAACGGGGCGGCATGAATGACGGATACCGCCTTGCCATGGAACTGGCCGCTTTCGTCAGAAGCCTCGACTCCACCCGCCTTGTCTCCAACGGCCTTTGCTCCTACTGGAACGGCTTGGATGACAGGGCAGCGGCCGACAACTTCCGAAAGATGCAGGAGCTTTCCGAAAACGCCTCCGGAATGGAACAGAATGCCTCCGCACCAGTGACAGACACTTTCTGGGAAGACCGCTCCGAGCCCTTCTGCAGCTTTCTGGATGTGGTAGGCTACAATTATATGGAGGATCACTACGAGCTGGCCGGAAAAATGTTCCCGGAACGGGTTATCCTGGGTACGGAAAGCTTTCCTATGAAAATCGACCAGGTCTGGGACTATGTGGAACGGCTGCCCTACGTGATCGGCGACTGTACCTGGACTTGTTTCGACTATATTGGGGAAGCCGGCATCGGCAAATCCATCTTTGTGGAGCCAGACAGCCCGCAGGCCAACATGGATCCCTGGGCCTTAATGTCCCATTCCTCCCAATATCCCTGGCGGCTGGCCAATGATGCGGACTTTGACATCAATGGCAATCTTACCCCCCAAGGCCTCTATCGCCGGATTGTCTGGGGCAGCGGGGAAACCGGCCTCTTCGCCGCCGATCCGGATGTCTTCGGAAAAACGGAGGTGATCAGCCAATGGGGCTGGCCTCAGCTCTTCTCAAGCTGGAGCTGGAATGGAAAAGAAGGAAGCCAAATCCGAGTGGTGGTTTACTCCGCCGCTGATGAAGTGGAGCTGCTCCTAGATGGAAAGAGCCTCGGTAAAAAAGCCGCCGGAAAGCCAAACCGCTTCACCGCCACCTTCGAGGTGACCTACAAGCCAGGACTTTTGGAGGCGGTAAGCTACCGTGACGGCACGGAAATCTCCCGCACCTGCCTGAAAACAGCGGGTAAGCCCGCCGCTCTTCGTCTGAGAGCCGGGAATATCTTTGAGACTTCCGGCACGACTGACAGAGCGTCAGATAATCCGACTGCTGTTTCAGGGAACGACATTACCCTTGCCGCCGACGGTCACAGCCTTGCATATGTTTCTGTTGAGGTTGTGGATGATGAGGGAAACCTTGTGCCGGATGCCGCCCTCCCTCTCAAAGCCAATGTAACCGGCCAGGGAAGCCTTGCAGGCTTTGGCTCCGCCAATCCCATCACAGATGAGAACTATACCGCCGGAGCCTTTACCACCTACCAGGGACGGGCTCTGGCAGTGATCCGCTCCGGCTATGCGACCGGGGAAGCTGCCCTTACGGTAAAAGCGGATTCCAATCTTTCCGGAAGTTTTATGGACGCGGCAATTCACATTCCAGTTTTGTAAAATCAGATATTTCTCACAAACAGGTAAGCGGAAGGCTCTGTCCTTTCGATTACCTGTTTTCAGCAAACAACCTGATGGCAATGAATTCTCAACGCATGATGGGATGTTCGTGACGAGGGCTTATAATACTTATAAAAACGACGCTGTCATCCATCTGCCACAGAGATTGCTAATACAATTAATAACTCTCTGCCGGCCGATTTCAAGGTACGGGCTACGCCTGCCAACAACCGTATTAGTTTTGTAGATAAATTATCCTCCCCGGTAAATCCTGTAACGTCGATTGCTGTTTCCCCGGTAAATGGCAACAATGGATATGATGATATTTTCATAAAAGAAATTTCCTATCGTTCTGTGCCCGCCTCCCGCCATCCCTGCCCCTGCCGTGCTCGATGAAACTAATAACAAACTGACGGTCAGCCTGAACAGCAAAGGCTACACGGTACAGCTTCCTACCGGGAGCACCCAAACCCAAACCGGAAACACTTTCCCAGACTTTAGAGAGGATAGAATACCGTAAAAGCCCTTCCTCCGATTTGTTTTGCCATTTCTTTTCCCCTGTGATATAATCTTCTCTAACAATTCTAATGTAAGCCTATGAATCAATGCAGTTCATCTAAATTTCTTATTTATCTCACACAGAAAGGACAATTCTATGAATCAAATCTCAAACTTTGAAACCGTCGGCACTGCAAATTTTTCTGCCACAGGATCTCTTACAATTCCCATGACAAATGATTACCTGTTTCGCGCACTTCTTCAAAAAAATAACCATGTACTGGTCGGCCTGCTCTCCGCACTTCTTCATCTCTCACCCTCGGACATTTTCTCAGCCGAGATCACAAATCCTATTGAACTCGGAAGCACAATTGATGCCAAAACCTTTATTTTGGATATTAAAGTTTCCCTGAATGACAGCGCGATTATCAATCTTGAAATGCAAGTCATCAATGAGCATAACTGGACTGACCGCTCCTTAAGCTATCTGTGCAGGAGCTTCGACCATTTAAGCTCCGGGGAACAGTATCAACTTATCCGTCCCGTTGTTCAGATCGGACTTCTTAATTTCTCTCTTTTCCCGCAACATCCTGAATTTTATGCCACTTATAAATTTTTAAATGTAAAGAATCACACTTTATATAGTGACAAGCTCCGCCTTTCTGTGTTAGACTTAACTCGTACAGACTTGGCCACCGAGGAGGATAAGCTCTACCAGCTTGACCGTAAGGTAGTGCGCTGATGCGCACGTAGGTCGTAAGGAATCCTCCCGTCTACGACGGGTCCCTCCTTGCGACATATTTGGGCCTCACTCTTTAAGGCAGCCACATGGGAGGAACTAAAAATGTTATCACCGAAAAATGAATATATTGGCGAAGCCGTCGAAACCGTCTACCAGCTAAGCCAAGAAGAAAAAATCCGCATGCAGTGTGAAGCCCGGGAGGATTACTATCGCACCCAGCGGGGATGGCAGGGCATGCTGGATGAGCAGAAAGACCGCCTGAGAGAAATGGATCATCTGCTTGCCGAAAGAGATGTGATGCTAAGAGAGAAAGAGGATATGCTCAAAGAAAAAGACGGCATACTCAAAGAAAAAGACAGCATGCTCAAAGAAAGAGACAGCATGCTCAAAAAACAGGATGACATTCTCAAAAAGAAAGACCACATTCTTACAGAAAAAGACTCCATTATTCAAAGACAGCAGGAAACCCTAAAGGTCGCCTCATCCAAATATGACGAACTTCTGGCATGGGCAAAGGAACACGGTTTTGAATCATAATCCTCTTACTGCCATGGGATATCTCATCTGTCAGGCAGCGCATTTCCCCTGCACAACCCCCGTCCGCTGGATGCCCGCAGCAAACAGCGGGCGGTAATGCCAATGCATACCGCCCGCCCTTTAAAGTTCAGGAAATACTCTGTCCTTATACTGTCTGGAACTTTCCAATATAAACCGGGAAGCTACCCGTTCCCTTCATTTCCTTGCCTGCCGTGATGGTCACGTTCTTATCCATAACGAGATATTCAATGTTTGCTCCTGCTTCCACAACGCTGCCCTGCATCAGGATACTGTTCTTAACCTTAGCTCCCTTTGCAACCTTAACGCCGCGGAAAAGAACACTGTTCTCTACCTCGCCCTCGATCACGCAGCCGTCCGCAGCCATTACGTTCTGCACCTTGGCCCCCTCAATGTACCTGGTAGGATTATCGTCACGGATCTTAGTATAGATCGGCGCTCCCGAGAAGAGGGCATCCAGATTATAGTCGTCCAGAAGCCTCATGTTCTCATCGAAATAGCTCTTTGTATCCCAGATGCGGGCCATGTATCCGTCATACTTGTAGGCCTGCACATTCAGCTTGCCAAGCTGGGGAAGCAGCACATCGCGCTCGAAATACTCCTGCCCGCGCACGGAGGCTGTATTGATCAGATCAATCAGAAGTTCTCTCTCTACCACAAAGATATTCATGGAGAAATTCTTGACCCCTGCATCCCTTGAGTTCACATAAATCTTGGTTACCCGTCCGTCTTTAATGTCAAAGTTATAATAAAAGCCTTTGTCATTGGACTGGTTTTTCATCAGGCTTTCGGGAATCTCCTGCTCATTATAGGCAACTGTCACGTCCGCGCCGCTGTCAATATGGGACTGGATCATAGCCTTGAAGTCAAAATTAACCACAATATTGGTGTCTGTGATAACCACATATTTTTCTTTCTGATCCCGCAAAAAGTCCAAAAGGCTTGCGAGGGCTCCCACACGGCCGATATAAGGCTTTGCGCTGGTCTTCTCTGCAAAGGGAGGGAAAATATGCAGACCGCCGTTCTTGCGCACCAGATCCCACTCACGGCCGGAATCCAAGTGATCCATCAGGGAATGGTAATTGTTGTTCACCATTACAGAAATATTGTTAATGCCGCAGTGAGCCATGCTGGATAAGATAAAGTCAATCAGGCGGTAACGGCTGGCAAAAGGAATGGAAGCCATGAGGCGTACGTTAACCAGCTCCGGAACCAGCGCATCATAGCTGTTGGGGAAAATCACACCAAGTGCATTTGTATTTGAATTTACCATTTTTCTTCACCGCCTTCCACGTTTTTCGTTATCATGGCATTGGGGCCGATCTTTGCATTATCGCCGATCACAATCCCTGAGCCAATGGTGGCAACACCGTCCTCTTCCTCAGCAGGCATGGCACCCACCACTGCGTTTTCGCCGATGGTAACATTCTCGGCTACGATACAGTGCTTTACCACCGCGCCTGCCTTGATGGTGGAGCCGCCCATTACCACCGCGTCTTCAAGAACAGCGCCTTCCTCCACCTTAACGCCCGCAAAGAGGATCGAATGCTTCACGGTACCTTTGATCCGGCATCCGTCTGTGAGCATGGAATTCTCGACCACTGCGCCGGTGTTGATCTTATGTCCGTTCATACCGCTGTTGCGGCTGTAAATCTTCCAGTCGTCGTCAAAAAGGTTTATGCCGCTGTGCTCGGGATCCAGAATCTCCATATTCGCCTCCCAGAGAGAGGAAATGGTTCCTACATCCTTCCAGTATCCGTTAAAGTGGTAAGCGTACATCCTGCGGCTGTCTCTCAAAAGATTGGGGATGATGTTATTGCCAAAGTCATTCTCGGAATTGGGATCCGCCTCATCCTCCTCCAGATATTTCTTCAGAATATCCCAGTTGAATATGTAGATACCCATGGAAGCCAGGTTGGATTTGGGCTGCTTGGGCTTTTCCTGGAACTCTGTGATCCTGTCGTTTTCGTCTGCAACCATCAGGCCAAAGCGGGAAGCTTCCTCCCAGGGAACCTCTCTGACGGCAACGCTGAACTCCGCATCCTTTTCCTTATGGAACTTCAAAAAGTCGCTGTAATCCTGCTTACAGATCTGGTCGCCGGAAAGGATGATCACATACTCCGGATCATATCTCTCAATAAAGGAAATGTTCTGGTAAATCGCATTGGCCGTTCCCTTATACCAATCCGAACCGCTTGCTTTCTGATAAGGCGGCAGGACATGAACACCACCGTGCAGACGGTCCAGATCCCAGGGCTGTCCGTTTCCGATATATTCATTCAGCACCAGCGGCTGATACTGGGTAAGGATACCTACCGTATCAATTCCTGAATTAACGCAGTTGGAAAGCGGAAAGTCAATGATACGATATTTTCCGCCAAATGGAACTGCCGGTTTTGCAAGCTCCTGTGTCAGTGCGTACAGACGGGAACCCTGTCCGCCGGCAAGAAGCATTGCAATCATTTCTTTTGCCATAATGCTACCCTCCTATTAAATTCTTATGAGAAAATTATACAACATTCCGGGGATAAATCCTAGTAAAAGTTTTCCAGATTATTAATTTTTCATAATCAGGCAGGGGAAAGTGTTCCCCTGCCTGTCATATGTCTTAGTTGTCTATGCAATTTGTGAAATTTCCACCTTCACCTCTCCCCTGGCTTTGATCTTCACCTCTCCGCACAGGGCATCCGTGGCCGTCTCATAAGCATCGCTGACAAGGCCATCGTCCACTGTGATCTCCAGAACCTCCCCGTCGGTAAGGAGCGAAATACTTTCCGGATCCGCTCCCGTTTCCAGGACACGGATACCTGCCTGCGCCCATGAGGGCATCCGCTCTACTTTTTCCCTGAACAGCTTAAACTCTTCCTTCGTGGCTTTCCCCCAAACAGGCCTGGGGATCTCCTCATCCAGCCCTTCCAGAGAAACGCCCTGTGCCGCCAGACGCTCCCGGCTGATTTGCTCTGATGCAGGACGCTCCTTGTCAAAGGAGAGCGCCGTATCTCCCTTGATGTGTCCGCCCCGCTCTGCAATTCCTTCTATTATAATACGGCCGCTCCCCGGCTCCATGGTAAGTACTGTGCCGTAGAGATTTACCTCAAATCCGGCTCCCTTTTGAGGATAAAGCTTCACCTCCAGGGCCGCTTCCTTCTCCTGGCGGTGAGTAATTTCTCCGCCTGCAAGGCTCTGCTCCAGAACCCTCTCCTTGCTGTTTTCAAATTCATCTGCCAGCTTCTGGCGCAGGATAAAGTCATCCCCCTTTTTCACCAGAGACAACTGCCTTGGCACTCCCATCACGCTGGTAAACACCTTTCCCTTGTTATCCGTCCGCATCCAGGGTACCATAATCACACGGTCCGTTCCCCAAAAGGTCTGCGCCGCATAGGGAAGCATGGTCTGGTAAGCATTGTGCTGAACCCCATCCGTCTCAAACCGGGAACCATCGAAGTCGCCCAGGAAATAATAGCCGTCAGCCCCCCAGAACATCCACTTATAGCCGCCGCCCTCCACGGGCACTTTCTGCAGATCCGGACATTCTCTGGCATTGGGAAGGGAAAGGCGCTGGGTCATCTCCCAATGTTCCAAATCCCCGGAATTAAAAATGGCATAATCATATCCCTCCAGGAAAAGCGCCATATAATAAACCTGTTTGCCCTCATGCCAGTAGACCTTGGGATCCCGGTTTTCTCCGGCTACATTCTCCAATACGCAGCCTTCCCTCTTTTGGAAAGTCTTGCCGTCCGTGCTGTAGGCAATCTTCTGCACATATTTTTTTCCTTCACTCCACTTGGAAGAACTGCCTGCGCAGGTGTAAAAAAGGATTTCCGCATCTCTGGGAAGCCCCAGCTTCCCCTGCTCATTGACGATAGCACTCCCCGAATACATGGGCCCGTCCTCATCCGGCAGAAGAGCCGTCTCCTTTTGCTCCCAATGGAGCAGATCCCGGCTTACCGCATGCCCCCAGCTCATATTCTGCCATCTGGTGTCACAGGGATTATACTGGAAAAACATATGGTAAACACCGTCATGATACATCAGTCCGTTAGGATCATTGAGCCACCCTACATTGGCGGAAAAATGAATCAGCGGCCTCCTTTGCGCCACATCCGGCATTTCCTCCGAAAAGGCAATGGCCTCTAAAAAGCTCTTTGGCACATCCCCCTCTATACAAATCTCTTTTCCCATCCACTCTCTCATGGGAATGGGCGCATAATAATTGAAGGCGTAGGCCTGCTTCCCTGCCTTATCTCCTGCCGCTCCACAGTCGCTTACAGGAACTGCAAATTCGAGAATCTTTTTTCCCTCACAATAAAACGCCACCTGTCTGGTCTCCTCCTGTGCCTTAATGGGCAGCAGCAAATATTGTTGAGAGATAACAAAACTTTTTTTCATATGAAACGCAATCCTTTCTTGTGCTTAACCAATCAGATCGTACTTCACCAGATCCATGCTGACCATGCCGTCCGCAAGGAAGGAAATCCCGTCCGCATCCAAATCCGTGTACAAAACGGCGCTCATGACCTGCTCACCGTCGTTGATAAACACCTCCACACTGTATCTGTCCAGAATCAGTCTTATTTTCAGTTCTCCGTTCTGGCTGTTTACCTCGCTCCTTCTCTGATGGATAATCGCTCTCCGGGAACCGGAAAACTTTCTGTCGATCTTCATAATGGAATCCGAAGGGTGGAAGCTGAGAGAGGTCTGATACTTGTCATTCTGGGCAAAACGCACCGCAAACTTCCGATACATATCCCGCGGCACTCCGTTTTCCACCACCGCCGGGCGCACCGTAATTTCCATATCCACTCTCCTGCCGCTCACCCCATCCACCTGCTTCAATCCTGAGAATATCTCATTTTTGCAGGCAACCCGGTTGCGGCGAAGCTCCTCTAACTCTCTGACGGGGGTCTGGTACAGCCTTCCGTTTTTGATGGACAATTCCCTGGGCAGACTCATCTGGCCAAACCAGGGATTACTGTAGCCCTTAACATTACAGGTGTCCCAGTTCTGCATCCATCCGATCATGACCCGCCGCCCGTCCTGGGTCAGAATTGTCTGGGGGGCGTAAAAGTCAATGCCGTAATCAATGGACTGGCTATGTTCATCCGTAAAGGTATCCTTCTGCTCATTCAGGCTGCCAATCAGACACAGGGTGCCGTCCCCGTTATGGTACTCAAAACCCTGGGGAAGCATATCCTGGGGGCTGGTCAAGAGAACCCATTTTCCATCCAGCGGGAAGAAATCCGGGCACTCCCACATCCTTCCGAACCGGTTCTTATTTGCGATCAATACGTTCTTGAACTTCCACTCAAAACCGTCAGGACTGGTAAAGAGCAAAATCTGGCCGCTGCCGTCTGCCGGACGGTTGCCGATCACGCAGGAATAACTCCCATCCTCCTCCCGCCAGATCTTGGGATCCCGGAAATCAATACGGCTGCTGCCCTCCGGCAAATCCCTCTCGTCAATGACCGGGTTTTTCTCGTATTTTTCGTAATCAATCCCGTCCCCTACCGCCAGACATTGGGTCTGGACATCGCAGACGCCGCCGTTCTTCTGCCGCTCCTGCACCACGCCCGTGTACATCAGAAGATGCCTTCCGTCCGGCAGCGTAATGGCGCTTCCCGAAAAACACCCGTCCTTGTCATAAAACTCATCCGGTGCCAAGGCCGCCGGGAGATACTCCCAGTGCAGAAGATCCGTGCTCACCGCATGTCCCCAGTGCATGGGGCCCCATTGGGTCTCATAGGGATAATACTGGTAAAACATATGATACTTCCCGTCATAAAAACAAAATCCGTTGGGATCGTTCATCCATCCGATCCGTGCCGAGAGATGAAAGGCAGGCCGCTGCTGCTCGGTAATCATTTTCCCGAACGCCTCTTCATACTTGCGGGCTTCCCTTAAAGTTTCGCTGATCATCTTCATTCTTTTTCCCTTCTTTCTTATATTTTTCAGGAAACGGCAAGATTGCTGTCTGGTCCCTTTCCTGCAAATTTCTTTCTTTTATTGTCCCTTACATTCTAGCTGATTGTCAATAACGGAATTCAAATTCTTCCGAAGAAAACCCGTTTATCTATAGTTTCAATAATACACCTAAATATGAAACGTTTCAATGTGTATTATTTTCATTTTATGTATTATCCTGGTTACTTTTTCGCAGGGTTGCCCAAATGCCTGGTCCGGGCGAAAGCAGTACGGGACTATGCGATTGATATGATGATGTAAATGGTTATACCCTGGCCGGAAACCTCTAAATGAGAGCGCTTTGCCAATTTTTATGTTTTCATTGTTCGGTATAAAAGGTTTTGGTATAATAAAAATTGAACGACAAATTGGGATTATAATGCAATATAATCATATTGAATGGACTGAATTTACAGTGCAGCAGAAAATACAACTCGGAATCAGCAGGAGGAAAGATAATGGATCAATGTGATTGCAAAAGCAGAGAAAATTGTTGGTATTTATCAGAGATTGTCACCAAAGCCAGGATATGGCCCTCTTGAAGGAATGGTTTTGCCAACAACGGTCAATTTGACTTTTCTTTGTAAATATGTGGCAGGAGTGGAAACTATTTCAGATGAAAGTATAGAGGTGGATTGGTTTGCTCCAAATGAAGCAAAAGAAAAAATAACAGACCCCTATATGAAAAAAGCAGTTGAGGATTTGCTTGCATTTGATGGCAAACAACATTTTTGTACATTTAAGAACAGACCAGACGGAAAAATAGAGCTTGTCAGTGATAATCTCGTAGGTTCATAACAAATATAAAATCAGGTCTTTTCAGGCATAATAAAAATAGCAAATTTCAAATTCCTCACAGACAACCTTCATTGTCTCACTAAACGATAATCCTGCTTTTCTTAAGCAATTGGTAAAAAATTCCTTATGAACCTCTCTCCAATAGGTTAGACTTCGGTCTCCTTCGCCCTCCCTGTATGCATGAGTGTCACTGACCTTATTATAAGGAACTACATATACCCTTGTGGTTTTAATTATACATTTGGCTTCCCCACGGGAATCCAGTATTATACTGTAGCTGCCCTCTTTCGGAAGGGATTCCTGCTCAAGTTCATATAGGATATATAGGGATGATGTAGCTGTTTTGACTCCTTGCACTACCAATTCAGCCAGCTTATCCGGCTCGCCGCCAAAAGCCCATGCCTCATCATAGACCTCGCTGCTCAGATTATTTTCCTTACAATAACGCTCCCACATCTCTTCTGGTTTCATTGTCCTGATACACCTCACTCTGATTAGTTGGTGTAATTATAATCTATTCTTAACGGACATACAATCCCGAAGCCCTCCCCATTTGCCCTATTTCCCCAAATATGCTATATTTATTGTAGAAAAATACCTGTCACAGGTGAATCCCTGTCATATTCTGCGAAATGGAGTAATATTATGAGCACAAAAAAAGCGCCCACCATGAGAGATGTGGCACTGAAAGCCGGAGTTGCCCTGGGAACCGTTTCCAAGGTGATCAACGGTATTCCGGTATCAGAAAAAAACAAACAGAAAGTAGACGAGGCCATCGCCTCACTCAATTATGAAGTAAACACCTACGCCCGGGGCCTGAAAACCCAAAAAAGCAATCTGGTAGCTCTGATTATCCCAGGTATCCTCAACCCCTTCTTTGCCACCTTTGCCCACTACGTTGAGTCCTCTCTCTACCGGAGAGGGCTGAAGGTGCTTTTGTGCTGCGCCGGAGGTATTCCCGAAAAGGAAGCCGAATACTTAAGCCTGGCCGTAAACAATAAGGTGGACGGGGTGATTGCCCTGACCTACTCCGATATTGGGAAGTATATCTCTGAAGGCTTCCCGCTGGTGGTTTTCGACCGCTTTTTTGAGAACAAGGTGATTCCAAGAGTGGCATCGGACAACTTTGCGGGCGCCTGCCTTGCCATTGAAAAGCTGCTGGAGCTCGGCTGTAAGCATCCCGTATATATCCGCTTTCACTCCGTTTTTCCCGGAGAATCCGACAAAAGGCTGGAGGGTTATCTCCATGCCTGTTCAAAGCACGGCCTTGAGCCGGATTATTTGAACATGGTGGAATGCCCGGAAAACCTTGCCCTCATGAAAGATTTCCTTGCCGACCACAAAAGAAGCGACGGCTCGCTCTCCTTTGACGGGGTCTTTTCCCATACAGACTATCACGGCCATCTGTTCATGAACCTGCTCAAGAAAGAGGGCTACCGGGTTCCGGAGGATGTGCAGATCATCGGCTTTGACGGTATCCGCAAGTTCCGCTATCCAAAGGGCGACTTATTCATCTCCTCCATCTGTCAGCCCATTGAGCAGCTAGCGGAAAAATGTGTAGAGATCCTGATCGCACGCAGCAACGGACAAAAGGCCCCGCCACTGACCCTTTTGCCCGTGCGGTATGAATACGGGGGGACTACGAAGGAATAACTTACTGTGAAAGCCTTGGACAACGGTTGTGTGGATTTAACAGGATATGATCATAATGGAGGGATATAAATATGAATGAAAGGAGCAAATACGTGAAAATACAGTGGATTGAATTTGAAAATTTAAAAACAGATTTTAAAATTGAAAGAATAACTTTTAATAAAGATATTACTTTACTAGTTGGTTTGTCCGGTGTCGGAAAAACCCAGGTTCTTCACGCAGTAGAATATTCCTTAGGCCTTGCAGTCGATAAGGATATAATACTCCGCCCTTATCGCGTCGGAATTGGAATTTTAATTGGCAATAACAGCTATGAATGGTTTTATGAAATTCAAAGGATCAGTGAAGATGGATTAATTATCAACGAAGAAAATAAATACGAATTTTCATTCGAAAAACTTTCATGTAATGGGAATCTTCTTTTTGAGAGAAACAAAGGAAAAGTCCGGGTAATCGGTTATGATAAAGTTCCACAGCCCAAGAAGGACGAAAGCTTAATTCTGCAATATTCAGAAGATAAAAATTTTGAACCTCTGATTATGGGCATACGTAAATTATATTCCATAGAAATCGAATTAGCAGTAAGGGGTGGTATCAGAAGCGAGAGTTTCAGCCGCTTAAAGTCAAAAGTAACAGATACGATCAAAATTGAAAAAAATAGAGAGTTTAAAATGTTTAGCCATCTTCCTGTAGCATTAAAGCTATATATTGCAAAAAGATACTATCCAGAGTTATATATCAAAATTTTTGATGCTGTAAAGGAATTATTTATAGAAATTGAAGATATGGATGTGGAAGAAGACAGTTCAATGGAAATGTATTTGGTATCTATTCAAGTGTATGGGAAAAAATTGCTACAGCATGATATTTCTAATGGAATGTTGAAAACAATATATTATATTGTTGAATTATTTACAATGTCCGAAGATTCTCTGGTACTAATCGATGAATTTGAAAATGGATTAGGTGTGAATTGTATTGACCTACTTTCCGAATTGATGCTGACAGAACGAAATGATCTCCAATTTATTATAACCAGCCATCATCCTAAAATCATTAACGCTATTGATAAGGATAAGTGGAGAATTATTGACAGAGATGGCTGCGTCGTTAAAAACAGCGAAAGTATAACTTATGGAATCGGCAATAGCCAACATGATGCCTATTTTAACTTAATCAACAGATGGGAGTTTGAAGGAAAAATATAATGAATTATTACTTTTTACTGGAAGATGAAAAATCATTTCTAAAAGTACTGCCCTTATGGCTTGAATATATGAACTTTGGAATAAAGCGTGTCCCAGATATTCAGGAAGTACAGGAAAATAATTATGTTTTACAGAGTGGACAAGGTGTTACCCAATTGGTTACTAAAGCTCTGTTTGATACAATAGACACTATTTTATTAAACCCGGGCAAAATTGATCAACTGGTAATAGTCTTAGATGCCGAAGAATTAGAGGTTGAGGACAGAAAGCAAAACGTAATTGAGCAGATCAATAACCATTATTCTATCCGACAAATAAACTTTGATATCGTAATATTGGTATGTAATCACTGCTTTGAAACCTGGTTATTAGGATGCCGCGGATTATATCCTACAGGACAGGTAGAAACGGGATCTGATTTTTATCAATATTATAATCACTATAATATTGATAAAAATGATCCCGAAAACATGATACCGCCAGAAGAAAGTGATGATACAATCGCAAAATATCATTTTCATTATCTTCATGAATTATTAAGATATAAAAAAATCAGATATTCTAAAAACAAACCTCAAAATATTGCAACAAAAGAATATTTTAAAGGAATGGTCGAGAGAATAGAAATGACGCCACATTTAAAATCATTTAAAGCATTTCATGATTTTATTATGAACCACTCCCAAATCACAAATGACAGGTCTAAAAGCGAGTCGTAGACTGTTCCCCTTCATAATACTGCGCCTGTGCCTGCCACAGCTCATAATACTTTCCGTCCCGATCCGCCACCAGCTCCTCGTGGCTGCCTCTCTGCACCAGACGCCCCTCGTCAAACACCGCAATATCGTCGCAGAACCGGCAGGAGGAAAGCCTGTGGCTGATGTACACGGCAGTCTTTCCCCCCACGATCTCATTGAACCTGCTGTAAATCTCATACTCCGCCACGGGATCCAGGGCGGCAGTGGGCTCATCCAGGATCATAAAAGGCGCGTCCTTATAAAGAGCCCTGGCCAGGGCCATTTTCTGGGCTTCCCCTCCCGAAATCTCTATCCCGTCCTCGTCGAAATTTTTGTAAAGATAGGTACCCACGCCCTTTTCAAGCTCCTTAAGCCGCTGCCCCAAGCCGGCCTTTTCCAGACAGGAAACCGCCTTTTCTTCATCATAGGAAACACAGGCTCCCACATTCTCCCCCAGGGAAAAGGAAAACAGCTTAAAATCCTGGAATACCACGGAAAAAATGGCCTTGTATTCTTCATAGTCATACTTTTTGATATTAATGCCGTTTAACAGGATTTCCCCTTCCGTGGGGTCGTAGAGACGGCAGAGGAGCTTGATAAAGGTAGTCTTGCCGCTGCCGTTTCTGCCCACCACCGCCAGCCTCTCCCCGGTGCGGAACTTGAAGGAAAAATCCTTAAGGGCGTACTGCCTGGAAGAAGGATAACGAAAGCTCACATTGCAAAACTCAATCTCATAGTCATTATCCCTTTCCTCACAGAAAAACCCTTTTTCCACCGGAAGGCTCCCCCGATAGAGTACATCCTTCACATCCAGATATTCCATGGTGGACTGGTTGCGGCCT